>NZ_JAPYKQ010000006.1:0-340975 GCF_037179625.1 Mesorhizobium sp. Cs1299R1N3 | reverse complement strand
TCGGATGTCTTGAGCTCTTGAAGGCAGACGATGTCGTACGCGGTTTCATCCAGCCATTTGAGCAGCACGGGCAGGCGGCCGTTGACGCCGTTCACGTTGAAGGTAGCGATGCGGGTCATTTGAACTTCCGTAGGCTAGGCCGCGCCTCTCAACGTCGGACGGTTCGCTACGATCCCGGTCTAAGTGCAAAATCGGGAGGTTCAACGGAACCGGATGCAGTTGTTTCTTGGCGTCTGACGATCCAATGCCCCAGAGCCAGTCAAATCGATCCAAGCTGGCGCCGTGAGCAACTCGCGAAGGGCGTCCACCGAAGCAGCCGGAGAGCCAATGGGCCGCTCCGCGACGGCCACCATGGAAAAGGCCGCCCCAACCGAATGCAGATGGAACAGCCTTCTCATGGCATGGCGGTGTTAATAGGCTTTTTTAGGCGCCGCGGTCTTCGCGGTGTGCTTCTTGTGCTTTATCGGGCACTTGTGCTTCTTGGTCGGCTTGCAAGCCTTCCGGTGCGGCTTCGCAGCCGTTGTCGCCTTGGTCATCGTGGTCGTTGCGGTCGCGGCTGGAGCGGTCGTCGTGGTGGCGGCGGCGGTGCCGGGAACTGGCATCGACAAAGCCAGCGCAACAGCGAGACCGAGGGCGGAGAGAAGGGACTTTTTCATGGTTTTTTCTCCTTGCTATGCAGGTCGGTTTTCACTGCATCGGGATCGATCGGCGTCACGCCAAGCAGCTTCACGGCGTTTGCGAGCATTCGGATTCCCTGTGCCTGCTTCTTGTTGGCGCAGAACCGGTTTCCCTTTCTTTGCAGTGCCTTCGCCGCGGTGACCTGCCTTGACGCGGCATGGGTTTCGAGAGCTTCGTCAACTTGGCGGCTTAGATTGGTGCAGCGCTCGGTTCGGGTCGCCGCAACCTTTGCCTCGCCAGCTTCGACCGGACCGGTGGCGAGCGAAATACCGAGCAACGCACTCATCAAGCTGATCGAGAACCTTTGCATCGCTTGTCGCCAATCCGAACAAGTGCCGCGGTGCGGCGGCCGATGAAACCCTCTCCAGCCAATTCTACGCCCGAACGATTTCTGGAATTTTTCTGGTTTATTTCTGAATTGTGTCTGAGGCTGCGCGCGCTTCGTCCCGCGTAAAAACGGTACATTGGGGGGCATAGGGGAGTTGCGAACGGGTCCGCCTTGATCGCCTCGGGTGCGGCAACTTTCGCATGACTCTGGCATGAATTCGCCCCGGCTCGGCAAGCATCGACCGCCTCCGAGTCCAGGCTCAGGCATCCCAGTTCCGCCGGCGCCGCCCTCTACTGCTTGGCGGCGGCTTCCAGGTAGGCGATCACATTGGCGATGTCGGCATCGTTCGGGAGCCCGGCGAAGGGCATCTTGTTGCCGGGCACCTTTGTCTTCGGCGACTTGATGTATTCAGCGATATTGGCCTCGTCCCAGACCAGGCCGCCTGCACCCGCCTTCTTCATCGCGTCGGAATATTTGGCCTGGAAGCTCGGCAGCGAACCTGCCTTTCGGCCGATGACGCCGTGCAAGGAGGGACCGATCTTGTCCTTGTCGGTCGCCGCTTCATGGCAGACCATGCATTTGGTGAAGATCTTCTTGCCGGCATCGGCATCGCCCGCTGCAAAGGCCGGAATGGTCGCGATAAATGAAATTGCAAGAAGGGCCGCGGTCAGTCTCATGGCATTCTCCTCCCTCAAATCGGCGCTGTCCGCGCCTTGGATGTTATCGCATGTCGCCCGAAAGTAACCCTCGGTTATAAGGCTAAAATTAGCGGTTGCATGACCCCTTTTCGACGCCACGCGCTTCAATGCCGCGCAGGGTAACGCATCACGCGGTATTTAGGTTGCAGACCGGGCCGCCGAACGCGACAAGGCTTGGGAACAATGCTATGATCCCGGCGGTGCAGGTCGCGGTTTCGCGTGGCCAGTCACGCAGACAGCAGCACCGAAAGCCGCGACCGAACCGGGCCCGATCCTGGAGGAATGGTCATGGCAAATTTCCATGTCTACGCAGCAGGCACCGGTAGCAAGCTCGAACATCCCGCTATCCGCCGGATAGGGGTTGCGGATGTTTTTGACGCGCTTCGCCGGGGATTTGACGATTTTTGGGAAAAACCCTCGCACTACGTCTTTTTATGCCTGATCTATCCGGTTGCCGGTATCGTGCTGATCACCTGGAGCTCCGGCGGCAACGCGCTTCAGCTCGTCTATCCCCTGATGACCGGCTTCGCGCTTCTGGGCCCCTTCGCCGCGCTTGGCCTCTACGAGATCAGCCGCCGGCGCGAACAGCAACTCGACGCGTCGTGGCGACATGCCTTCGACGTCCGAAAATCGCCCGCCATGCCGGCTATCGCCGCTCTCGGGGTGATGCTGGTGGTGCTGTTCATCGCCTGGCTGGTGACCGCGCGCGCGCTCTATGGGCACCTCTATGGCAACGCCGCGCCGGCATCGTTCTTCGGCTTTATCGCGGATGTGCTGACCACGCAGCGCGGCTGGACGCTGATCATTCTGGGCAACCTCATCGGCTTTCTGTTTGCCCTTGTCGTGCTCAGCACCACGGTCGTCGCCTTCCCGCTGCTGCTCGACCGCGACATCGGCGCCTACGCGGCGGTCGAAACTTCGGCGCGAGCGGTCATGACGAACCCCGTGCCGCTGCTGCTGTGGGGTCTCATTGTCGCCGTTGCGCTGGGTCTCGGCTCGCTGCCGCTGCTCGTCGGGCTGGCCGTGGTCCTGCCCGTGCTCGGCCATTCGACCTGGCACCTTTACCGCAAGCTGATCGAACCGGCGCCAGCCCCTGCTCCTGCCCCAGCCAAGGCAAAAACACGCAAAGGACGCTGATCCGACTTGCCCAGTGCATGCGCGCAAAGGTGACGCGGCAACATGCACAAAATAGAGACCGGCGTCGCCTTGCCGCCGATTGCTCGACGAAGGAGAGGCGCCCACCCTGTAAAGAGGCGGGCGCTTCTGGTTCACGCCGGATGGCTGAAGCGAGCGACCCGCGCATCCCTCAGCAGATTGCGGAAGTCGCCGCCCGTGACATGCACCAGCGTCTTGTGATCGCCAGCTTCGAAATAGACGTCGTCTTCCCCGCCAAAGCTTTCGTCGAGAATGACCGGCACGCCATAGGCGGCGCCCAGGGGCGGCACGGCGCCAATGTCGCAGTCGCTGAACACCTCGCCGATTTCATCTTCGGAAGCGAGGCCAAGCCGTCTGTCGACCACGTCCTGCAACGTGTTGAACTCGACCCGGTGGCTGCTCGGAACCACCGCCAGCGCATAGCCCATCTCGTGATGGACCAGCACCGATTTGGCGAGTCGCCGGCCCGGAACATGCGCTGCCTGCGCCGTCTGGCTGCTGGTCGAGGTTCGGTGGTGGGCAACGGTATCGTAGGCGACGCCCTTGCCGGCAATATAGTCCTGGAGTTTCCTTGCGATCGTCATCGTAGGCGCCTTTCTGTTGGAGGTGGGACGCGTCTGAGAACGTGGCAACCATTGTCCTCCCGTCATTTTTCCTGTCAACGAAGAAACGCGGTCCGGCGAGCCGTCTATGGCCCCATGCCGAATGACAGGACACGGGTCAACTCGGTGTAGCCGGACTCGAGAACCATGATCCACACGAACACCAGGATCAGCAGCGGCGGCACCAGGATCGCATAGGCAAGCGCCAGCCGCTCCCAGGCCATGTGCATGAACACGGCGACGATCAGCCCGGCCTTGAGCATCATGAATGTGAGGATCAGGCCCCATCTGAGATAGCCCTGGAGGCCGAAATAGTCGATGCTGTAGGAGCCGGCGCTGAGGACGAACAGCCAGCCCCAGACGACGAGATAGAGCCTGATCGGGTGCTGCTGGCCTTCCGCGTGCCCCACCGCCTGGGCGGGAGCGGCGTGTCCATGCAGCCCGTGTTCGCGCGCTTCTGCCTGTGCCATCACTCCACCTCACCAAAGATAGAAGAATGCGAAGATGAACACCCACACCAGGTCGACGAAGTGCCAGTAGAGCCCCATGATCTCGACGCTCTCGTACTGGCCGCGCCGGCTGGTGAAGAACCCGCGCGCACCGGCTTCGAAGTCGCCGCGCCACACCTTGCGCGCGGTGATCAAAAGGAAGATCACTCCGATGGTGACATGGGTGCCGTGGAACCCGGTGATCATGAAGAAGGATGAACCGAATTGCACGGCGCCCCAGGGATTTCCCCAGGGCCGCACGCCCTCGGTGATGAGCTTCGTCCATTCGAACGCCTGCATGCCGACGAAGGTCGCGCCGAGCGCGGCGGTGACGAGCATCAGCACCGCCGTCTTCCTGCGGTCGTGCCGGTAGCCGAAATTGACCGCCATCGCCATCGTGCCGCTCGACGAGATCAGCACGAAGGTCATGATCGCGATCAGGATCAGCGGAATGTCGCTGCCGAACAGATGCAGCGCGAAAACCTCGCTCGGGTTGGGCCAAGGCACCGTCGTCGACATGCGCGCGGTCATGTAGGACAACAGGAAGCAGCCAAAGATGAAAGTATCGCTGAGCAGGAAGATCCACATCATCGCCTTGCCCCAGGAGACGTTCTTGAACGCCCTCTGGTCGGACGACCAGTCGGCCGCGATGCCGCGCAGGCCCGGCGGCCGCGGAGCGACCGGTGCGGCGTGTTCCAGCGTGGTCTCGGCCATGAGCATTTCCTCCTTCGGTACGGCCCGTCGCGCGGCCGTCTAGGTCAAGAGCCCCCGGCAGATGTCGATCACGTTATCCGCCCAGCCCATGAGCACGCAGAAAAGCACCAGCCAGACGGCAAGCAGGATGTGCCAGTATATCGCGCAGAGCTCGGTCGACAGAGCGAGGCTTCCGGACCGGGCGCCTTGCCATGCGCGCACATTGACCCGGCCGAGCGCCACCAATCCGCCGATGATGTGAAGGCCGTGCATCGCGGTCAGGAGATAGAAGAAGCTGGCGGCCGGGTTCTCTGTCGCGAAATAGCCTTCGGCGGCGAAATCGCGCCAGGCGAGCAATTGCCCAGCCAGGAAAGCCAGCGATGCCAGGGCGCCGGCGAGAAGGGCAAGCCGGAGATTGTCCAGTTGGGCTTTATGCGCGGCAGACACCGCGCCTTGCAGCGCCAAGCTCGCCAGCACCAGCATGGCGGTGTTGAGCCACAGCAGCCTCGGGGCTGGAGCGGCCTGCCAGTCGGCATAGTCCATGCGCATGACATAGGCGCTGATCATGAGCGCGAACAGCGCGCCGACCACGGCAAGGAACACGCCGAGCCCGATCTTGGCCGGATGCATGAGCGACGCTTCCGTCTGCGGAAACGCCGTCACCGGCCCGACCTCGAGCCACGGCTTGGACATCAGCCGCTGGCGCGACAGCCACCAGCCGACAACGCCGGTTACGGCGGCCAGGAGGATCAGGATCACGATCATGCGGGGCCGCCTTGCGTCAATGGGCGCGGATCGTTCTGTGCGATGAAGTCTTCCGGCGCGCCGGGCACGCTATAGTCGTAGGCCCAGCGGTAGACCACCGGCAGCTCCTTGCCGAAATTGCCGTGCGGCGGCGGCGTGCCGGCCGTCTGCCACTCGAGCGTCGTCGCCCGCCACGGATTGTCGCCTGCCGGCCGCCCATGGCGAATGCTCCACAGCAGGTTGAACAGGAACACCATCTGGGCGAAGCCGACGACCAGCGCGGCCACGGTGATGAACGCGTTCAGCGTATGCACCGAAGGCGGGACGAAGGCCGTGTCGCCGAGTTCGGGATAGCGGCGCGGCACGCCGACCAGCCCGACATAGTGCATCGGGAAGAAGATCAGGTAGGTACCGATGAAGGTCACCCAGAAGTGGAAGCGGCCCATCGACTCGTTGAGCAGCCGGCCGGTGATCTTGGGGTACCAATGATAGATCGCACCGAATACCACCATGATGGGCGCCACGCCCATCACCATGTGAAAATGCGCGACGACGAACATCGTATCCGACAGCGGCACGTCGACCACCACATTGCCGAGGAACAGCCCGGTCAGCCCGCCATTGACGAAGGTGACGATGAAAGAGAGCGCGAACAGCATCGGGATGGTCAGGTGGATGTCGCCGCGCCACAATGTCAGCACCCAATTGTAGACCTTGATGGCGGTGGGGATGGCGATGATCAGCGTGGTGGTGGCGAAGAAGAAGCCGAAGTAGGGATGCATGCCCGAGACATACATGTGGTGCGCCCAGACGACGAAGGAGAGCGCGCCGATGCTGACGATCGCCCACACCATCATGCGATAGCCGAAGATGTTCTTGCGCGCATGCGTGCTGATGAGGTCGGAGACGATGCCGAAGGCGGGCAGCGCCACGATGTAGACTTCAGGATGGCCGAAGAACCAGAACAGGTGCTGGAACATGATCGGGCTGCCGCCATCGTGCGGCAGCGGGTTGGCGCCCATTTCCACGATCGCCGGCATGAAGAAACTCGAGCCGATCGCGCGGTCGAACAGCATCATGACGCAGGCGACGAAGAGCGCCGGGAAGGCCAGCAGCGCCATGACCGTGGCGGTGAAAATACCCCAGACGGTCAGCGGCAGGCGCATCAGCGTCATGCCGCGCGTGCGACCCTGAAGCACGGTCACCACATAGTTGAGGCCGCCCATGGTGAAACCGATGATGAACAGGATCAGCGACACGAGCATCAGGATGATGCCCCAATCCTGTCCGCCGGGCGTGCCCGAGGTAATGGCCTGCGGCGGATAGAGCGTCCAACCGGCGCCTGTCGGTCCGCCCGGCGCGAAGAAGCTGCCGACGAGCACCAGAACGGCAAGCAGATAGATCCAGTAGCTCAGCATGTTGACATAGGGAAACACCATGTCGCGTGCGCCGACCATCAACGGGATGAGGTAATTGCCGAAGCCGCCAAGAAACAGCGCGGTCAGGAGGTAGATCACCATGATCATGCCGTGCATGGTCATGAATTGATAATACATGTCCGGCGAGATGGAGGCGAAAGTGTCGGGAAAACCAAGCTTCAGGCGCATCAGCCAGGACAGCACCAGCGCGACGAGCCCGATGGACAGCGCCGTGCCGGCATATTGGATGGCGATGACCTTGGCGTCTTGTGAAAAGACGTATCTCGTCCACCAGCTGTGCGGGTGATAGAGTTCCACCTCCGCCACTTCCGCGGCCGGAATGAAGTCTGCTCCATGAGGCGTGACGTCAACCATCCCTGAACCTCTCCGCTTTTTCCGGTCCTCCTCGGGGCCGGTTTCATCAATGCCTTACTCCGCCTTCGCCTGTGCCGTCGCCGGTGCGGCAAGCACACCCACCTTGGCGGGTGCCGACATCTGGGCGAAGGTCGACTGCTGCTGCAGCCAGGCCAGATAATCCTCTTGGGTGTCGACCTTCACGACGCCGCGCATGAAGGCGTGACCGACGCCGCAAAGCTCGGCGCAAAGAACTTCGAAACTCCCTGTCTTGGTGGGGGTGAACCAGAAATAGGTGACCGTGCCGGGCACCATGTCCATCTTGGCGCGGAACTCCGGCACGTAAAAATCGTGCAGCACGTCGATCGAGCGCAGCAACACCTTGACCGGCTTGCCGATCGGCAGATGCAGATCGGTCGCCACGACGACGACATCGTCCTGACCGTTCGGGTCCTGTGGATTGATGCCAAGCGGGTTCTCGGAACCGATGAGCCGGGCGTTCGAGGTGCCAAGCTTGCCGTCCGCGCCAGGCAAGCGGAAGCTCCATTGCCATTGCTGCGCAACGACCTCGATCTCGGTCGCGTCCTTGGGAACGGTGACGAACTGGCTCCACACGAACAGCCCAGGCGCCAGCAATGCCGCGACGCCGACGGCCGTGACCACGGTCAGCCAGGATTCGAGCCTCCTGCTTTCGGGCTCGTAGTGCGCCTTCTGCCCTTCCTTGTGCCGGAAGCGGTACACGCAATATGCCATGAACAGCACGACAGCGGAGAAGACCGTCCCGGTGATCCAGAATGTGATGACGAGAGTGCTGTCGATATAGCCCCAGTTGGAGGCTATAGGCGTCCACCACCAAGGGCTCAGCACATGGAACAGCACCGAGCCGACGACAATCAGAACGAGTACGAGCACAACGGCCATCCTCGGTTCCTCCCGGCGTTCCGAGGGACTCTGTCCCGCAGGAAGGCCGCGCCCATTATGCGCGACTTACTTCGGAAATACTAGGGGATGTGGCTGGCGGGGGGAACGTCATACTTCGCCGGGGCGACGCACGCGCGGCGGACGGTGAAGAGCGGGCGGGCAGCGAGGGACAGCGCGGCTTGACCGCAAGAAGCGGGCCGCGGCGCCCTCGGAAAGGCTCGGGGTTCCTCGCCCCCGCGGAGTGGGGGTTCCGAAGGACGGGCAAGACCCGTGGCTCGCCCCGGCGAGGTGGCTCGGCGAAACGGACACGGAGGGGCGAGCGCCATACGCGCCAAAGTCCTCGCCTTACGAGGGGAAATCTCCAATCCTCAATTGCCCGTTGAAGCCCGCGCCCGCTTCCGCTAAGAAGCCGTGACTTGCCGGTTCACCGGCTGGTTCGTTTTCCGGACTCCTCGTCCTGAAAGCACCCGTAGCTCAGCTGGATAGAGCGCTGCCCTCCGAAGGCAGAGGTCACAGGTTCGAATCCTGTCGGGTGCGCCAGTAAATCAAAAAACTTGGCCCGCATCGCGAATATTGTCGGCGGCATCTCCGCGCGCTGTTCCCACATAACTTGCCCATTGAGCCCCTTTCTCGTCCAGCGAAACGGAAATTTCATAACCTCAGATTAACCATGATCGATAACTAGGAGAATCGTCCTATGGCTGAAACTTCGATCGAATGGACCGACGCGACGTGGAACCCGGTTGCAGGCTGCACTATCCTGACTGCGGGCTGCACCAATTGCTATGCAATGCGCATGGCCGCTCGGCTTGAGGCGATGGGCCAGGAGAAATATCACGGCCTGACCCGCAAGAGTGGCGGCCGCGCGAAATGGACAGGGAAGGTGACGCTCGATCCGAAGTCACTCGCTACGCCGGCGACGTGGAGCAAGCCGCGTCGGGTCTTTGTCAATTCCATGTCCGATCTGTTTCACGCCGATGTGCCTCCCGACTTCATTCGCCAAGTTTGGACTGTAATGGATGAGACGCCGCGGCATACCTATCAAATTCTCACCAAGCGGCCAGAGCGCATGGCGGAAGTTCTGACACGCGGAGACTTTCCGGTGCTGCCAAATGTCTGGCTCGGCACAAGCGTGGAGGACAATCGTGTTCTCAATCGATTGGACGAATTGCGCAAAGTTCCTGCTGCTATCAGGTTTGTTTCGCTCGAACCTCTAATAGGCTCGGTTGCGGGTGCCGATCTGACCAATGTTAATTGGGCTATCGTTGGCGGCGAGTCCGGGCCGAGTTCGCGCTATATGGACCCACGCTGGGTCGATGAAATTGAAACGATGTGTCGGCGTTCCGGCACGGCCTTCTTCTTTAAACAGTGGGGCGGTCGCAATAAGAAGGCGACTGGTCGCACGCTCAACGGCCGGACCTATGACGAGATGCCTGCGGCTTCGGTGCATATTTCCGGTTGACATGGCGGACAAATTTTTCGGCAAGCTCAGTCGCCTTTGGGTCAGGATTGGCCACAGCCAAGAACAACGAAAAGGTATGGCCGCCATGCGGGGTCATGATTGGAAGCGACTCCGACACAAACGCGAACGTCTCCCTGAGCAGCCCTTCAAACCAATGATCGATTTGCTTTTTGCTGACGGTTCTTTGAGCGGTCGCGGGTTTCTGAGGCGCATCAAAGACGCTCGCGAAGATGTCGGTTTGCCCGGAAGGATTTTCCGGCTGCATGGCGTACAGATCCCGCCATCGCGGACTGAGGACGCGATCAAGCATGCCTTCCTTGTTGCCGATCCCAGCTAAGTCATGGGCCAACTGCCGGGTGACAGCCGCAACATTGAATAGATACCATATATCAAGGCATTCAGTTTGGCTGAGCGCTTTCAGGGTCGACCAGTCGACTTGCATGGAAAAGGGATCCAGAAAGACGACGCCGCGCGAGCGACTGCGCGATTTGCTGGTCCAGGGAGCTTTTCCGATGATCTCCAGCAATTCATTATTGGCGTCACCGCGAAGAACTTGAATATCCGCATATGGCCAATCAGCCTGGACAGATTCCAGCGCCGCCGCACGATCAGGATCTTTTTCGATAAAAATAAAATGTTTGAACGGCGGCTCGATTTTGAGGCCGCGCCGCGCCGAACCGTCTAAAGTTTCAATGACGGTTTCGATCTCGCGCCCCTCGAAGATGCCCCCGACCTGGCGCTCCGCCTCCCGATCGCCAGAACCCGCAAACGCATCAATGTACCATAAGTCCATCTTTGCCCACGTCAGGGCCTTTGTGTAGCATTTCAAGTAGTATTCTACCGCGTCTAGTTTGATCTCCGACCACGGGCCCCCGTATTTGTGCGCCATGTCTTGCCCCACCCCTCTCGATTCTAGCTGATCTAACTATTTTTCCGAATGCATCACAAGTGTTGTGGACTGCAAGCACCGGGCGGAGTTGGCGTCAGGGGCAAGCCGACAGGCGCCCTTATGGGGACCGCGAGCTAAGCAAGAATATCGAATCTTCAATGCAATGAGCGGTCGGCTGCGGAAGCGTGCGGAATACGCCAGCCCGAAGGCGCTTGAACGGCAGGTAACGCAATTCGCGAACGGCCTCGCCTCATGTCGCCTTTCAGGGCACCTTGCTCTCCTTTGCAAAGGGCTGAAAGGCAATCCTTCCATTGGAAACGAACCGTCACCGATCTCACTAGAGGCCAAATATGCTACATCCAGTATCGCCGGTTGGCCCTTCCACCGAGCTATCGAGCAGCGCAGCGATAGATCCCTCCCAAGGAGCCTCACTTGTCCACCACCCCCCAGGCGTGTCCTCATCACCGGCGCCGGCGCTCTTGACGGGATCGGCTTTGCCATTGCGCGGCAATTTGGCCGGGCCGGGCATGCGGTTTTCCTGACCGGCGCCAGTGCGCGGGTGATGGAGCGCGCTGGCGAGCTTCGGGGCGAGGGCATCGATGCCACGGCCGCTGTCGCCGATCTCACCATTGCCGCGGAGGTGGAGCGGCTGCGGGCCGAGGTCGGCGCTGTCGATATCCTGGTCAACAATGCCGGCATGGGATCGCTGGCCTCGCCGTCCGTCGACAAGACGTTTCTGACGATGAGCGAGGCCGAGTGGGACCAGGGCATCGAGACCAGCCTGAAGACCGCGTTTCTCGTCACCAGGGCGTTTCTGCCGGCGATGGTCGAAGCGGGCTATGGGCGCATCGTCAACGTCGCATCGGTGACCGGGCCGCTGGTCTCCTACCAGGGCACCGCCGCCTATTCCGCGGCGAAGGCCGGGATGGTCGGCCTGACCCGGACATTGGCGCTGGAAGTGGCGCGCCACGGCGTCACCGCCAATGCGGTGGCGCCTGGCTGGATCGAGACAGGCGCGTCGAGCGAGGCGGAGCGGGTAGCGGCCCTGCATGCACCGCCGGGCCGCGCCGGCCGGCCCGATGAGGTCGCGGCGGCGGTCGTGTTCCTGGCCTCCGAGAGCGCCAGCTATATCAACGGCGCCTTGCTGGTGGTCGACGGCGGCAACAGCCTTGAAGAACGCAAGGGATAAGCGCGCGGCCAGCCTTCTGCCCGGGTGGACTTCAAGCTTCGTAATTCCTTCCATCCGGACTGAACCGTCTCTCTCGGGAGAAAGTTCCTCGCCGCCAGACTGGACCCAGCTGGCACCCCGCTTGACTCAATCATCAGTCTGCACTAATCATAAGCCATGACTATTGATAGCGCACAGCTTGCCGCCCTGGGCGATCCGACCCGAAGGCAGATTTTCGAGCTGATCGCGGAGCGGCCGCGCACGGTGGCGGAGGTCACGCGGCAGGTCAGCGTGTCGCAGTCCGCGGTGTCGCAGCATCTCAAGGTGCTTCGGGATTCGCGGCTTGTGCGCGCGGAGCCGAAGGGCGCCAGCAACGTCTACCACATCGATCCGCACGGGCTTGGCCAGATGCGCGCCTGGCTCGACCGGTTCTGGAGCAAGACGCTCGCGGCTTACAAGCTGGCCGTCGAGACCCCACCAGAGGAGTGACCATGAACACCCAGATCCCCATCGCGTCGGTAAAACAATCCGTGGTGGTCGAGGCGCCGATCGCGCGCGCCTTCAAGGTTTTCACCGAGGATTTCGGCAGTTTCAAACCGCCGGAGCACAACCTGCTTGCAGCCCAGATCGCCGAAACGGTGTTCGAGCCTCGCGTCGGCGGCCACGTCTATGACCGCGGCGTCGATGGCAGCGAGTGCCGCTGGGCGCGCGTGCTGGCCTATGAGCCGCCCAACCGCGTGCTCCTGAGCTGGGACATCAGCCCGCAATGGCGCATCGAGACCGACCCGGCCAAGACCAGCGAGTGGGAGGTGCGTTTCACAGCCGAAACGGCTGAGCGCACCCGCGTCGAGATCGAGCACCGGAACCTGGAGCGCCATGGCCAGGGCTGGGAAGGCGTCCGCGACGGCGTCGCCGGCGATCAGGGCTGGCCGCTCTATCTGCAGCGCTATGTCGATCTGGTCGCTCGGCGGGCCTGACCGCGGCTTTTATAGGCGCTTCGCCGCAGGGGCGGTCAGGGCACAACGCCCCTGCACGCCCAGGCCACATTGGCGAACGACCTCGGCCCGTCCGGCCGCCCGGCCTGATAGGCATCGCGGACGGCAGCCTCGGTACGCTCGCGCTCGGCTGCCTCCAGCGTGGTCATGTATTTGCCGAGCGGGCCCTCGCCGGCCGATATCGGCGCCCAATAGTCGGCGAAGTCCTGGTAATCCATGCGGATCATCAACTCGGTTTCGGTCACGTCGGCCAGCCCCTGTTCCACGAAGGTCCGCTTCATTTCGCCGGGCTGCATCATCGGCTGGAAGCAATAGCGGCTGCGCAGCTGGCGGCCGCCTTCGCTGAGCGCGGCCACCGTGTCGATCATCATGCGCATGCCCGCCATGCCGCCGAGATGGTCCCACACCACGGCCGCGACCACGCCGCCCGGCCGCGTTACCCGGCGCATTTCGGCAACCGCCTTGCCGGCTTCCGGCACGAAGTGAAGCACCAGCAGCGCCAGCGCGCGGTCGAACGCATTGTCGGCGAACGGCAAGGCGGTGGCGTCCGCCTGCTTGATTTCGATGCGCGGATCGGTGTTGCGCCGCTTTGCCGCCTCGACGAAAACAGGCGAAAAGTCGATTGCCGTGATCGCCGCGAGCTCGGCGGATTTCGCCAGCTCGAAGGTCAGGCTGCCGGTGCCGCAGCCGACGTCGAGGATCTTTTCGCCGGGAGCGAGCCCGGCGAAGCCGATGAAGCCGGGCGCGAGCTTTCGGCTCCATCGGCCCATGAGCTGCTCATAGCCGGATGCGTCATGAACGGTGAAAATCGATGTCATATGCCCCTCTCCTAGCCGTGGGCGCAGGCTAGACTGCAATCAGGATGAAGCCAAGACGCAGTGAGCACGGAGGGACGGAGAAAAGGCCGGCGTTTATGGGGCGCCCTTGAACGTCGCCACGCTCTCCCGCTCGACCAGCGGGCATTCCAGCTTGGTGATGGGATAGCGCGCCCTGCCCACCTGCGCCGGCGCCTCCAGCTGCTCGATCGCCCATTGGCCCATGGCCATATGCGGCAGGATCGAGGTGGTCAGCGGCGGGAACAGATGCCGGGCGATTTCCTCGTCGTCGTAGCCGACGACCGAGAAGTCGGCGGGAATGTGCAGGCCGGCTTCCTTCAGCGCTTCGTAGCAGCCGATCGCGGTGCGGTCGTTCTGGCAGAAGATGGCGGTCGGGCGGTCCTTCAGGGTCAGCAGCTTCACTGTCGCGGCGTAGCCGGCGCTGGCCGACCAGTCGCCCTCCACCACCAGCTCCGGGTCGAACGGGATGTCGGCGGTGGCGAGCGCGCGGCGGTAGCCTTTCAGTCGGTCCTGCGCCGCCTGCATCCAGGGTTCGCCCGTGATGGTGGCGATGCGGCGGTGGCCGTGGCTGATCAGGTGCCGCGTCGAGTTCTGGCCGCCGGCGATCTCGGAGGGCACCACGGCCGGGAAGGCATAGTCCGACGTGTAGCAGTTGAGCAGGATGACAGGGATGTCGAGGCCGTAGAGGAAGTCCGGCGCCGTGATCTCGCGGGTGAAGATGGTCATGTAGATCAGCGCTGAAATGCCCCGCCTGGTCAGCGCTGAAATAGCGCGCGGCTCCATCACGGCGTCGCCCATGGTCTGCGCCACCAAAAGCACGTTGCCGGCATTCCACGAGGCCTGCCGCGCGCCCTCGATGGCCACGACCGCCTCCGGGCTGGTGGCGAGCTGGTCGACGGCAAAGCCGATCACGCCGTCTAGCCCATCGAAGGCGGGTCCATCAAAGGCGGCGGCCTCGAAAGCTGCAACCGGTTGCTTCAGCGCCGAAAAGGCGGGGGCGCTGTAGCCGAGCGCCCGCGCCGCCTCGATCACCCGCTCGCGGGTCTGCTGCGACAGGCGAATGCCCGGCGAATTGTTGAGCACGAAGGAGACCGTCGCCTGCGAGCAGCCGGCGGCGCGCGCAATGTCGGTCATGGTGACGCGGCCCTTGGGCCTTGCCGCCGCCTTGCGGCGCTTCCCAATGGTCCGGTCCATCGTCTCGCTCATGCCGCCCCCAAATCCCCGGCCTGTCCAGCCGCGGCCCGCCGGGCCGACAAGATGACGTGATGCTTCCAGTCCAAGGGGACATCGACCGAACTAATAACTATTATCATCCTCGCAAACCCATCCGTCATGCAGGCGCAAGCCTCGCAACTCCAAAGATCGCGCGGCTTCAGCTCCGCACGGCCAAGGGATCGACGCGCCATCAAATCGGTCCTTTGCTAATAGTATTTACTAATACAAGGATGCGCTGTACCGTCAATCCATCGCATCCGGCCCGGTCGGGCCCAGATGTGGTGGGAGCGTCTGTGAATGGCCCGATGGCGAGCGGCATTTGCCTCCGCTAACTTTGTCTCGCATATGTGATATGTCAGACAAATCGGACTATTTACGAATGAAGAATGGTTGTCTAAAGTCCGTGGCCGTGGCTGGGACCGACGCCAGTCTTTTCAGTGCCGGGAACCCTTGGGGAGGAGGGGCGTCCAAGCCGCAAACGGCAATTCCAGTGTGCAAGACAATCCAGTGAGCAAGACATTCTAGTGAGCTAGTCCGGTCAGTCCTGCGACTGACCAAAACGGGAGGTTGAACATGAAATCCTTGATACGCAATGCATCCGTGGCCGCCGCGGCCCTGGTTGTCGGCCTGACGGCGACGGCCATCGCGCGCGCCGACGACAAGCCGACGCTGGCCTTCGTCGTCAACGGCGCTTCCGATTTCTGGAAAGCGGCCGAAGCCGGCGTCAAGAAGGCGCAGGGCGAACTGCCCGACTACACGCTCGAACTCAAATATCCCGAACAGTCCTCGGTCGCCATCCAGCAGCGGCTGATGGACGATCTGGTGACCGCCGGCGTCAAAGGCATCATGGTCTCGGCCGTCGATCCCAAGACCTCGACCGATGGGCTGAACAAGATCGCCTCGCAAACGGCGCTGTTCACCACCGACAGCGACGCTCCGCAGACCAAGCGCGTCGCCTATATCGGCTCGTCCAATGTCGACGCCGGCAAGCAGGCGGCCGAAATCGCCAAGAAGGCGATGCCGGACGGCGGCAAGTGTCTCGGCTTCGTCGGCCTGCTCGGCGCCGACAATGCCAAGGAGCGCATCCAGGGCATGAAGGACGGCCTCGCCGGCACCAAGATCGAGCTCGTCGACGTCCGCGGCGACGACATCGACCAGGCGCGCGCCAAGAAGAATGTCGAAGACGCGCTGGTCGCCAGCCCCGACGTCACCTGCATGGTCGGCTTCTACTCCTACAACACGCCGCGCATCTATGAGGCGCTGCGCGATGCCGGCAAGCTCGGCTCGATCACCGTCGTCGGCTTCGATGATGATCCGATCACGCTGGGCGGCGTCAAGGAAGGCACCATTGCCGCCACCGTCGTGCAGCAGCCCTTCGAATGGGCCTATCAGGGCATGAAGCTGATGGCCGCCTATCTTAAGGGCGACAAATCGGGCATCCCGGCCGGCAATCTGATCATCATCCCGACCAAGATCATCGGCAAGGATGATGTCGACGCCTATGCCGCCAATCTCAAGGCGATGTCTGGAAACTAAGGCTTCACCCGGTTCAGCCGGCTCAACTCGCTTGAGCCGGCTGTTCGCATTGACGAACCCTGCCGGGATCGTCAGTCTGCAGATCGGGCCGTTTTGGCCCACCGGCTGCTGTCAGGCATGATGAATTATTCCGACACATCCATCGCGGCGACCACTCCGTTCCTCAGCCTGGAGAACGTGCGCAAGACCTATCCGGGCGTCGTGGCGCTCGACGGGTTTTCCATGGAGGTCAGGCCGGGCGAGGTCATCGGCCTGGTCGGCGAGAACGGCGCGGGCAAGTCGACGCTGATGAAGATCCTCGGCGGCGTCACCACGCCGGATACCGGCACCATCACCGTCGACGGCACCGCCCATAAGGACCTGACGGTCGAAGGCAGCCTTGGTTCCGGCATCGCCTTCGTCCACCAGGAACTCAACCTATTCGAAAATCTCGACGTCGCCGCCAACATCTTCTTCGGCCGCGAACCGCTGCGCGCCGGGCCGCTGAGGCTGGTCGACCGCGCGAAACTGCGCGAAATGGTGGCGCCGCTGCTGAAGCGCGTCGGCGCCAATTTCTCCGCCGACACACAGGTCGCGGATCTGTCGCTGGCGCAGCAGCAGATGGTCGAGATCGCCAAGGCGCTGTCGATCAAGGCAAGACTGGTGATCCTCGACGAGCCGACATCGAGCCTGCCGCTCGCCGAGACCGACAAGTTGCTCGACGTCATCAAGGCACTAAAGGCTGACGGCATCAGCGTCATCTTCATCTCGCACCGCCTGCACGAGATCGAGCGCGTCGCCGACCGGGTCGTCGTGCTGCGCGACGGCATGCTGGCCGGCACGCTTGGCAAGCGCGACATCAACCACGACCAGATGGTCAAGTTGATGATCGGCCGCATGCTGAAGGAACGTGAAAAGGCCTCCGAGGCGGGGCGGGCGCCGGGCGCCGTGGCGCTGTCGGCCAAGGCCGTCCGCACCCCCACCTATCCCAGCCGGCCGGTCGATCTCGACGTCAGGCGTGGCGAAATCCTCGGCCTTGCCGGCCTCGTCGGCTCCGGCCGCACCGAACTGGCGCGGGTGTTCTTCGGCATCGAAGCCAGCCTTGGCGGCACGCTGGAACTCAACGGCAAGCCGCTGGCGCTGGCGAGTGCCGCCGATGCCGTCGCGCAAGGCATTTTCCTCGTGCCGGAAGACCGCAAGCTGACCGGCATCCTGCTCGACCTGTCGATCGCCCAGAATATTTCACTCCCCAATTTGCCGGCGCATGCCAGGCGCTCGCTGGTCTCCAACAGCGCGGAAGTCGCTACCGCCGAGATGCAAAAGAAGAATCTCGGCATCAAGGCGCCTTCGGTGCAGACGCGCACCGGCACGCTGTCGGGCGGCAACCAGCAAAAAGTCGTGCTCGGCAAATGGCTCGCCATGAACCCGAAGGTGATGATCCTCGACGAGCCGACGCGCGGCATCGACATCGGCGCCAAGGCGGAGATCTACGGGCTGATGCGGGCGCTGGCGGACGCCGGCGTCGCCGTGCTGATGATCTCCAGCGACATGGAAGAGGTGATCGGCGTCTCCGATCGTATCGCCGTCATGCATGAGGGCCAGATCTCGGGCATTCTCGACAAGGATCAGTTCAGCCAGGAAAACGTGCTTTTGCTGGCGGTGGGCAAGCCGGCAAACTAATGCATGCCGCGCAAAAGTGACCCTCGGTTTTGCGGTAACGGCATGCATAAACAAAGAGCTGAAGCGCGCGACGCGCTTTAGCTAAGCGGAGACGACGATGACAAAGAAAGATCTCGGCCTGCTGATCCTGATCCTGGTGGTCGGGGCGATCGTTGCCATCATCAATCCGCGCTTCCTCCTGCCGATCAATCTCGCCAACACCTCGAACCTCATCGGTCTGTTTGGTATCCTGTCGATAGGGCAGGCCTTCGTCATCATCACCGGCGGCATCGAGCTGTCCGTCGGCTCCGTCGTCGCGTTGCTAGGGACGCTGTTCATCGACTTCATCGCCGTGCGCGGCATGGGATGGCCGATCGCCATCGTGCTGATCCTGGTGCTCGGCGCCATCATCGGGCTGGCGCATGGCTGGCTGATCACGCGGCTCAAGCTGCAGCCCTTCGTCGTCACCTTGTGCGGCCTGTTGATCTACCGTGGCGTCGCGCGCTTCTACACCGCCGACGGCACGGCGGGCTTCGCCTTCGGCCAGAATTTCCCAACGCTCGAATTCCTGACCGCTGGCCGCTCCTGGGGCGTGCCGAACTCCTTCTTCGCGCTGATCGTCATCGCCATCGTCATGTGGGTGGTGCTGCACCGCTCGGTGTTCGGGCGCTATCTCTACGCCATCGGCAAGAACGAGGAGGCGGCGAAATATTCCGGCATTCGCACCGGGCGCGTCGTCATGGCGGCTTACGTCATCTGCGGCGTGCTCACCGCCCTGTCGGCGATCTATTTCGCCATGTATACGCGCTCGATCTCGCCGGCGAGCCACGGCCAGTTCTACGAGCTCTACGCCATTGCGGCCGCCGTGCTCGGCGGCTTCTCGCTGCGCGGCGGCGAGGGCTCGCTGATCGGCGTCATCCTCGGCACGGTGCTGCTGCAGGAATTGCAGAACCTGGTCAACCTGCTCGGCATTCCCTCCTCGCTCAACTTCGCGGTGATGGGTGGCGTCATCCTCATCGGCGTGCTGGTCGACCAGCAATGGGGCGTGTTCCGGGCGCGGCGGCGGATGGTCGATGCCGCCCGCAAGGGCGCGGTCGGCGCGGCTGCGGAATAACGCCCATCCCGCCCATGCGGCCTTGACTTAACTACCTACCGCCCTCGCGCGCGGCGCGGCGAACGCTTTGCAAAAGGATGGCAAGGCAGCCGACCAGCAGCAGCCCACCGCCAAGCAGCGGCGGCAGTGCGAGCAGCTTCACCCCCGCGGTAACGGCGGCCACCAGGACCAGCGCCAGCAGCGCCAGACTGCCGTCATCGACGAACATGCCGAAGAATTCCCTGGCGACGCGACGAAGGACGTTCATCGGGCGAGCCCTCCGGCTGCTGTCGGATGGGTGCCGCGCAACCAACGCACCATGGCGAGGGACGCCAGAGCGACGATGGCGAAGATGGCGAGCAGGGCAAGATCGGCACCCGGCCAGTCGGCGCCGATCCCCTCGCCGGTCCAGAAGATGCCAAAGCTGGTCAGCATCAGGCCGACCACGAATTTCAGCGCATTCTCGGGCACGCGCGCCAGGGGCCGGTGAACCGCCAGACCGACAAGCATCACCAGGATGAAAGCGGCCAGCGCGCCCATGCTGGCGTAAAATGTCTGTCCATGCGCGGCGCCGACAGCGATGACGATGAACACCACCTCGACGCCCTCGAGCAGCACCGCCTTGAAGGAGGCCAGTCCGGCGAGGTAGTCGGCGCGCCGGTCGGCGGCCTGCCGGTGCAGCGCCGCGGTTTCCTTGGCGAAGGCCGCCTCCTCGTCATGCAGGGCGATGACGCCGACGCTGCGCAGGATGGCCTTTCGCAGCCAGCGCATGCCGAACAGGATCAGCAGCACCCCGACGGCGAACTGCAGCGTCGTGATCGGCACCAGCGCCAGCAGCGGCCCGAACGCCAGCACCAGCGCCGCCAGCAGCGCCAGCGCCAGCGCGGCGCCCGTCAGTGCCGGACGCCAGCTGCGTGTCACCCCGACCGCCAGCACGATGGTGAAGGCTTCGACGACCTCGACGAGGGAGGCGAGAAATGCCGCCGTGACTGTCGAGAGGATGGGTGTCAGTGTCTGCATCAAGGCTTCCTGTCTGGCTCGACCCTGATTCCCGGGGCGAATTTCCGGATCGTAATCCAGAATCACCCTATGCGGCCAGCATCCCCAAGCGTTCCGGCGGCAGCGCAAGCAGGCGGGTGAAACGGGCCTCGATCAGATCAGGCCCGACATGTCGGAAAAGGCCATTGCCTTGCGCAGCAGCTCGGCGAAGCGCTCGCCGGCCACCTCGCGCGGGCCGCTATTGTCGATCGACGTGACGCCAGGGCCGGACAGGGTCACATTGGCGCTACGCGCCAGCCGCGCCAGCACCTCGCCGCGCGACTCGCGGCCGCGCATCGCCAGCCGTTCCGCCAGCACCTCGGGCGAAGCGGTGATTTCGACGATCGCCAGATTGGCATAGCGTTCGCGCAAGGTGGGGATGATCGCGCGCGACACGTTGGCCACGGCGACGTGCCCATTGGAGACGGACCAGTCGACATCGGCAGGCAGGCCATAGTGCAGGCCATGCGCTTCCCAGGAGATGGCGAAGGCGCCGTCGGCATCGGCCTCGGCGAAGGCGGCGTCGGCCAGCGTATCGTGATCCTCGCTCGCCGCGTCGCTCGGCCTGGTGATGACGCGGCGCACGAACTCCAGCTGCGTCTCGGCGGCGAAAAGCGCCTTGGCATAGCCGATCACCGTGTCCTTGCCGGCACCGCTCGGGCCCACGACAGCGACAAAGACGCCGTGACGGATCGGAAAGGTCTCGGCGGACAGTTCGCGCTCGATCGAGGCAGACACCATCATGCCACCCTCCGTCCCTGCCGCCAGACGGTGCGTACAACCGGAACATGATCGTCGACGCGCACGCGCACCAGATCGGCGCGGCGTCCCTGCTCGATGACGCCGCGGTCGTCAAGGCCGACGGCCTGCGCCGGGTTCTTCGAAACCATGGCGACGGCCTGCGGCAGCGAAATGCCTTCGACCATGTCACCGAGGAAGAAGGCCGACTGGATCAGGCTGAAGGGGATGTAATCGGAGGACAGGATGTCGAGCAGGCCGTCGCTGGCCAAGGTGCGGGCCGAAACATTGCCCGAGTGCGAGGCGCCGCGCATGACATTGGGCGCGCCCATCAGCACGCCGAGCCCGGCGGCCTTCGAGGCCCGCGCCGCTTCCTCGGTGGTCGGGAACTCGGCCACCCGCACGCCCTGCTCGATGGCCTCGTCGACATGGGCCGACGTGGCGTCGTCGTGGCTGGCGAGCACGATGCCGCGCTCCTGGCAGGCGGCGGCGATGTAAACACGGTTCGGCGCCGAATTCTGCGCCGATTCGGTCATCCGCTTCTCGCAGAATTTCTGGAAATCCCGATCCGAGAGTTTCAGCTTGCGCTGGTAGTAGTAGGCATAGGTTTCCAGATTGACGAACTGGCGCTGGCCCGGCGCATGGTCCATCAGCGATGCCAGCCTGACCCGCTCGTCGCCGTCGAAATTGGCGAATGCCTTGAGGCAATCCGGCGCTGAAACCTCGCAGCGAAGATGCAGGAAGTGATCGGCCCGCAGACGATCTTGCGCAACGCTGTCCTCGATCGCATCGGCCAGCTTGCGGATGTCGTCCAATGTCAGGTCGGCGTCTTCGTCCATGCCCACGCGGAGCGCGTCGAGCACGGTGGTAATGCCGGCGGTCGCGACCTGCGCGTCATGGGCAAGCACCGCGGCGATCGGGTTCCAGCGCACTTTCGGGCGCGGCGCGTAATGGCCTTCGAGATGATCGGTGTGGAGTTCGACCAGCCCGGGAATGATATAGTCGCCGCCCGTGTCCTCGCCGATGCCGCCAGTGCCAGCATCGATGCCGGCGATAAAGCCGTCGCGCAGCACCAGCGAACCTTCGACGATCTCGTCGGCAAGAACGATGCGGGCGTTGGAAAGAACAGTTTCGACGGTCATTGCGGGTAGTCCTTGGTTCTTGCAGTCGGGTTCGTTCAGGCGATTTTCCGGGCTGGGCGGCGTCCGAGCGCGTGCTGGGAAAGCGCCATGAACGGCGCACCGGGTTCGGGTTCGACAAACAATGTCAGCGCATCCACCAGCACGGGCTGGCGCAACACATCGGCGAAAAGGCTGTCGATCGCCGCGCGCAGACGAGGGCTTTCCTGCGGTCCGGCCCGGCCGGACAGGGTCATGTGGAAGCGGAAGGTCTCGAAGACATAGGGGTAACCCCATTGGCAGAGATTGCGAAACTCGGCCGGCTTCAGCGAATCCGGACTGCGCCGCTCGATCTCGGCCTCGCTCAACGGCGCCCGAAACCGGTCGAAATCGCGCACGACGTCGTCGGCGAAGCGGTTGAGCGGAGGCAGCGCACCATCCGGCACCAGCGCGAAGAAGCCGTCGATCTGGCTGACGACAAGGCGCGGGATCGTCACGACAGGCGTTGCTTCGGCAAAACGGTCGAGCGCCGCGCGCAGCGAAGCCTCGGTCTCGGTGGCAGCCAGGTGGAAGGGCGCTTTCAGCGTGGCGTGGAAACCATAGCGGCGCGCCGAAGCGGTGTGGAAGGCCACTTCCGCCGCCGACAAGTCGGCAACGGCCTCAACAGGCCTGGTCGCGGCACCGAACGGGTCGCGGCCCAGCCAGTTGGCGGCGATGCGCGCCAGCGGCTCGTCCTGCCGGGGAGTGAAATAAATGGCATAACGCATGGGAAGTCCTCGTTAAAGCGCGCCGCGTTTGAAGTGAGGGAGCGACGCGCTTTACGTCTTCATTTGGTGCAAGTCGTCATCCCAAAACCGCTACGCACTTTTGGGCGACATGCACTGGAACCGTTGCCATAGGTGATTTCCATGACGGATTGACGAAGCTTTGAAGGGTTTTCGAAGGCAAATCGAGCCTCAGGGTCGTTAGCCGACGATTTTCCCGAGCTGGACCAATAGGTTCAGCCGGAACCGCAGGACGGTCAGGCCTTCATCAGCCATTCGTGCTCGGGCGCATTGTGGAATTTCCACGTCCGCTTCGGCCCGGCCATCACATTGAGATAATAGAGGTCATAGCCGTGGCAGGCGGCGCAGGGGTGATAGCCCTTGGGCACCAGCACCACGTCGCCGTCCTCGATCGCCATGGCTTCGTCCAGCGCGCGCCGGCCATCCTTGTCGGCGTCGGTATAGACGCGCTGGAAGGCAAAGCCCTGCGGCGGGTTGAGGCGATGGTAGTAGGTCTCCTCTAGATAGGATTCAGCGGGCAGGTTGTCCTGGTCGTGCTTGTGCGGCGGGTAGCTCGACGTGTGGCCGCCGGGCGTGATGACCTCGACCACCAGCAATGAGTCGGCGGGCTGGCCTTCCGGCAGTATGTTGGTGACATAGCGCGTGTTGGTGCCCTTGCCCCGCACCTCCTGGCCGAGATCGTCCGGTCCGATCACCCGAACCGGCAGGCCACCGCCAAGGCCGGGCGCCGAGCACACGCCAAGTTCCAGCTCGGAATCGGCCGTCACCGACCAGTCCGATCCCTGCGGCACGTAGACGGACCACGGCTTGCCCTCGAAAGGCGACATGCGCTCGCCGAGCAGGCCGAGATCCTTGCCGGCGGCTGTCGCGGTACCCTTGCCGGTCACGAACACCAGGCAGACCTCACGGTCGTCCATCTTTCCCGAGGCGCTTTCGCCTGGTTTCAACCGATGCAGGTCGAAACCGACATAAGTCCAGCCGGCGCTTTTCGGCGTCACATGCGCGACGCGGCCATGGCCCTTGTCGGCTTTGACGAGCAGTTTGGACATTTTGTCTCTCCTATTCCAGTGGCTTGACGGGTTGCAGCTTGTCCAGGCCGACGATTTCACCGGTTGTTCAAAAGGATCATCGCAGACGCCTCAGATTGGCCGAGGCCCTCTCAACTTCGTCATCCTGGGGCGAAGCAGGAGCGAAGCTCCGTCGCGGAGACCCCAGGATGACGAAGCGAGAGGCGCTGCAAGCTAATCGCCTACGCGACCAGTCACTCCTTCGGTTCGGGCTCGGCCTCTTTTGCTTCAGCCGGCTTGTAGAGATAAAAAAACTGCCAGGCGCCGTAGCCGGCGAAACCGAGCGCGATCACGCCCCAGAACGGCGTGCCGGACGCGAATTCGATCACCGACCAGATCAGGCAGACGGCGACGACGGCGATGCGCCGCCAAAGCGGGCGGAAGAACGGGTGTTCATAATCTTTCATCGTGCCATCCGTAACTCAGCAATCTGTCCTCAGATAGACCGCGCGTCACCGTGAATCCAGCCTTCAGGCACTCGGAAAGCCTTGGGTCTCGACGGTGTAGCCGGCATCCGTCATCACCCGCATCAGCTCCTTGTAGCCGACCTGCGCCATCTTGAGCGGCGGGTTCTTCCTGGGATCCTGCTCGGCCTCGACCACGAACCAGCCTTCATAGCCATGGTCCGCGAAGCGCTGCACGATGGCGCCAAAATCGAGCGAACCGTCGCCCGGCACGGTGAAGGCGCCGAGCGCCACGGCGTCGAGGAAGGACTGCTTCGTACGGTCGAGCTTGTCGATCACATCCATGCGCACATCCTTCACATGGACATGGCTGATGCGCTTATGATGGTTGTCGATGGCGCGCAGCACGTCGCCGCCGGCAAACGCGAGGTGTCCGGCATCGAGCAGCAGCGGGATGCCTTCGCCGGAAAGGCGCATGAAGGCATCGAGCTCCCGCTCGGTCTCGACCACAGCCGCCATGTGATGGTGATAGGAAAGCGGCATGCCTTGCTCGGCACACCATTCTCCGAATTCCGTCAGGCGCCGCGCGTAGGCTTTCATCTCATCACTGGTGAGCTTCGGCTTGGTGGCGAGCGGCTTGGAGCGGTCGCCCTGGATCGAGCGGCCGACCTCGCCATAGACGATGCAAGGCGCGTCGACCGCCTTGAACAGGTCGATCATCGGCTGGATGCGGTCCTTGTTGGCAGTCATCTCCTCGTCGACCAGCGTGCCCGAGAACCAGCCGCCGCAGAGCGTCACGTCGGCGGCCTTCAGGATCGGCAGCATGATAGTGGGATCGTTGGGGAAGCGGCGGCCCATCTCCATGCCGGTGAAGCCGGCAGAGCGCGACTGGCGCAGACATTCCTCCAGCGACACGTCATCGCTGAGTTCGGCAAGATCGTCGTTCCACCATGCAATGGGGGACATGCCCAGTTTGGCTTTCAAGTCGTCACTCCGGTGCTAAAAACAGTTCAATTCTTGTTCGTTGGAGCCGCCCCTCATCCGCCTGCCGGCACCTTCTCCCCGTAAACGGGGAGAAGGGAGGAGCCTCGGCGCCGACATCAATCGCCGATGGTCTGCATCCGCCGTTTCTCATCATAGGCCTTGCGCGCCGCGTTCACCTGGCTGCGCGCCGACACTTCCGGCACCGCCACGTCCCACCAGTGACCGCCGGCGTCGGTGGAAACCAGCGGATCGGTGTCGATGACCAGCACGGTGGTGCGGTCGTTCTTCCTGGCCTTCTGCAGCGCGTTTTCCAGCTCGGCGATCGACGGCACCTTCTCGGCGATCGCCCCCATGCTCGCCGCGTGCGCGGCGAAGTCGATGTCGGGCAAAATATTGTGGCGCGAGTCCTTCAGGAGATTGTTGAAGTTCGCGCCGCCGGTCGCCATCTGCAGCCGGTTGATGCAGCCAAAACCCCTGTTGTCGAGCAGCACGATGGTCAGTTTCAAACCGAGCATCACCGAGGTGGCGATCTCGGAATTCAGCATCAGATAGGAGCCGTCACCGATCATGACCACGACCTCCTCGTCGGGCTTGGCCATCTTGGTGCCGAGCCCGCCGGCGATTTCGTAGCCCATGGTCGAGAAGCCGTATTCGGCATGGTAGGAGCCGGGCGCGCCCGCTTGCCAGAGCTTGTGCAATTCGCCGGGAAGGCCGCCTGCCGCGTGCAGCAGCGTCACGCCAGAGCCCATCGCGCGCTGCACGGCGCCGATCACCTGCGCATCGGAGGGGAAAGCGGCATTGGTCGAGGCCGTCACCTTGGCCGCATCGGCCTGCCAGGCTTTCTTGCCGGTGGCCGCATTGTCGGTCCAGGCGTCAGGCGCCTTCCAGCCTTGCAGCGCGGCGCCGAGTTCGGCGAGCCCTTCGGCCGCGTCGGCGACCAGCGGCAGCGCCCGGTGTTTGCCGGCGTCGAAAGGCTGCACGTTGAGCCCGATGATGGTCTTGCCGGACTTCTTGAACAGCGCCCACGAGCCGGTGGTGAAGTCCTGCAGCCGCGTGCCGATGGCGAGCACCACATCGGCCTCTTCCGCCAGCCGGTTGGCGGCCGAGGTGCCGGTGACGCCGACCGCCGCCATGTTGAGCCTGTGACCGTCCGGCAGCGAGGACTTGCCGCCTTGCGTCTCGCAGACCGGAATGCCCGCGCCTTGCGCGAATTTGGCCAGTTCATCGGAGGCTTGCGAATAGAGAACGCCGCCGCCGGCAATGATCAATGGCTTCCTGGCGCCCTTGAGTGCCGCGACGGCGGCCGCCAGTTCGCCGCGGTCCGGACGCGGCCGCCGCTGGCGCCAGACCCGCTCGGCAAAGAAGCTCTCGGGGTAGTCATAAGCCTCGGCCTGTACATCCTGGCAGAGCGACAGCGTCACCGGGCCGCAATCGGCCGGGTCGGTCAGCACCTGCATCGCGCGATTGAGCGCCGGGATGATCTGTTCTGGCCGCGTGATGCGGTCGAAATAGCGCGACACCGGCCGGAAGCAGTCGTTGACCGTCGCCGTGCCGTCGGAAAAATCCTCGGCCTGCTGCAGCACGGGGTCGGGAATGCGGTTGGCGAAGACATCGCCCGGCAAAAACAGGACGGGCAACCTGTTTACGTGGGCAAGTGCCGCCGCCGTCACCATGTTCAGCGCGCCGGGGCCGATCGAAGAGGTCGCGGCCATGAAGCGACGGCGGAAATTGGCCTTGCCATAGGCAATCGCCGCATGCGCCATCGCCTGTTCGTTGTGGGCGCGGAAGGTCGGCAGTTCGTCGCGCACCTGATAGAGCGCCTCACCGATGCCGGCGACATTGCCATGGCCGAAGATCGCCCAGACGCCGCCGAAGATCGGCGTTGTCTTGCCGTCGATCTCGGTCATCTGGCGGGACAGGAAGCGGGTCAGCGCCTGCGCCATCGTCAGGCGGATTGTCTTGCTCATGGTGTTTTCCTCCGCAGTCCTTATGCAGCGCCTTGTTATGCCGCCTTGCGGCCGCGCGCGGCAAGCCACGCTTCGGTCAGTTGTTCGAAGCGCGAGGCCATGTCGGCGACAGCCTCCTCATCCGACATCTTGCCGGCCAGCCATTGTTCGGCGGCATGGACGAAGATGGTGCGGCCGACGGCAAAGCCTTTCACGATGGGCGCCTTGGCGGTGGCGGCGAACGCCGCTTCCAGTTCGTCCTGCGGCGCTTCCAGGCCAAGCAGGACGATGCCGCGGCACCAGGGATCGTGCTTCAGGATCACCGCCTCGATCCTGGCCCAGGCGCCGCTCGACGCCTGCGGTTCGAGCTTCCACCAGTCGGGCTTGATGCCGAGCCCATAGAGTTCCTCCAGCGCGCGCGGGATCGTCGTATCGTCGAGCTTGCCATGCTTGCCGGCGATGATCTCGATGAGAAGTTCCCGGCCGACTTTGCGCGCGGCCTCGAACAGCGCGCGCAGCTTCTGCTGCTGTTCTTCCTTCAAGGCCGCCGGATCGTCCGGATGGTAGAAGCACAGGCACTTGATGCAGTGATCGACCGGCCATTCGGTGAGCTGCGAGCCGATGTCCTGCGAGAATTCGAAGCGCAGCGGCCGCGAGCCCGGCAGTTCCACCGGGCGTCCAAGCCAGGCGAAGGGATGCCGGGCGAACTCGAACATCGCCTCGCGGCCATGTTTCTCGTCGATCAGCATGCCATAGCCGTCGCGGCCGGCGGCGACCTTGGCCGCTGCCTTGACCGCCAGCACCTTGAAGTCGCGTATGCGCGCCGGATCGGCGCCGGTCTTGGCCGCTACATCCTCGAGCTGCACACGGTGATCGCAGGCGAGCGCCATCAGCGAGGGGATGTCGCGCCGGCGTGTCGTCGCCCAATGGATGTGGTTGATCGCCTCGTCCTTGCGCAGCGCGCGATGCTTGCTGCCGTTCTTGAGGAAGAACTGCAGCTCCTCGAAGGTCGGATATTCCGGCGCGCAGAGCAGCCGCGACACGGCGAAGGCGCCGCAGGCATTGGCCCAGGTCGCCGCGGTGGCAAGGCTTTCGCCGCCGAGCCAGCCACGCAGCAAGCCCGACATGAAGGCGTCACCGGCGCCCAGCACGTTGTAGATCTCGATCGGGAAACCCTCGCCGACGATGCCGTCCTCGAGATCGTCGCTGATCGGCCCGTCATAGACGATGCAGCCCATGGCGCCGCGCTTCAAGACGATGGTCGCCGAGGACAGGGCGCGGATCGCCTTCAGCGCGCTCAGGCAGTCGTCGGCGCCGGACGCGATCATGATCTCTTCCTCGGTGCCGACGATGAGGTCGCAATCGGGCAGCACCGTCTTCAACTGGGCCGAGACCCGGTCCGATTTGACATAACGCTCGAAACCTTCGGCATGACCGGCGAGACCCCACAGGTTCGGCCGGTAGTCGATGTCGAAGACCACCTTGCCGCCCCTGGCCTTCATGATGCGGATCGCCTTGCGCTGGGCGGCGTCGCTGTTGGGGCGGGAAAAGTGCGTTCCGGTGACGACGATCGCGCGGGCCGAGGAAATAAACGCCTCGTCGATGTCCTCTTCGGCCAGCGCCATGTCGGCGCAGTCCGAGCGGTAGAAGATCATCGGCGAAACGCCTTCGCTCTCGACCGAAAGCAGCACCAGCGCGGTCAGCCGCTCCTTGTCGGTCTTCAGCCCGTCGACATTGACGCCTTCGCGCTTCAGCTGTTCGCGGATGAAGCGGCCCATCTGCTCGTCGCCGACACGCGTCAGCAGTGCCGAGCGCAACCCGAGCCGCGCCGTGCCGACGGAGATGTTGGCCGGGCAGCCGCCGACCGACTTGGCGAATGAGGTGATGTCCTCAAGCCGCGAGCCGATCTGCTGGCCATAGAGGTCGACGGACGCGCGGCCGATGGTGATGACGTCGAGCGGCGCCTGTCTTGCGTCCACGGCTTCGCTCATTGGAACCTCCCGTCGGTCTTGTCGTCATGGACAACATTGTTTTGGGTAACACGCGCGAGCGGCAGCGTGGCGCCGGCAATATGAAATAATAATTCCAATCCATAGTCAATATGGAATGAGCATTCCCTAGGCTAAAATTGCCTTTTTGGGGTGCTCGATCAAGCCTTGCGCTTGCGAACAGCGTCGCGCCGCTTCTCGCCGACGCCGACGGTCAGCGCCATGGCCAGCGCCATTGTCGCCGACAGCGAGCGGAAGCCGGCGAAATCCGCCTCGGCAACCTCGAACCAGACCCTGGCGAACTGGGCGAGCGGCGAGAATGAGCTGTCGGTGATGGCAACGATCGGCACCCCTTGCTCGGCAATGGCGCGCGCCTCCTCGATCGTGGCCGGCGCGTAGGGCGAGAAGCTGATGGCGATGACGGCGTCCGCCGGCGTGGCGAAGCCGACCATCTCGGCATTCAGGCCGGCGGCCGATTCGATCAACTGGTTGCGGATCTTCAGCTTGCCAAGCGCATAGGCGATATAGGAAGCCACCGGATAGGAGCGCCGCTTGGCCAAGACATAGATGGTCTGCGCCTTTGCCAGCAGCGAAATCGCGTCTTCCAGATGCGCGTCATCCAGCGTGCGGGAAATATCGTTGAGCGAGGTGCTGGCGGCGGCGATGAAACCGTCGAAGATCGCCCGGTGACCGGCGCCGCCCTCGGCCTTGGCGCGCAGCGCTTGCAGCCGCTCGTCATAGGAGGAGTTGCGCTCGCGCAGCCGCTCGCGGAACACCTGCTGCAGGCTGGTAAAGCCGTCGAAACCGAGTTGCTGGGCAAAGCGGATCAGGGTCGAGGGCTGCACGCCGGCCGAAGCGGCGATGCTGGCGGCAGTGCCGAAGGCGATATCGTCGGGATTGTCGAGCGCGTAGGCGGCGATCTGGGCGATGCGCTTGGGCAAGCTCTCGCGCCGATCCAGAATAGTGGAGCGCAGTGTCTCGAAGTCGCGAGGTACCTGTTCGTCCATCGTCGCTCTGTTCAGGCTGTCCGGAAGCTCTCTCTGCCCCATCATAGCGGGCCTGCGCAAGAACGCCATAAAAAATGAGGCAGACATTCCATTCCTGGGGAAAATGGACTAATTCATCCACGCAGCATTCATGGCAGCGGAGGAACGAAAAAATGGTCGGCGTAGGTCTTATCGGCACGGGCTTCATGGGCAAATGCCACGCCATCGCGTGGAGCGCGGTCGGTGCGGTCTTTCCCGACGCGACCAAGCCAAGGCTCGTCCATCTCGGCGAGATCAATGAGGATCTCGCCAGGCGCAAGGCCGGCGAGTTCGGCTTCGCCAAGGCCTCCGGCGACTGGCGCGCCGTGGTCAATGATCCCGAAGTCGATATCGTCTCGCTCACCACGCCCAACCAGTTTCATCCGGAGATGGCCATCGCCGTCCTCGAAGCCGGCAAGCATCTGTGGTGCGAAAAGCCGATGGCCCCGAGCTTTGCCGAAGCCGAGGCGATGGCAGCCGCGGCCAAGAAATCAGGCAAGGTCGCGGCGCTTGGCTACAACTACATCCAGAGCCCGGCCATCCGTCACATCGGCGCACTGCTCGACGAAAAGATCATCGGCGAGGTCAGCCATCTGCGCATCGAGATGGATGAGGATTTCATGGCCGATCCCGAGGCGCTGTTCTTCTGGAAGCACGAGGCGACTTCCGGCTACGGCGCGCTCGACGATTTCGCCGTGCATCCGCTGTCGCTGGTCACGGTGCTGTTCGGCCGCGTCGCCAGTGTCATCTGCGACATGGCCAAGCCCTATGCCGACCGCAAGCTGGCGGCCGGCGGGCGCCGCGCGGTCGAGACCTACGACATCGCCAGCGTGCTGATGCATCTGGAAAACGGCGTTGCCGGCACGCTGCAGGTCAACCGCTCGGCCTGGGGCCGCAAGGGCCGCATCGCCATCCAGATCTTCGGCTCCAAGGGATCGATCCTGTTCGACCAGGAGCGGATGAACGAATTCCAGCTCTACCTGACGTCGGACCGGCCGACCGAACAGGGCTATCGCACCATATTGGTGGCGCCGCAGCATAAGCCCTATGATCTTTTCGTGCCGGCGCCCGGCCACAGCCTCGGCTTCAACGACCTCAAGATCATCGAATGCCACGAATTGCTGACGCGGCTTGCCGGCAAGCCGGCCCGGCTCATTGAGTTCGCCGAAGGGCTGGAGATCGAGCGCACCGTGCATGCGATGGCGCGTTCTTATGAGGAAAAGCGCTGGGTGGATGTTAGGTAGAGGCATGTAGTTCGTCGACATGGGAGGTTGCCGACGGTCCATTCGCCGTCGGCCGAAGCTTTCTCGATTTCGTCATCAATGGGCGGTAATCACCGCCGGCGTTTCCCATCCATCGACCCACACCTTCCGCAACCTATCGCCTTCGCCCTTGAAGCTTAACCCGGTCGGCTGGCAATCCTCGATACGGTCGCTGCGGAAGTTGCGGATTGCCTGGCGCAGCTCGCACCAGGCGACGATGTTGGCGGTCTCGGCGTAATAGATCAGCGCGATCGGGCGGATCAGGCGCTCGGAGGCACGGCCCAGCTCGTCGCGGTAGGAAAGGTCGAGCTTCTCCTCGTCGCGGATGGCGCGGCGCACCAGCGCCAGGTCGATCGTGCCGGCGGAGGGTGCGGCGAAGCCCCAGGCGTGCAACGCATTGGCCTCGAGCGTCTGACGCAAGGGCGGCGGCACCGCGCCGGCGATCTTGGCGCCGACGCGCTTGGCCGCCTGCTTGAGTTCGTCGTCTCCGGTGCGCTCCAGCAGCGCCAGCGACAGCACGATCGCCTCCATCTCCTCGATCGAGAACATCAGCGGCGGCAGGTCGAAGCCGGGGCGCAGTATGTAGCCGATGCCACGGCCGCCCTCGATCGGGACACGCATGGCCTGCAGTGCCGCGATGTCGCGGTAGATCGAGCGTATCGTCACTTCCAGCTGCCCGGCAATCATTGCCGCCGTCACCGGCCTGCTAGCCAGCCGCAGGATCTGAATGATCTCGAACAGGCGCGATGCCTTGCGCATTTTTCTCACCGGCTGCGATCACAACTGACACACCATCGTCAGTTGGCTCGATCTATAGGATCGCCCATCGGCTTGAAAATCAACAAATTCCTTGGCGGCACGCCGGCAGGAGGCGACAGGCAACTGACATGAGCTACGCGGAAAATCTCTGGCTTTTCTTTCTTCTCCTGTTCGGCATCATCGCCGTTCCAGGCATGGACATGCTGTTCGTGCTTGCCAATGCGCTGACCGGTGGGCGCGACAGGGGCCTAGCGGCGACCGGCGGCATCATGGTCGGCGGCATGGTGCACACGCTGAACGGCGCTGTCGGCGTCGGCCTGCTCATGCATTTCGTGCCGATCCTGTTCAAGCCACTGCTGCTTGCCGGCGCCGCCTACATGGCATTCATCGGCCTCACTCTGATGCGCAGCTCGATCACCGTCGGGCATGACGGACCTGCCGGCAGCCGTTCCGCATGGAAGGCGTTTCGCCAAGGTTTCGTGACCTGCCTGATCAATCCGAAGGCCTATCTCTTCGTCCTGGCTGTCTACCCGCAGTTCCTGAAACCGCACTATGGTCCGATCTGGATGCAGGCGACGATCATGGGCCTGCTAACCGTGCTGACGCAGGCCGCGATCTATGGCGGGCTCGCCATATCAGCCGGCCGCAGCCGCAAGCTGCTGGTCGCCAATCCGCGAGCGACAGCATTCGCCGGCCGGGCGGCCGGGCTGCTGCTGTTTGCGGTCTCCGTGTTCACAGCATGGGAAGGCTTGAGGGCGGCGTAATTCCGGTTGGCGCCGCCCCTCCCGCATCTCCATCGTATCAGGCTGCCCCTTGCCGGCTGTCCAGCATGGCGCGGCGGGCCGAGCGGCGCCATTCGACGGCGCCGGCAAGACCGTGCAGCACGGTCTCGGTTGTCGCCCAGTCGATGCAGCCATCAGTGATGCTCTGGCCGTAGACCAGCGGCTTGCCGGCCACGACGTCCTGCCGGCCGGCGACGAGATTGCTCTCGATCATGACGCCGATGATGCGCTCGTCGCCCGCCGCCACCTGACCAGCGACATCGGCCGCCACTTTCGGCTGATTCTCGGGCTTCTTGCTCGAGTTGGCGTGGCTGACGTCGATCATCAGACGGGGCGCGATGCCGATACGGGCGAGTTCCACGGATGCGGCCTCGACGCTTGCCGCGTCATAGTTGGGCTGAACACCGCCGCGCAGGATGACATGGCAATCCTCGTTGCCCGTCGTCGCCGCGATGGCGCTGCGTCCGCCCTTGGTCACCGCCATGAAATGGTGTGGTTGGGCGGCCGACTTCACCGCCTCGCCGGCGATCCTGAGATTGCCGTCGGTGCCGTTCTTGAAGCCGACCGGGCAGGAGAGACCCGAGGCCAGCTCACGATGGATCTGGCTCTCGGTCGTGCGCGCGCCGATGGCGCCCCAGGCGACGAGGTCGGCAATGTATTGCGGGGTCGTCATGTCGAGGAATTCGGTCGCCGCCGGCAGGCCGAGATTGTTGACGGCGGAAAGCACGTTGCGCGCCATCCGCAGCCCCTTGTCGATGTTGAAGCTGCCGTCGAGGTCGGGATCGTTGATCAGGCCCTTCCAGCCGACCGTCGTGCGCGGCTTTTCGAAATAGACCCGCATCACGATCTCGAGCCGGTCGGCCAGGGCCTCGCGCAGCGCCGCCAGACGGCTGGCATAGTCAACGGCCGCGACCGGATCGTGGATGGAACAAGGGCCGACGATGACAACAAGTCGATCGTCGGCCCCTGCCAGGATGGAATGGATGGCGTTGCGCGAGGCGGCAACGGTGCGTGTCGCCGTCAGTGAGCGCGGTATCTCGCGCATCACCTCTTCCGGCGTGCTCAGCAGTCTAAGTTCCTTGACCCGAAGGTCGTCTGTGGTGGTCAACACGGCTTTCTGCTCCTGTTAGAGCAATTCCAGGAAAAGTGCGTAGCGGTTTTCCGTCCGGAATTGCGTAAAACTATGTTTGGGAACCTGCCGGCTGACACAAAAAAGCCGCCAGGTCTGGCGGCTGTTCGGATCTTGTTGCTGCAATCTTCAGATCGAGCGCAATCCTCCCGCCGCCAGCGAGCTCCTAAAGTACCAATACGTGGCGGTCAGGTTGATCATGCGGCTCATATAGTGGAAGCGGGGGCGTTTGTCACGCGGCTTGATGAGGCAACGCATTGCCTCAGTTTGCGATGTGCTCCTGGCCCTGGGGGAACCAGATGCCGCGCCGGAGCCAGTTGGTGCTGCCCAAATTTGGCAGGACGTGATTTTGGTCGAGATCGTTCATGTCCTTGATGATCTCGATGCTGACGATTTTCTGGGCGGATCCGAAGGCAAGCTCGAAGAGGTGCAGGGCGTCTGCTTTCGACCGTGCGGTGACGCCGACACCGAGATGACCACTTATCGTGATCCAGTACGGGTGCATCGAGACGTCCTCCTGTAACAAGGGGACATTGGTCGCTTTCGAGGACCGACATGCAAAGGCCGAACGGCTCATGCGGTCCAGGGATCGAAGAGTTCAATTCCAAAGCCTTCGAAATCCCTGGTGTTGCGCGTTGCCAAAGTCAGTTCCTGTGCAATCGCGGTGGCTGCGATCAGTCCGTCCATCGACGACAGACCGCGACCCCGACGCTTCGCAAGGCCCATCAGGTCGCCCCAAGCCAAGGCAACCAGCTCGTCCACCGGAAGAACCCTCTGCTCGAAGCGCTGCGGCAAGTCCCGAGTGAGCCATTCGGCCAACGCCTCGCGTTTGCGGCCCTCATCCATGAGGGCGACGCCGCGCCGGATCTCGGCGATCGACACGACGCTGATGAACGAGCGGTCCTCATCAAGCCCGTCCAGCCAATCCAAAACGCGTGCGTCCGGCGACGGCCTTGTCACCTCGGACAGGACATTCGTGTCGAGCAGCAATCTCACAACGGCAGATCACGCGGTTCGTCGCGTTGACGTTCAAGGTCGAGATCGGCGCCGCGCAGCGGCGACTCCAGCAGAAACTCCGCAAGCGTACCCTTGCGCGCGGTCTTCCGCTGCCATTCCTCGGCCGAGACCACAACCACGCTTGGTTTGCCATTTCTGGTGATTGTCTGAGGCGACGACTGCGCGCGCTCGATAACCTCCGAGAGCCGGGCTTTTGCACCGGCGACTGTCCAGTTGGTGCCTTCTTTGGGCGCAGACAGCATTTCGATCCCCGTGACCATTCTGACTATCTTGACTATATGGGAATAGCGACGCGCCGGCAACAGGGGCCGGCGCTTGGCAGAACTGCTTCTGGACGTGGACTACTCGGTTGTCGCTATTCCGGCGACGATCCCGCGACGCTCTGGTCGTAGTCGACCAGCGATCCGGTCATAACGCCCGATTGCGGGCTGATCATGTAGCTGATCAGCCGCGCGAGTTGGTCCGGCTTGACCAACTGGCCCATCGGCTGCGCGGCCTCGGCCTTCGCCAGCCAGTCGTCGGGCGCATCGTGCCATTTCTTCTGCACGATGTCCTCGCCTTCGGTGTCCATCCATCCGGGCAGTACGGCGTTGCAGCGGATGCGGTTGAAGCGATAGGCGTTGGCGACGTTCTTGGTCAGCGTCATCAGCGCGCCCTTGCTGGTCGAATAGGGCGTCAGGAACGACTGCCCGGTATGCGCGGACATCGACAGCACGTTGACGATCGAGCCGGGCGCCTTCTTCTCCAGGAGATGCGCCACCACGCCCTGCATCAGGAAAAACGGGCCGCGCACATTGGTTGCGAAGATCTGGTCGAAGAGCTCTTCCGATGTCTCGACCAGCGAGCCGCGCGCGGAGGTGGCCGCCGCGTTGACCAGCGCGTTGATGCTGCCGAAATGCGAGAGCGCGGTGGCGACCGCGCGCTTGCAGTCGGCAACCTTCGAAAGGTCGGCGCTAATGAAGATGGCGTCAACGCCTGATTTCTTGAAATGGGCGACTGCCTTGTCACCCTTCTCCTGCGAGCGGCCGATGAGCGCCAGCGCCCGGCAGCCCTCGTCGGCCAGGGCTTCGGCAACGGCAAAGCCGATGCCTTGCGCACCGCCGGTGACGATGGCGCGTGTGTTCGAATTGCGATCGGCGGATGCACTCATCGCTCTGCTCCTGTGCGTTGGGTCCGGATGCGTTCTTACTTGTCCAAGCGGACGGTCTTGCCCGTGGTCGCAGACTTCAGCGCCGCATCGGCCAGCCTGAGCGCCACGAGGCCGTCCGCGCCGCTCGGCGCCGCCTTCTTGCCTGAAGTCGCCGCGGTGATGAAGGCGGCGATCTCGTTGGCGTAGGCGTCGAGGTAGCGGGTCATGAAGAAATCGTGCAGCGGCGGGCGCGTATAGCCCTTCTCGTTGGCCAGCTCGATCGACACCGGCCGCTGATTCTCGGCCGCCACCATGCCCTTGGAGCCATGCACCTCGATGCGCTGGTCGTAGCCATAGGTGGCGCGGCGCGAATTGGAGATGACGGCCTGCTTGCCCGATGCGGTTTCAAGGATGACGCTGACCGAGTCGAAATCGCCGGCTTCGCCGATTTTCTTGTCGACCAGCACCGAGGCATGCGCGCTGACCGCGACGGGCTCCTCGCCGAGCAGGAAGCGCGCCATGTCGAAATCATGGATGGTCATGTCGCGGAAAATGCCGCCGGAGCGGGCGATATAATCGAGTGGCGGGGCGCCGGGATCGCGCGACGTGATGGTGACCATCTCGACCGTGCCGATGGCGCCGTCGTCGATCGCCTTGCGCACGGCGGCGAAATGCGGATCGAAGCGCCTGTTGAAGCCGACCATCAGCGTCGCCTTGGCCTTGTCGACCACGGCCAGGCACTGCTCGACCCGCTTGACGTCGAGGTCGATCGGCTTCTCGCAGAAGATCGCCTTGCCGGCCTTGGCGAAACGCTCGATCAGATCGGCATGCGTGTCGGTCGGCGTGCAGATGACGACCGCGTCGATGTCTTTCGATTTTTCGATGGCGTCGATGGTGCGCACCTCGGCGCCATAGGCACCAGCCAATTCGCTCGCCGCCTTCTCGAAAGCGTCGGCAACGGCGACCAGTTTTGCCTGGGGGTTGGAACCGACGGCGCGGGCGTGGACCTTGCCGATGCGGCCGGCACCAAGGAGGGCGAAGCGAACAGTCATGGAAATTTCCTCTGGGGATGGTTCGAAGCGAGGCGCCGGTCATGGGCGCTAGATGATTTTCCGGTCAAGACAAATCGACGGGAAGGCGATGACCGTCGCCTCCGCGCCCGGCCTCAGGCCGCGAGTTCCGCCTCGCCGGTCTTGGCGCCGGTGATGTACGATACGATGTCCTGCCCGTCGGTATTCTCCTTGCGCAGATTGGCGACGATGCGGCCGCGCCGGAACACCACGATGCGGTCGCAAAGGTCGAACACCTGACGCATGTTGTGGCTGATCAGGATCAGCGGCTCGCCATTGTCCTTCAGCGTGCGGATGATGTTTTCGACCTGCGCGGTCTCCTGCACGCCAAGCGCTGCCGTCGGCTCGTCCATGATGATCAGCTTGGAGGCGAAGGTCGCCGTCCTGGCGATCGCCACGCACTGGCGCTGGCCGCCCGACATATGGCGGATGGTGTTGGAAAGATTGGGGATCTTCACCGCCGTGCGGACCAGCGCCGCTTCGGTCGCCTTGCGCATGTATTTGCGGTCGAGGATCGAGAACGGCCCGAGATTGAACAGTACTTTTTCGCGGCCGAGAAACAGGTTCGACGGCACGTCGAGATCGTCGGCCAGCGCCAGATTCTGGAACACCGTCTCGATGCCCGCCTCGCGCGCCTCGATCGGGCCGGCGAAATTCACTTCCTTGCCGTCGAACCAGACCTGGCCGCTGGTCCGCTGCTCGACGGCGGTGATCTGGCGCACGAAGGTCGACTTGCCGGCGCCGTTGTCGCCCATGATGGCGACATGCTCGCCCTTGCGCAGCTCGAAGTTGGCGCCTTCGAGCGCATGCACGCCGCCATAGCGCTTGGTCAGGTTTTCGGTCTTCAGGACGATATCTGACATGGTCAAGCCCTCAATGCCCGCATGCGCTGGCGCCACTGGTCGAGAACGACCGCGCCGACGATGATCACGCCCTTGACCATCTCCTGGTAGTAGGCGTCGAGGCGCAGGAAGGTGAAGCCGGAGATGATGACGCCGAAGATCAGCGCGCCGATCACCGTGCCGATGATGGAGCCACGGCCGCCCGACAGCGAGACGCCGCCGATGACCGCCATGGCGATGGCGTCGAGTTCGTACATCACGCCCATGCCGGCCTGGGCGGTAAGGTTTTTGGAGGACAACACCACGGCGGCGAGCGCGGCGAGAATGCCGGCGATGACGTAGACGAGGATCTTGTGGTTGGCGATCTTGATGCCGGACATGCGTGCGGCATCCTCATTGGAGCCGATCGCGTAGCAATGCTTTCCGTACCTGGTGTAGGTCATGATCAGCTGGAACAGCACGGCCAGCGACAGGAAGATGATGACGGGCATCAGGCCCTTGCCGATCGCGGCGAAACTGTCTGTCGGGAACGAGATCGGCTGGCCCTTGGACCACCATTTGGCGATGCCGCGCGCGGTGACCATCATGCCGAGCGTGGCGATGAAGGGCGGAATGCGCGTGTAGGCGATCAGCGCGCCGTTGACGAAGCCGGCGAGCAGGCCGCAGCCGATCGCCACCAGCACCGGCACGATCACCGGCAGGTCGGTCCAGCCCTGCGCCAGGAACATCGCCTTGGGATTCGGGTTGCCGTTGACGGTCGCCACCTGGGCGAAGCTCATGGCGATCATGGCGGTCGCGCCGACGATCGAGCCCGACGACAGGTCGATGCCACCTGTAATGATCACCTGCGTGACGCCGATGGCGATGATGCCGACGATCGACACCTGGAGGATGATGATCTGCAGGCGGGCCTCGTTGAAGATGCCGGAGACGTCGCTACGGGTGTTGAACAGGAAGCTGTCGCCGAGGAAAATCCGGCCGATCAGTTCGAAGATGACGACGAGGATGACGAGCGCCAGGAAGACGTTGAATTCGGCCGGCCATGTGCGCTTCTTGGCGTCATAGCTGACCCCGCCAACGCCGTGAGATGTCTGTGCCAATCTTCTATCCTCCGTCAGCCGCGGCCGTTCCTCGAGCACCTGTCAGGCGCCGAGGGAAAGAGGAGCGGCGCTGTCTTTGCGCGAGAGCGCCGCTCCGTATGTCCGCGGCTCAGTTCTTCTTCAGGAACTTGTCGATGTTTGCCGGGGTGACGAGCTGGAACGGGACATAGACCTTGTGTTCGACCTTCTCGCCCTTGGCCAGCTTGAGCGCTGCATCCAGCGCGCCGGCGCCCTGGCCGGCCGCATCCTGGAACACGGTGGCGTCGAGGTCGCCGGCCTGCATGGCGGCAAGCGCGTCCTGGGTGGCGTCGACGCCGCCGACGACAACCGACTTCATGTCGATGTTGGCGGCCTTCATCGCCTGGATGGCGCCGATGGCGCTTTCGTCATTGTTGGCGATGACGCCGTCGAACTTCTTGCCGGTCGACAGCCAGTTGGTCATCAGGTTCTGGGCCTGGTCGCGATCCCAGTTCGAGGTCTGCTTGTCGATGATCTTGATGAAGCTGCAGTCCGGCGTGGCGATCACCTCTTCAATGTCCTTGGTGCGCTGCACGGCGGCCTGATTGGAAAGCTCGCCCATGATCACATAGACATTGGCTTCCTTCTTGCCGGCTTCCTTGAACAGGCGGCAGATTTCCTTGGTTTCGAGCGTGCCGGAATCAGCTTCGTTGGAAGCGACAAAGGCCTGGTTGTCGGGCAGCTTGTCGACGTTGACCGGTTCGCGGTTGACATAGACCAGCGGGATCTTGGCGGCGGCGGCGGCGTCGGACATCGCCTGGGTGGCCGAGGTGTCGACCGGGTTGACGATGATGGCATCGACGCCCGAAGCGGCGAAGTTCTTGATCTGGTCGAGCTGTTTGGCGACGTCGTTCTGTGCGTCCTCGACCTGCAACTCGACGCCGCTCATGCCCTTGGCCTGCTCGATCATGCCGTTGCGCAGCACGGTGAGGAAATTGTCGTCGAACTTGGCCATCGAGACGCCGATCTTGGCGGCCATGGCCGATGAACTCATCAGCGCCGCGAAGGCGACGCCCAAAAGCAGTTTCTTCATTGTATCTCTCCTCCACTTTTGGTGTCCGGTTGCACCGATGTCTCCGGAATCCCCGATCTGCCTGGGGAATCTCTCCCTGATATCCATTTCGTTCCGCGGCGCTCCGCCACCGGCTGGACGCCGAACTGCCTCTTGAAACGGATGTTCCGGAACGAAAGAACCAAAACATACATCTAGTGAAATATTTATTCCATTTGAGGTTGAGCCGTCAAGGGCGATTCCAAACTCGGGCGCGCGATTTTCGGCCTGCTCTGATAGATTCTATCATTTCTGGCGGGCGGTTCGCGGCGGCGGACTGCAGGAGCGTTCTGTCGCTTCATCGAAACGCCCTATCTCTCGTCCTGGCGCGTCCCGGACGGAAAGCCGCTGCGCATTTTCCCGAAATGCTTCAGATGTTTTCCGGCAAATAGATGTCGAAGGGCAGGAAGATCTGACCCGGCGCATTGGCCGCGCCGGCTTCGATGGCATGCGCCATCCGATCGACGAGCTCACGACAGAGCGCGGCAAGCGGCGTCGAGATCACCATGGTAAGGATGTTGTCGGCGAGCGCGGCGCGCGATTCGGCGTTGATCTCGTTGCAGACGACCACCGGCATGTTGCCAGGCTTCGCTGCCCGCAGCGCCGAGACGGCGCCCTCCATGCCGCCGCCGGCGACGTAGCAGCCGACGAGATCCGGATACCGCGCCAGAAGATCGATCATCGCGTCATGGGTTACCTGATTGGCCTCGAGATTGACCAACGTCTCCAGCACGCTGAAATCCGGCGCATGCTCGCGGAAGAAGGAGCGGAAGCCGATCTCCCGCAGCTCATGGCCATGGAAGCGATGGCTGCCGACGAAAAGGGCGACCTTGCCAGGCGCCCTCGCCGCCCTGGCGATCATCCAGGCCGCGGTGCGGCCGACCTTGCGGTTGTCGAGGCCGACATAGCCCTCACGGACGCCGGCGGCGAAGTCGGACAGCAGGGAGAAGACCGGCAGTCCCCTGGCCTTGAGCGCCTCCACGACCGCGGTCAGCGTCGGATGGTCCGGGCCGACCACGGCAATGGCCCGCGATCTCGCCGCCAGCCTGCGCATCTGGGCGGCGATGTCGTCCGGGGCCAGGGAGCTGGCGAAATCGACGGTTGCGACGCCGCGGAAGCGCTGCGATTGCGCGACCGCCAGTTCGAGTTCCCGAGCGAAATCACCATAGAAAACGTCATTGCCCCGAAGCAGCAGAAAGCCCAGACGATACTCGGGCAGTTCCTGGCGCATCCGCTGCTTGATCAGGCCGGCGGCGTGATAGCCGATCTCGGTCGCGGTTTCGTAGACGCGGCGCGCGGTTTCCTCACGTACCGGGAGGCGATTATTGAGCACGCGGTCCACCGTGGCAACGCTGACGCCGGAGACGCGCGCCAGATCAGTGATGGTCGGCCGTTTCGCCATGATCGCCCTCGTTCGATTGCCTGATATCGATACCTCACTTTGATAGGAAATGATAGAAACTATCTTTATGATGTTGAGTCTATCATGGCTCGGCGTTATTTCTGAGCAAGGAGTTCGTTGGTGATCGGCATTCGCATGGCGAATGCCCTGCCTTGGGAGGCAATCATGACCGCAGCGCCGTCCCGGCGTGATTACAGCCTGATCGGCCGCGACGCCCGGCTTGCGGTCGAACGCGGGCTGTCGGCGGCCGAGTGGTATCATACCGACATTCCTCGCAAGCAGATGAAGGAGCTGATGCAGCGCTCCGATGGCCCGGCGATCCGCGACACGGCGATCTGGCTGGCCGCCCTCATCATCAGCGGTGCCGGCGCTGCCTGGTTCTGGGGCAGCTGGTGGTGCGTGCCGTTCTTCTTCGCCTATGGCGCGCTCTACGGCTCATCCACCGATTCCCGCTGGCACGAATGCGGCCACGGCACGGCGTTCCGCACGCAGTGGATGAATGACGCAGTCTATCAGATCGCCTGCTTCATGATCATGCGCAATCCGGTGACCTGGCGCTGGAGCCACACGCGCCATCACACCGACACCATCATCGTCGGCCGCGATCCTGAGATTTCGGTCATGCGGCCGCCGGACCTGGTGCGCCTCGTTCTCGCTTTTGTCGGCGTGCTCGACGCCTGGCATGCGATATCAGACATGCTGCGCAATGCCGCCGGCAACGTCAGCGCGGCGGAGAAGACCTTCATTCCCGAACAGGAGCAGCCCAAAGCGATCCGTGCTGCCCGCATCTGGACGGCGATCTATGCCGCGACCATCGCGCTGGCGCTCTCCACCGGATCTTTCCTGCCCCTGATGCTGGTCGGCCTGCCCAGGGTTTATGGCGCCTGGCATCACGTGATGGCCGGCCTGCTGCAGCATGGCGGCCTTGCCGACAACGTCACCGACCATCGGCTGAACAGCCGCACCGTCTACATGAACCCGATCAGCCGCTTCATCTACTGGAACATGAATTACCACGTCGAGCATCACATGTTCCCGATGGTGCCCTACCATGCGCTGCCGAAGCTGCACGCGCTGATCAAGCACGATTTGCCGGCGCCGACGCCCTCGATCCTGGCCGGCTACCGCGAGATGATCCCGGTCTTCCGCCGCCAGCTGCGCAACGAGGATTATTTCCTCAAGCGCGAGCTGCCGCCGACCGCCAGGCCGTACCGCGAGGAATTCCATAACGACGCAGTCGCGGTCGCGGCTGAATAATCACGCGCCGCCGTGCGATCCCAGGGGAGGACTGAATGAACGATTGGGTCGCGGCTTGCGCCGCCGGTGACATCGACGAAGAGGACGTGATGCGCTTCGATCATGGCGGGCGCACCTTCGCCATCTATCGCAGCCCGGACGACGAATATTTCGCCACCGACGGACTTTGCACGCATGAGAAGGTGCATCTCGCCGATGGGCTGGTGATGGACGACATCATCGAATGCCCCAAGCACAATGGGCGCTTCAACTACAAGACCGGCGCGGCCAGGGGCGCGCCGGTTTGCGTCAACCTCAGGACCTATCCGGTCAAGGTCGACGCCGGCAAGGTCCTGGTTCAGATCGGATGACCGAAATGGCACCCGGGATGGTGATCATCGGAGCCGGCGAATGCGGCGGACGGGCCGCGCTTGCCTTGCGCGATCTCGGCTATGACGGGCCGGTGACGCTGGTCGGCGACGAGCCGCATCTGCCCTATGAACGTCCGCCTCTGTCCAAGGAGGCGATGGCCAGCGACGCGCCCGCAATCAAGGCGATCGCCAGCGACGAGATCCTGACCGAAAAATCGATCCGGCACGTCCATTCCGTCCAGGCCGTGGCGATCGAGCGCGCGTCGCACACGGTGCGCCTGTCGGACGGTTCGGTGCTGGCCTACGACAAGCTGCTGCTGGCCACCGGTTCGACGCCGCGCAAGCTGCCGATGCCTGGCCTTGGCGCGCGCTGCGTCTATCTCAGAACATTCGCCGACGCGCTGGCCATCCGCGCCCATCTTCGTGGCGGCAACCGCATCGCCATCATTGGCGGCGGGTTCATCGGCCTTGAACTTGCGGCAGCCGCGCGCAAGCTCGGCGCCTCGGTCACCGTCATCGAGGCGCAGCCACGTATCCTGATGCGCGGCGTTCCGGCCGAGATCGCCGAAATCATCCATGAAGCGCATGTCGCCGAGGGTGTCGACGTGGTCTGCGGGGAAGGCATCGCCTCCATCGCCGACGAGGGCAAGGAGGTGCGGGTGACGCTCGCCGGCGGGCGCGAAATATCGGCCGACCTCGCGGTGATCGGCATCGGCGCCGTGCCGGTGACCGGGCTCGCGGCCGAAGCCGGCCTGACCATTGAAAACGGCATATCAGTCGATGCCTGCCTGCAAACCGCTGATCCCGACATCTTCGCCGCCGGCGATTGCTGCTCGTTTCCGCTCGCCGTCTATGGGGGCCGCCGCGTGCGGCTAGAGGCCTGGCGCAATGCACAGGAACAGGGCGCACTGGCGGCAAAGAACATGCTTGGCGCCGGCGAGGCGCATGCGGCGGTGCCGTGGTTCTGGTCGGATCAGTATGGCCTGTCCCTGCAGATCGCGGGGTTGTCCGACGAAGGCCGCCGCACCGTGCGCCGCGATCTCGGTGACTGCGCCTTCATCCTCTTCCATCTCGCCGAGGACGGCAGGCTGGTGGCGGCGAGCGGCATCGGCCCGGGCAATGCGGTCGCCCGCGACATAAGGCTGGCCGAAATGCTGATCGGCAAGCGGGCCAAGCCGGCGCCGGAGGCGCTGGGATCGCCTGAGGTCAAGCTGAAGGCGTTGCTGGCGGCCTGAGTGAAGTTGGCCGCCCTCTCCCTTGTTGCAGGGCAATTGCGTATGAACTGCGTCGACCCCTACCCGGATCTTTCGGTCCGATCTCGCCACGAAGAGGAGGTAGAGGTCCTTAGAACAGCGCCTTGAGCTCCGCCAACTTATCGTTGACGAGCCAGCCGTAATAATTCTCTTCCGGCAACTTCTCCGGCTCACCGGTGGCGCGGCGCCTGTCGTTTTCCGCCTTCAGCGCATAGGCGCGCTGCTCCGGATTGCCGACATTGTAGAGTGTGGCTGTCACGCCCGGATTGCCGGAGATGTCGAAGCCGGCGATGCTCTTATAGGCGTCGATCGACTTTTTGATCGTCGCCGCGACATAGGGCAGCGTCAGGTCCGGATCCATGATGGTCTTGTAGACCGAATTGGGATCGGAGACATCGAGCTTCGGCAGGCCCGACACCTTGTGTACGAGATCGCTCATCTGCAGGGCGGTCAGGGGATTGAGCTGGCCGAGGCCGAAGGTCTGGCCGGCATAGTAGGGCTGGAAGAAGGTGGCGCCGAAACGGTTGTCGGGGAAATCCTCGCCGCCGACAGTCTTGCCGCGAAACGAGCGGTTCCAGACCTGTTCGCGGCATTCCCACAGATCGTAGCTGTCCGAAATCGCGGCGCATTTCTTGAATTCCGGCCGCTGCACGAAATCGGTGATGTCCTCGCCGTCATAGGCGAAGGAGAGCTTGCTCGAGAGGTAGGAGATCGCCTTGACGTAATAGGTCTGCAGCCGGTCGTAGGCGTCGACATTGTAGGTGTGCTCGCCGACGATGGCGCCGACGATGTGCATGGGGTCGATGCCATAGGCGCTTGCTGCCTTCTTGATCTTGGCGCGCAGATCGGCGTCGTTCTGCAGCAGCGCGTAGACCTTGCGGTACTTCGCCTGGAAGGTGGTGTTGGTCGCCTGCGTGCGGCGGCTCGAGGCGCCGGGGATGTCTGGCTGCTCGGTATTGCGGTTTCCCGCCGGCACCAATGTCGCCGCGTCGGCGGCGAACAGCGTCGCCGCCAGCGTCAAGCCGAGAATGACCAAGATGAGTTTTTTCATGCGCCGCCGCCTAGAGAATTGCGGCGCAAACTAGGTAAAGCACCTGGTCGAGTCGAGAGCGCCCCATCATCCGGCGAGACGAAAGGTGGCCAGATGGTACCATCTGGCCACACATGGCTCCTGCCGGACGTTGTTGCATGACCGCGCCGGCCTGCTCCGGCGCCCTCGTTCAAAGGATGAACCGCGACAAATCCGTGTTTCTGGAGAGGTCGCCGACATGCTTCTGGACATAGGCGGCGTCGATGGTGACCGCCGTGCCCTTGCGGTCCGGCGCATCATAGGAGATGTCGTCCAGCACCCGCTCCATCACCGTCTGCAGCCGCCTCGCGCCGATGTTCTCGATGCTGGCGTTGAGATCGACGGCGACGCCGGCGAGCGAATCGATGGCGTCGTCGGTGAAGGTGAGCTCAACCCCTTCGGTCTTCATCAGCGCGATATACTGCTTGATCAGGCTCGCCTCGGTCTCGGTCAGGATGCGGACGAAGTCCTCCTTCTCCAGCGCGCGCAGCTCGACGCGGATCGGCAGGCGGCCCTGCAGTTCCGGCAGCAGGTCGGACGGCTTGGACACATGGAAGGCACCGGAAGCGATGAACAGGATGTGGTCCGTCTTCACCGGCCCGTATTTGGTCGCCACCGTCGTGCCTTCGACCAGCGGCAGCAGGTCGCGCTGCACGCCTTCACGCGAAGGGCCGCCCGAAATGTCCGACCTGGCGGCGATCTTGTCGATCTCGTCGAGGAAGACGATGCCGTCATTCTCCGTTGCGTCGAGCGCGCGGCGCACCACCTCGTCCTGGTCGAGCAGCTTGTCGGACTCGTCGCCGACCAGCAGGTCGTAGGACTCCTTCACCGTGGTCTTGCGCAGCTTGGTCTTCTTGCCGCCCATCGCCTTTGACAGCATGTCGTTGATGTTGAGCACGCCGATATTGGCGCCCGGCATGCCGGGAATCTCGAAGCCGGGCATGCCGCCATTGCCGGTGTCGGCCACTTCGATCTCGATTTCCTTGTCGTCGAGCTCACCCTCGCGCAGCTTCTTGCGGAAGCTATCGCGCGTCGCCGGGCTCGCCGTCTTGCCGACCAGCGCTTCCAGCACCCGTTCCTCGGCGTTGACATGAGCGCGCGCTTTCACGTCCTCGCGCATCTTCTCGCGCATCAGGCCGATGGCGATCTCGACCAGGTCGCGGATGATCTGTTCGACGTCGCGGCCGACATAGCCGACCTCGGTGAACTTGGTCGCCTCGACCTTGACGAACGGCGCGCCGGCGAGCCGCGCCAGGCGGCGCGAAATCTCGGTCTTGCCGACACCGGTCGGGCCGATCATCAGGATGTTCTTCGGCATCACCTCTTCGCGCATCTGGCCTTCGAGCTGCTGGCGGCGCCAGCGGTTGCGCAGAGCGATGGCCACGGCGCGCTTGGCGTCCTTCTGGCCGATGATGAAGCGGTCGAGTTCCGAAACGATTTCGCGGGGAGAAAATGTGCTCATATCACTAAATTCCACTTTGCCACTGCTTGATGGCCTCGAACGGATGCAGCAGCATGATCACGTTGAGTGTAAGATTGTCCCGGATGAGATAGCCGGTACCCAGTTCGAAGAGGATGGCGAGGCTGACGATCACCCATATAGGTAGCCTTCGCGCCATGACAAATCCCAGCACCATGGCCAGTGTGTCGGACACCGAATTGATGATGCTGTCGCCGTAATAATCGAGCGAAATGGTGCCGGCGCGGTAGCGCTCGATGATGAACGGGCTGTTTTCGAGGATTTCCCAGCCTCCCTCGACGAGGACGGCGAATGCCAGCCGCAAGCCGATCGGCGAACGCGGGAACAGGAACCGGGCCAGCGCGTAGAACAGGAAGCCGTGGATGATGTGCGAAAAGGTGTACCAGTCCGAAATGTGCTGGGAATTCTCCGAACTGTTCACCACGCCATGCCAGAGCTTGACATAGCCGCAGGTACAGATCGGCGGATGGCCCATCAGGTAGAGCGTGACGGCCTGGGCGACGAGCAGGCCGGCGACGATCAGCAGCCCCATCCGCCAGCTATCCTCGTAAGCGGAAAGGCTCTTGTCCTCGCTGGCCGTGACCATGTCCTGAATTACCCCTCTTGCGCGTCTTCGGCATCGATCGCCATCAGCACGGCGTCGCCATAGATCGACTGTCTGCGATCAATGGCCCGAAATCCCGCCTTTTCATAGGCCCGGATGGCCCTGATGTTGGCAGGGTCGGGGTCGATGATGACACGTGGCACGCCTTCCTCGAACAGGTCTTCGACGAACTGGCGCACGATCGCCGAGCCATGGCCGATGCCGATGAGTTCCGGCCGGCCGATCGAGAGATCGATGCCGAGCGTGCCGAACGGCTGATCGGCATAGGGATGGCCGTCTTCCAGATGCGGATCGTAGCTCTGCAGATATGCGATCGGCTTGCCGTCGAGCTCAACGATCAGCGGCTCGACGGAAATCGAGTCAATATGATCGGCAATCTCCGCGATTCCCGCCTCGGGATCGTCCCACCACTCTGCAACATGCGGCTCGGCCAGCCAGCCTGCGATCATCGGCAGGTCCTTTTTGGTCACCGGCCGAAAATCGTAGCTATTTTCTGGTTGGATCATGGTCTTTTCCGAAAACCGGCGTCCACTTTTCGCTTACGCGGTCCTGCGGTTCGGGACCATGGTCGGCCTGATCAAGCCGCATCGAGCGTTTCGACAACGAAATTATTGTTGGTGTAGACGCAGATGTCGGACGCGATCTGCATCGCCTTGCGGGCGATCTCCTCGGCGTCCTTGTCGCTGTCCATCAGCGCGCGCGCCGCGGCCAGCGCGTAATTGCCGCCCGAACCGATGGCCATGACGCCATGTTCGGGCTCCAGCACGTCGCCGTTGCCGGTCAGCGCCAGCGAGACCGATTTGTCGGCAACCAGCATCATCGCCTCCAGCCGGCGCAGATAACGGTCGGTGCGCCAGTCCTTGGCAAGCTCGACGCAAGCGCGCGTCAGTTGATCGGGATATTGTTCGAGCTTGGCTTCGAGGCGTTCCAAAAGCGTGAAGGCGTCGGCGGTAGCACCCGCGAAACCGGCAATCACATTGCCGCCCTTGCCGATGCGGCGCACTTTGCGGGCATTGCCCTTCATGATGGTCTGGCCAAGGCTGACCTGGCCGTCGCCGGCGATCACCACCTTGTTGCCCTTGCGCACGGTCACGATCGTCGTGGCGTGCATGGTCAGATTATCAGACATTTCCTGGCTCCGAGCAGCGCCATCCCAAAAAGGCGATTGGCGCGGTACGAGTAACTTTGATCGGCCATATGTATGCACGGGGCCAATGATTGCAAACGGCTCGATAGCGGCCGGGATCGCAACTGGCAATCGCCGGATCATGCTGCTAGAAGGCTCTCGTTTTCAAGCCCGCGAGCGCTTGAGGCCCGTGAACCGGTCACGATCTGAACCACTGGCACAAGGATAGAGTGATGGCGCCTCGTTCCGCCGATGCAAGCCGAAAGACCGCGGAAACCGACATCTCGGTCTCGATCCATGTCGACGGCTCCGGCAAATCGGACATCGCCACGGGCGTCGGCTTCTTCGACCATATGCTGGATCAGCTTTCCCGCCATTCGCTGATCGACATGACCGTCAAGGCCAATGGCGACCTGCACATAGACGACCACCACACGGTCGAGGACACCGGCATTGCGCTCGGCCAGGCCTTGTCCAAGGCGCTGGGCGAGCGGCGCGGCATCATGCGCTACGCTTCGATCGACCTTGCCATGGACGAGACGCTGACGCGCGCGGCGATCGACGTGTCGGGCCGCCCCTTCCTGGTCTGGAACGTTTCGTTCTCGTCGCCCAAGATCGGCACCTTCGACACCGAACTGGTGCGCGAATTCTTCCAGGCGCTGGCGCAGAATGCCGGCATCACGCTGCATGTCACCAACCATTATGGCGCCAACAACCATCATATCGCCGAGACCTGCTTCAAGGCGGTGGCGCGCGCGCTGCGCGCCGCGCTCGAGCGTGATCCGCGCCAGCCTGACGCGGTCCCCTCCACCAAGGGTTCTTTGAAGGGATAGCCTCATGACCGCCTATGTCGTGATGGAGCCACCTGGCCGTAGCGAGAAAGTCGACACGACGACGTTGGTCCGTGACGGCTTCACCTGGCTCGGCCTGCTCGTGCCGCCGCTGTGGCTTGCCTGGCACCGGCTGTGGGTCGAAGCGGCGCTCGCCTTTGTCGTCATGGGCGTGCTTTCGATGCTTGGCCAGAAACTTGGCCTCGGTGTCGCCGGCTCGCTGCTGTCGCTGCTCGTCTCGCTCTATGTCGGGCTGGAGGGCCAGGGATTACGCATCGCGGCGCTGCGCCGCCGCGGCTGGCATGAATGGGGCGTCGTCGAGGCCGGTTGGCTCGCGGACGCCGATCTGCGCTATGTCCTGGAAGTCGAAGGCCTTTCGGACGAAGCGGCACCCGCGCCGCGCATCGTTCCGGATGCCGCTTTGGCGCGCCCGGCGCAGCCCGGCATAGCGCTGGGGCTGACCCACATTCCGGGACGGCGCTGAGATGCGGGTTGCGATCATCGATTACGGTTCGGGCAATCTGCGCTCGGCAACGAAGGCTTTCGAGCGCGCCGCGCGCGAGGCCGGCATATCGGCGCGGATCGACCTGACGGCCGATGCCGACCGTGTACGCACCGCGGACCGCATCGTCCTGCCCGGCGTCGGCGCTTACGCCGACTGCGCGGCCGGCCTGCGTGCCGTCGAGGGCATGTGGGAGGCGGTCGAGGACGTCGCCATCGCCAAGGGCCGGCCTTTCCTGGGCATTTGCGTCGGCATGCAGCTGATGTCGCAGCGCGGCCTCGAAAAGACCATCACCAATGGCTTCGGCTGGATATCGGGCGACGTCAAGGAGATCACGCCTTCCGATCCGGCGCTGAAGATCCCGCAGATCGGCTGGAACACGATCGAATTGGGGCGCCAGCACCCGCTGTTTTCCGGCATTCCGACCGGCGCGACGGGCCTGCATGCCTATTTCGTCCACTCCTATCATCTCGACGCACAGAACCCGGACGAGGTCGTTGCGGTCGCCGACTATGGCGGCCCGGTGACGGCCACGGTCGCCCGCGACAATCTCGCCGGCACCCAGTTCCATCCGGAGAAGAGCCAGGCGCTGGGCCTGGCGCTGATCACGAATTTCCTGCGCTGGAGGCCCTGAACACCATGAGCAAGAAGGGCTACTGGATGGCGATGATCGATGTCCGCGACCCCGAGATATATAAACAGTACATCGAGGCCAATGCCGTGGCGTTCGCGAAGTATGGCGCGAAATTCGCCGTGCGAGCCGGCCGCCACGAAAATCCGGAAGGACCTACCGGCAACCGCCATGTGCTGGTCGAGTTCGAGTCTTTCGGCAAGGCGGTCGAATGCTATCATTCGCCTGAATATCAGCATGCCTCCAAATTCCGGCTTGCCGCTTCATCAGGTCATTTCGTCATCGTTGAAGGCGCCTGAACGTATGATCCTGTTTCCAGCCATCGATCTCAAGGACGGCCAGTGCGTGCGGCTGAAGCACGGCGACATGACGACCGCGACCATCTACAATGACGACCCCGCCGCGCAGGCCAAAGCCTTTGAAGAGCAGGGTTTTGAGTGGCTGCACGTCGTCGACTTGAACGGCGCCTTCCAGGGTCAGAGCGTCAACAGCGCCGCGGTCGGCGCCATCCTCAAAGCGACAAGGAACCCCGTGCAGCTCGGCGGCGGCATTCGCACGCTGGAGCAGATCGAGGATTGGCTCGACCGTGGATTGGCCCGCGTCATCCTCGGCACGGTGGCGGTGCGCGATCCCGATCTGGTCAAGCAGGCCTGCAAGGCGTTTCCGGGCAAGGTTGCCGTCGGCATCGACGCCAAGGGCGGCAAGGTAGCCGTCGAAGGCTGGGCCGAGGCCTCGAGCCTCGGCGTCATCGAACTGGCCAGGAAATTCGAAGGCGCCGGCATCGCCGCCATCATCTACACCGACATCGACCGCGACGGCGTGCTGACCGGCATCAACTGGGACGCCACCATCGACCTCGCCGACGCCGTGTCGATCCCGGTCATTGCTTCCGGCGGGCTGGCCTCGATCGCCGACATCGTGCGCATGACCATGCCCGACGCGCAAAAACTCGAAGGCGCGATCTCGGGCCGCGCCCTCTATGATGGCCGCATCGACCCGGCCGAGGCGCTGGCGATCCTGCAGGGCCGGCCGGCGACGGAGGCGCGATCGTGAAGGTTTCGCTCATCCTGGCCTCCTATGACAGCGGCCACTATCATGGCGGCATGGGCCAAGGGCCCGATGCGCTGATATCAGGCGGGCTCGTCGATGCCCTGACCCTTGCCGGCCACGACGTCGCGGTCGAGGATATCGGCAGGGTCGGCGCCGACCAGGAGCGCGAGATCGCCACGGGTTTTGCCGTCTGCAACGCCGTCTCGGGCGAGGTCCGCATTGCCCGAGACAGGGGGCGGTTTCCCATCGTGCTGGCCGGAAACTGCCTGACCAGTGCCGGCGCGGTCGCCGGCGAAGGCGCCGATGCGATCATCTGGGCCGACCAGCATGGCGACCTCAACACGCCCGAGACGTCCGTATACGGCTTTCTCGATGGCATGGCGCTGGCGACGGTGCTCGGCCTGTGCTGGCGCCCGATGGCGGCGGCCATTCCCGGCTTCAGGCCGATCGATCCCGCGCGCTGCGTGCTCGTCAACGCCCGCGATCTCGATCCGGCGGAGGAAAAACTTCTCGAAACGTTGCCGGTCATCCGGACGGAATGTCCCGGCGTGGCGCAAGCGACGGAAAGACTGAAAGCAGCCGGCGCCAACAGCGTGCACATGCATCTCGATCTCGACGTGCATGATCCCAAGGCGCTGCAGGCCAACCGCTACGTCACCCCTGGCGGGCCGGACCCGGAGCAGATGCGCGACGCGGTTTGCGCCATGGCGCTTGCGGTACCGGTCATCGGCATCACCGTTTCCGCTTACGATCCGGCCTTCGACGCCCAGGCCGATGTGCCGCCGCTGGTCGGCCAACTGCTCAACGATCTGCTTGCCACGATAGAGGGCCGCTGATGCTGAAAGCCCGCGTCATCCCTTGCCTCGACGTCAAGGACGGCCGTGTCGTCAAGGGCGTCAATTTCGTCGATCTCATCGACGCCGGCGACCCGGTGGAGGCAGCCAAGGCCTATGATGCCGCCGGCGCCGACGAACTCTGCTTTCTCGACATCACCGCTTCGTCGGACAATCGCGAGACCATATTCGACGTCATCGCCCGCACCGCCGAACAATGCTTCATGCCGCTGACCGTCGGCGGCGGCGTGCGCCAGGTCTCCGACATCAGGAAATTGCTGCTGGCTGGCGCCGACAAGGTGTCGATCAACACGGCCGCGGTGAAGAATCCGGATTTCGTCGCCGAAGCCGCCGACAAATTCGGCAACCAATGCATCGTCGTCGCCATCGATGCCAAGAGAGTGTCCGGCCCCGGTGAGGCCGAGCGCTGGGAGATCTTCACCCATGGCGGGCGCGAGAAGACCGGCATCGACGCCGTCGAATTCGCGCGCCAAATGGTTGATCGCGGCGCCGGCGAGATCCTGTTGACCTCGATGGACCGCGACGGCACCAAGGCCGGCTACGACATCGCGCTGACCCGCGCGGTATCGGACGCGGTGCGCGCGCCAGTCATCGCATCGGGGGGCGTCGGCACGCTCGACCACATGGTCGAAGGCATTCGTGACGGCCATGCAAGTGCCGTGCTGGCGGCCTCCATCTTCCATTTCGGCACCTACACCATCGCGCAAGCCAAGGCGCATATGGCCGAGGCCGGCCTGCCGATGCGGCTGGACTCGCTCGGTAACAGGTCCTAGAGCATGTTCCCGAAGCCGGCTTCTGGGAAAAATCCGGCTTAAACAAGAAGATAGACTGATATGGCCGAGTTTTCGCTCTCCGACCTGGAAAAAATCGTCAGCGACCGCGCCCATTCCGGCGATCCGGACTCGTGGACGGCCAAACTGTTCGCGCGCGGCATCGACAAGGCGGCGCAGAAGCTCGGCGAAGAGGCGGTCGAGACGGTCATCGCCGCCGTCAAGGGCGACAAACAGGGCCTCGTTTCGGAAAGCGCCGATCTTATATATCATTGGCTCGTCGTCCTCAGCATAGCGGGCGTTCCGCTGGATGACGTGCTCAAGGAGCTCGAAAGCCGGACCCGGCGTTCGGGCATCGCCGAGAAGGCGTCACGGCCCAAGGGCTGATCGGGAGGGAGGGCAGGTATCTCGATGGATCAGCTCGCGCCAACCGAGAAATATTCCCCGTTTCGCTTCTTCTCGGCCGAGCAATGGTCGCGGTTCCGGGCCGATACGCCGCTGACGCTGAGCGAGGACGAGTTCCGCCGCCTGCGTTCGCTCAACGACCCGGTCGACCTCGAAGAGGTCAAGCGCATCTATCTGTCGCTGTCGCGGCTTTTGTCGGCGCATGTCGAGGCGAGCCAGCTTCTGTTCAGGCAGCGCCAGGCCTTCTTCAACGCCGTCGACGTGGCCAAGACGCCGTTCATCATCGGCATCGCCGGTTCGGTCGCGGTCGGTAAATCGACCACGGCGCGCGTGCTCAAGGAACTTCTGGCGCGCTGGCCGTCGAGCCCCAAGGTCGATCTCATCACCACGGATGGCTTCCTGCTGCCCAACGAGGTGCTGCGCCGCGAAAACCTGATGGAGCGCAAGGGTTTCCCCGACAGCTACGATGTCGGCGCGCTGCTGCGTTTCCTGTCGGGCATCAAGTCGGCATTGCCCGACGTCCGCGCGCCAGTCTATTCGCACCTGACCTATGACGTCATCCCCGGCGAGTTCGTCACCATCGACCGGCCCGACATCCTGATCTTCGAAGGCATCAACGTGCTGCAGCCGGGCAAGCTGCCGCAGGACGGCAAGATCGTCCCTTTCCTGTCGGACTTCTTCGACTTCGCCATCTATATCGATGCCGACGAGAAGCTGATCCACAATTGGTATATTTCCCGCTTCATGCGGCTGCGCGAGACCGCCTTCCGCAATCCGGACTCCTTCTTCCACCGCTATTCGCAGCTGTCGGAGGATGCGGCCAAGGCGATCGCCGAAGGCCTGTGGACCAACATCAACCTGAAGAACCTGCGCGAAAACATCCTGCCGACGCGCGCCCGCGCCGACTTGATCCTGCGCAAGGGCGCCGACCACCTGGTCCAGGAAGTGGCGCTGCGCAAATTATAGCCGGTAGAACCCGGCGTGGCGGGCTCGTCCACAAGCCCGCCACGCCGGTGTTACGTGTCAGCCATTGGCGAACGGCACGGCGACATAAATCTGCGTGTCGCCACGCTCCACCAGAAGCAGCACCGACTTGCGTCCGGATTTGCCGGCTTGGGAAATCGCTTGGGTCACCTGCTTCGCGCTCTTCACCGGGGCCTGGTTGACGGCGACGATGACATCGCCCGGCTGGATGCCGGCAGTCGCTGCCGGCTTGTTGGGATTGACGCTGGCAACCACCGCACCGTGTTCGGTCTCGGGGAGGTTCATCTGCCGGCGGATGTCGGACGTGATGTCCATCAGGCCGAGGCCGATGGCCGGCGCGCGGGACCCCTCGGTGCCCGGCGCGCCGGAGTTGTCAGTCGATGCCGTCTTCACATCGTCGCTGTTGCGTCCCACATCGACGGAAATCTGTGCGGCCTTGCCCTTGCGCCAGACATCCAGTGTCTCCCTGGCACCTGGCGCGACGTCGGCGACAGCCCGCGAAAGATCCTTGGGATCCTTGACGTCCTGCCCGGCGAAGCCGGTGATGACATCGCCGCTTTCGATGCCGGCCTTGGCCGCGGGCGACCCGTCATTGACCTGCGAGACCAGGGCGCCGCCGGGGTGATCGAGCCCGATAGCGTTGGCCACGTCCGGGGTGACGGGCTGGATCTCGACGCCGAGATAGCCGTATTCGATGTCGCCACCCTTCATCAGCTTGGCGACCACCTTCTCGGCCTGGTCCGACGGAATGGCGAAGCCGACACCGACGCTGCCGCCGTTAGGCGAATAGATCGCCGTGTTGATGCCGACGACATTTCCGCTGACATCCACCAGCGGGCCACCGGAATTGCCGTGATTGATCGGCGCGTCGATCTGGATGAAATCGTCGAACGGCCCGCTATGCAGGTCGCGGCCACGCGCCGAGACGATGCCGGCCGTTACCGTGGTGCCGATGCCGAACGGATTGCCGATCGCCAGCACCTGGTCGCCTGTCATGAGCTTGTCGGAGTCGCCCCACTTGATGGTCGGCAAGGCCTTGTTGGCCTTGATCTTCAGCACGGCGAGATCGTTCTTGGCGTCGTGACCGACCAGCTTGGCCGGAAGCTCGGTGCCGTCGTCGAGCGTCACCTTGATCGAGGTCGCGCCGTCGACGACGTGGTTGTTGGTGACGATGGTGCCGTCGGCACTGACGATGAAGCCCGAGCCGAGCGCCTCGGCACGCGGCGACTGCTGTTGCGGAGGCGTCTTGGGAGCAGGCATGCCCTGATCGCCGAAGAACTGGTGGAAATAGTCGTCGAAGGGCGAGTTGCCGCCAAAGGGCGAACCGTCAGGCGAACCTTCGCTCATGACTTCCGGCTGCGCTTTCATGACTGTCGTGACGGTGACGACAGCGGGCTTGGTCGCGGCCACGGTTGGCGCGAACGATCCGTTCGGAGCCGTTATTCCGGCGACAGGAGTCTGGGTCGTCGCGGCGACATTGCTCAAGCCGCCATTGCCGGCATTTTGAGCGAGGGAGACGACGGCGGGGGAGATGATCAGCGCGGCGCCCAGCAGGGCGGCGACGCGATGCCTACGAAGAATACCTAGGGGTGACATGGTCGTTCTGTCCGGGCGAGAGTTGATCCGGCGCCGCGGGCGGCTCGTGGGAGAAAGCACCCGTCAGCGTGTCGACGACCGGGTGGCCTGTCTCGCCGTACATGGCGGCCGGCCGGATCGACAACCAGGTATTTAGGGTCCGGAATGGCCCAATTTAGGGTTTTTGTCCGACCTTACGAAGATTTAATTCAGAGCGCGCTTACGGACCGCAGATAGGCCGACGCGATCTCGCGCATGCGCTTGCCGTCGAAACTCGGGCCGTGGCCGCCATGGCCGACGCGGATCTGCAGGTCGAGCAGGCGCCGCATCGTGTTGCGATAGGCTTCCCGGTCGGAATCCGGCAAATCGTCGATCAGCGTGTCGTCATAGATGGCGTCGCCGCTGAAGAACAGGCCGTCGGCCTCGTCGAACAGCGCGATCGAATCCGGCGAATGCCCGGGCAGATGCAGCACCCGAAACCGGCGATCGCCGAGATCGACCATGTCGCCTTCGTCGAGCGTGCGCGTCAACGGCGCCGGCGGTATCGCATAGTCGGCCGATTTCCAGCCTGGCGCCGGCAGTTTCGAAACGGCGCCCTCGAGATCATGGAACATGTAGGCGTAGGTCGCGGCCTCATCCATGCTCTCGAATTGCGCCGCGCTCATCCTTGGCCCGGCCCGCAGCGGGAATTCGTGCAGCGAGCCGACATGGTCGAGGTGGATGTGGGTGGCGACGACCAGAAGCGGCTTGCCTTCGGGCGTCTCTATCTCTGGTGCCAGCGGACAGATGCCCATGCCGGTATCGACCAGAAGGTCGGCATCGCGGCCGATGAAATGCCAGATGTTGGCGCGCACATAGTCGTGCACGAACGGCTCGGTCAGCATCGTCGTCCTGTCGTCGACGATGCGCCTGGAGAACCAGCCTGAGTTCACGTGAGAATCCTGATAATGTGCAGGGCCGGCATCAGGTATGAGCCGTGGCATCAGGTATGAGCCGTGGCATCAGGTATGAGCCGTGGCATCAGGTATGAGCCGGGGCATCAGACGAACGGCTTTCCGACCTTGTATTTTTCCGGCACCAGCCGCTTGAGATAGGCCATGCCGGTCTCGGAAAGCTGGTTGGCGTCGGGCTTCATGAAATCGTCGGGCATGTGGCGGGTCTTGCCGGCGACGTTTTTCAGCGGCACCTTCTTCAGCACTATCTTGCTGCCATCATATTGCAGCGCCACCGAGCCGCCGCCCTGTTCGGCGACGCCGACGGCGAAGGCGCCGGCATCGAAGGCCTCCCGCGCGTCGACCGGGCTGATGGCGCCGACATAGCCGCGCGGCATGTAGCCGAGTGCGTCGACGCGGGCCCGCTTGCCCGGCAACCCCTCGGCCAATGCCCGTTCGAGCGCCGCCGGCAGGTCGCTGCCCGACAGTTTGACGTTGCCGTGCTGGTCGCGCTCGAGCTTGTCCGCCGGCACGAGGCTTTCGACCAGCGCCTTGCCGTCGGCGGTGCTGACACCTTCCGACACGGCGACGATGCAGCGCTTGTGGCGGTCGAGCGTGGCGCGCACGTCGTCGATGAAACCAGCGGCGGAGAACGCCCGCTCCGGCACGTAGACGAGATGCGGGCCGCTGTCGGGATCGAGCTGCCAGGCAGCCGCCGCTGCGGTCAGGAAACCGGCATGCCGGCCCATGACGATGCCGACATAGATGCCGGGCAGCGCACGGAAATCGAGATCGACGGACAGGAAGGCGCCGGCGACGAATTCGGCCGCCGAAATGAAGCCCGGCGTATGGTCGTTTTCCTCGAGATCGTTGTCGATCGTCTTCGGCGCATGGACGAAGGCGATCTTGCCGCCGGCGGCATCGGTCAGGATTTGCTGGGTGCCCGAGGTGTCGTTGCCGCCGATATAGATGAAGGCGTCGGCGCCGGCCTTCTGCAGGCCCTTCAGGATGACCTCGCAATAGGCGGCATCCGGTTTGTCGCGCGTCGAGCCGAGCGCGGCGCTCGGCGTTCCGGCGATCAGCCGCAGCCGGTCCTCCGGGATGGCGGAAAGGTCGACATAGTTGCCGTCACGGATGCCGCGCACGCCGTGGATGGAGCCCAGCACCTTGGCGCCGGGATGACGCTTGCGGATCTCCAGCGTGGCGCCCACAACGGTCTGGTTGATGACGGCGGTCGGGCCGCCGCCCTGCGCGATGACAAAAGTTCCGGCCATTCCTGACGTCTCCCTAGAGCATGATGCCGAAAAGTGTGAAGCGGTTTTCGGACGACGTCATGCTCTAATTCTTAGATTAGAGACGGATTCAGATTTCAGGTCCGAACGGACCTGAAATCATCCGGCTCTAGGCGATGGTTTTCAAGGCACCTTGGCCTGTCTTGTCGCCTCGCGCAACGGAAGAGTCTGGCGGCCGCAAACCGCGGCCACGATCACATGACGACGACCGGGTTTTTCTTCGATACGCGGCTGTAGAGGTCGATGATGTCCTGGTTGATCAGGCGCACGCAGCCCGACGACATCGCCTGGCCGATGCTCCACCATTCGGGCGAGCCATGGATGCGGTAGCCGGTGTCCTTGCCGTCCTGGTAGATGTAGAGCGCGCGGGCGCCGAGCGGATTGGTGAGGCCGCCGGGCTGGCCGCCCTGCCACTTCACCAGTTCGGGCTTGCGCTGGATCATTTCGGGCGGCGGCGTCCAGGTAGGCCATTCCCGGCCGTACTGGATGTTGGCGCGGCCGGACCAACGGAAGCCGTCCTTGCCGATGCCGACGCCGTAGCGGATGGCGTCGCCGCCCGGCTGGACGAGATAGAGCATGCGTTCCTTGAGATGCACGACGATGGTGCCGGGCGCCTCGCCAGTGGTGTCGACGACGATCTGGCGGCGGAATTCCGGCTTCACCTTGAGATAGGGCACCTCGGGCACGTTGAAGCCGTTGTCCGTCAAGGAGGCGTACATGACATCGGGGCTGGTGATGTTCTTATCGACGCTGATCGAGGGCCGGATCGGCACCGAACCCGTGACCGTATCGTCGAGCTGGAGCGCCGGCAGGTCGCCACCACCCGAAGTCGAGCAGCCGGCGACGCCGAGCAGCGCCAAAGCGCCGGCCCCGGACAGGACGGCGCGGCGGGAGAGAAGAAAATCGGTTTCGATTGCGTCGCCGTTTCGTGGCGGCGTCGGACCTTGCGGCAACTCACGCATATACCCAAACCCTACGCTTTCGGCGGGAAGCACGGTCCGGCCGGGATAGGGGGCATTTTCATCATTCATGGTTGATAAAGCGTGAATGACTTGTGCTGCTTGCGTTTGCCGAGCGGCGCGAACTGACACCGAGTTGCCGCTGGCGCAATTGCGTCGGTTGCCGGCCGGATTGCGCGAAAACAAAGATTCGGCCCTTTACATTCTTCGGGACCCAAGGATTTATCCTGTTCTTTAAGCTCAAGGGAGACGAGCATGTCCTTCGAAAACTGGGCCGCCTTCGCTGCCGCGTCGAGCATCCTTCTCATCATCCCGGGCCCGACCATCCTTCTGGTCGTGTCCTATGCGCTGGGCCAGGGCTGGCGCACCGCCTTGCCGATGGCCGTCGGCGTGGCGCTCGGCGACTTCACAGCCATGACCCTGTCGATGCTGGGCATCGGCGCGCTGCTTGCGGCTTCCGCCACTGTCTTCACCATCCTGAAGCTGGTCGGCGCCGGCTATCTGATCTATCTCGGCGTGAAACTGTTCCGCGCCGGCGGTACGCTGAAGGCCGAACCGCGCACCGACACGGTGTCGTCGGCCAAGATGATGGCGCATGCCTGGCTGGTCACCGCGCTCAACCCGAAGAGCATCACCTTCTTCGTCGCCTTCCTGCCGCAGTTTCTCGACCGGCATGCCAATTTCTGGACGCAGATGCTGATTTTCGAGACGACGTTCCTGGCGCTCGCCTTCGCCAACGCCTTCGGTTACGCGCTGATCGCGGCACGCGCCCGCAACGTGGTGCGCAACCCCAAGGCGATCCGCATCTTCAACCGCACCGGCGGCACGCTGCTGGTCGGCGCCGGCATCGCCACGGTGGCGATGCGGTCCAGCAATTAACACATCCAAGGTGTGTTGAGATTCAGGTCAGGCCATTTGCAGGCAGGCTGAACCTCGTCACAGCAGCTTGCTTCACCATTTGACGCTGAAGCCCAGATTGCCCTCGAGGATGCGGCGCTTGTCGCCGCCGAGGTTGGTGGTGTAGTCGCCGGTGGCGAAGACGCTGACCTTGTCGGTCACTTTTGCGACGATACCACCGCCGAACTCGAACGAGGTCGACCTGCCCTCGGTCGAGATGTCGGTGGTGTCGAAGCTGACACGGTCGGTGCCGCCGAAATCATGCCAGATATTGGCCTTGAGGTAAGGCTGCAGCGCTATGCCGTTGACAGTGGTCTCGCCTTGCAGGCGAGCGCCCAGCCGGCCGGTGACGCTGCCGTCGCTGTCGAAGGAAACCGAAGAGAAACGATCCTTGGTATCGTCGAGCGACAGATGCTGCCAGATCAGTTGCGCCTGCGGTTCGAGCGTCCAGCCCTGCGCCAGCGCTATGGGATAGCCGCCCTCCAGTGAGGCTGTGACACCTGTTCCGCCAATGTCGATACCGACGTCGCGCGACGACGTGGCGTCGCCGCCGAAGAAGGTGGCCATGAGGACGCCGTCGAGGTACCAGCCGCCCTGGCCGATGCGGGTCCAGTAGCCGCCGACACTGGTGCCGTTGGCGTCGAGCTTGCCGACGGACAGATCATTCTGCCCCAGTGCCTGGCCGCGCACATCGCCCTTCATGCTGGCATAGGCGACGAACAGGCCGGCGCGATCGATCGCCCCCGACGCGGTTTCGCGTCCGAAGACGTCGAAGCCCGCCTGCAGGCCGAACAAGGTGCCGTCGAAGGACGGCGACACCGTTCCCGACCAGCCCATCTTGGCGTCCTGGCCGTAGATGCGGCCCCAGACCGGCGACAGCTCCGCGTTCGACAACAGGCTCTGTTCGCCGCGCCGCTCGTGGAAGGTGCCGAGTGTCGTCATCGCCAGATGCTCGGCCACCGGCGGCAAGGCCGAGTAGGTGGGCACCTCGACGCGGTAGAGCAGGATCGTCTCGCCGGCTGCCGGCGTCGGCAGGTCCGGCACGGCGGTCGGCACCACTGGCGGTGGCGGTGGCGGATCCGCTGGCGGCGCTGGCGGCGGTGCCGGTGGCGCCTGGGGCTCGGGGTCGCTCGCCTGCACCGGCGGTGTCGAATCGACCGGCGGGTTGTTGATGTCGCCATCGGTAGGCACCGGCACCGGCGGCAGCTCGGACGGTGGTGGCGGCGGCTCGGTCCGCGGCGGCTCCGGCTCTGGCTGCGGCGGCGGTTCGAGCGCCGACGGCCCAGCGGCCGGTGTTGCCGGTGTGTTCAGGGTCGAGCGCAGATACCAGTTCTGCTCGCTCCCGGCGCTGACGCCGCCCTTGAAGAGATAATATTCGAAGGCGCCGGCAGCGACCGGCGCGTCAAGGGCAAAGGCGCCGGCGCTCGACGTGGCGCCGTTGACCGCCTGGACGAGCATGATGCCGTCGGACGTGGTCTGCGCCCCGGCGCCGCCGACATTGACCACGGCAATGCCGGTCGAGCCCGAGGCCGTGCCGCCGGACAGCACCAGCCGGTCGGAAGCGGAGCTGTCGTCGCCAAGCTCGGTCTGGAGGAGGAGCAACCCGCCCATCCCGACATAATTGCCCGATATAGTCAGGCGATCGGTGGCGCCCGTGCTGCCGTTGGTCAGGTCGATGCGGCCGGCATTGACCACTTCGGCCAACTGTCCCGCGGTAAAGGCCTGGATGGAGCTGTTGAAGCCGCCGCCATAGAGCGTGCTTGCCTGGTCGACGCTGAGCTTTCCGGTGCCCGTGCCGCTGTCGCCCAGCGCGAGATTGCCGTCCAGGATCAGCTGGGTGTCGTTGGTGGCGTCGATGGTTTCCCAGTTCTGGACCCTGGCGATGCCGTCCAGCTTGACGTTGTCGAAGGTGAGCGCATCGGTGCCCAGGCCGCCATTCAGCGCATCCGCTCCGCCAAGATTAGCCTTGGTGAGATTGCTGAGCTTGGCGGTATCGTTGTCGGCGCCGAGGTCGACCGAGCCATAGATGATGCCGCCGCCGTTCCAGACGAAATTGTCGGCGCCGAAGCTCATCAGCACATCGCCGCCTACCGTGCCGCCTGTTATCGTCACGCTGTCGTTGCCGCCGCTGACGCTGATGTTGCCGCCGATCGTGCCCCCGGAGAGAATGATGGTGTCCTGATCGAAGCCGGTGACGAGATTGCGGTCGATGATGCCGCCCGACATGTTGAAATAGTTCTTGTCGAGCTTCATGTTGACACGGCCGATGCGGCCGCCGGTCATCACGGCACGGTCGCCGTCGTCGAAGAAATCGATGATGCGCCCGCCGGTCATGGTGAAGGTGTCCAGCCCGTCGCCCTGGTTCAGCGAACCGACCAGGCCGCCGCTCATGTTGAAGTCGTCGATGCCGGCGCCCTGCTGGACATTGCCGGTGACGGTGCCGCCGCCGATGGTGAAGAAATCCGTGCCGTCACCCTGATCGACCGTGCCGGTGATGGTGCCGGACTGCATGTCGATGCGGTCCGTGCCGGCGCCGAAAGTGACGTTGCCGCTCACCTGGCCGGTACCGCCGGCGGGAAAGGTCAGCGTGTTGTTGCCGTTGATATCGTTGAGGCTGCCGCCCGAATCGCCACTATCGCAAGTGAAGGTGTCATTGCCTGGAGACGGAACCAGCACGCATGCCGCGAAGGCCGCGGAGCCAGGCAGCAACATCAGCGATGTAGTTGCAAGTAAGCTAATAAACCCAGGATTGATTCGCTTGGGCCTTCGCCGCGCCAAAGAAATAGCCTTGCCGATGTGCTCCGAGCCGTTGTTCGGAAGCTGTATTTCAAAGCACCGCATCGCGTCCCCTCTCAGATCGCGATTTTAAGCCCCTTACCCGCGCCGCAATGAAGCCACAATTCGTTCGCTTTTACAAAGCCTAATCTGCCTCTCATGGTTGATGAACTGCAAAAATAGCTGACATGGTGCAGATGTGCCCGTGATTTGGCGTCGCCGTGGCCCATGCTTTAAGATCATGTTGGACCGAGGGGCATCATGCCCATCGGGCGCCGACCAAGGGTGCTCGCATGACTATCCGGGACGCATTCGGCTTGGCATTTTCGGGCGCGACGGACGCGGGATTCGCACCCTACGGCCAGGCCGTGCGCGAATTGCAGTGTTTCGTTGGCGATCCGGTGAACTCCGTCGACCGCGCCATCGCGCAGGACCCCGGTTTCGTCATGGCGCATGTCTTCAAGGGCTACCTTTTCGGCCTTGCCACCGAACCGGAGGCGACGGCCATGGCCAAGACCTGCCACGAGGCGGCGCTGCCGCTTGCCGCGACAACGCGCGAGCGGGCGCATGTCTCGGCCCTCGGCCACCTCGCCAACGGGCGCTGGCATCAGGCCTCCGGCATCCTGCAGGACATAGCGATCGATTTCCCGCTCGACGCCGTGGCGCTCCAGGTCGGACACCAGGTCGATTTCTTCACCGGCAACGCCCGCATGCTGCGCGACCGCATCGCCCGTGCCCTGTCGTCATGGCGGACCGACATGCCGGGTTACCACGCCATCCTCGGCATGCAGGCTTTTGGGCTCGAAGAGATGGGCGAATATACGCAGGCAGAAAGGCTCGGTCGTACAGCGGTCGAGATCGAACCGCGCGACGGCTGGGCGCAACATGCGGTCGCCCATGTGATGGAGATGCAAAGCCGGCAAAGGGATGGCATCGCCTGGATGCGTGCCGATCCCGAAGCCTGGACGAAGGAGAGCTTCCTCCAGGTCCACAATTGGTGGCATCTGGCGCTGTTCCACTACGATCTCGGCGAGACCGGCGAGGTGCTGGAGCTCTATGACGGGCCGATCTACGGCGCCGGATCGACGCTGGCGCTCAACATGGTCGATGCATCGGCGATCCTGTGGCGGCTCCATCTTGGCGGCGTCGATGTCGGCGACCGCTGGGCAACACTGGCCGCCAATTGGGTACCCAAGGCCCGCGCCGGCAACTATGCCTTCAACGACGCCCATGCGATGATGGCCTTCGTCGGCGCCGGGCTCGACGCTGCGGCCCGGATCTTGCTCGAAGCACAGCGCGAGGCGATGCGCGGCAATGACGACAATGCCGCATTCACCAGGGATGTCGGCCATCCCCTGACGCTTGCCATCAAGGCGTTCGGAGAGGGCAACTACGCCGAAACCATCCGGCTGATCGGTCCGATCCGGGCCATCGCCCATCGCTTTGGCGGCAGCCACGCGCAGCGCGACGTCATCGATCTCACGTTGATCGAGGCCGCCCTGCGCGCCGGCGACGGCGCGCTCGCCCAGGCACTGACGACGGAGCGCTCGACGGCGCGGCCGGACAGTCCGCTGTCGGCGCTGTTTTCGCGACGTGCCGCCGATTTGTCAGAGAATTGACCCGGAGCGGATCTTGCCTTAAAAACTGCTCAAGCATATTTTTCGGGTTCCGAAAAAAATAAAGACGTGGGAGGAAACCATGTATCTCGGCCTCGACCTGGGCACATCGGGCGTCAAGGCGCTGCTGATCGATGCCGGACAGGGCGTCATCGGCTCCGGCCATGGCACGCTTGATGTCTCTCGGCCGCATCCCGGCTGGTCCGAACAGGATCCGCTGCATTGGATACGCGCCTGCGAGGACGCGATCGCCGAACTGAAGGCGTCCCATCCCAAGCAGTTCGCCGCGGTGAAGGGTATCGGCCTGTCCGGCCAGATGCATGGCGCGACCTTGCTCGATGCGGCCGATCATGTGCTGCGCCCCTGCATTTTGTGGAACGATACGCGCAGCCATGTCGAGGCAGCGGCCCTCGATGCCGATCCACGCTTCCGCGCGCTCACCGGCAACATTGTATTTCCGGGTTTCACCGCGCCGAAACTCGCCTGGGTGAAGAACAACGAGCCCGCTGTCTTCGCCAAGGTGGCAAAGGTGCTTTTGCCGAAGGATTTCCTGCGGCTTTGGCTGACCGGCGAACATATTTCCGAAATGTCCGACTCGGCCGGCACGTCCTGGCTCGACGTCGGCAAGCGCCGCTGGTCCGCGGACCTGCTCGCCGCGACATCGCTTGACGAGAGCCATATGCCAGCGCTGGTCGAGGGCACCGCGAAGGCCGGCGGTCTGCGCGCCGAACTCGCATCGCAATGGGGTATCCAGGCTGGCATCCCGATCGCCGGCGGCGCCGGCGACAATGCGGCTTCAGCCTGCGGCATGGGCACGGTCGGCGCCGGCCAGGCTTTTGTCTCGCTCGGCACGTCGGGCGTGCTGTTTGCCGCAAACGCGTCCTATCTGCCGAACCCGGCAAGCGCGGTGCACACCTTCTGCCATGCGCTGCCCGACACCTGGCACCAGATGGGCGTCATCCTGTCGGCAACCGATTCACTCAACTGGCTGTGCGAGATCACGGGCAAGGGCGCCGGCGAGCTGACATCGGAACTCGGCGAGGCGCTGAAGGCGCCGACCGGCGTGTCCTTCCTGCCCTATCTCTCAGGCGAGCGTACGCCACACAATGATTCGGCCGTTCGCGGTTCCTTCACTGGCCTCGCGCATGAATCGGGCCGCGCCGTGCTGACCCAGGCCGTGCTCGAAGGCGTCGCGTTTGCCTTCCGCGACAGCCTCGAAGCGTTGAAGACGGCCGGCACGACCTTGACGCGCGTGACCGCGATCGGCGGCGGCTCGCGCTCGCGCTACTGGCTGAAGGCGATCGCCACCGCGCTGCAACTGCCGGTCGACATCCCCGCCGACGGCGATTTCGGCGCCGCCTTTGGTGCCGCCCGGCTCGGCCTGATTGCCGCGACGGGCGCCGATCCGCTGGCTGTGTGCTCCGCGCCGAAGACCGACGCCACGATCGAACCAGATTCCGGTCTGGCCGGTGCCTACGCGGACGCCTATAGCCGTTACCGGGCACTTTACCCGGCGATCAAAGCAGTAGCCGCGTGAGTTGGCGCCAGGCACCCCCCTCTGCCCTGCCGGGCATCTCCCCCTCAAGGGGGGAGATCGGCAGTTTCGCCGTAGCCGACAATTCTGCAACGTTGGTTATTGGCGAAAGCAGCCAAAACAGACAATCTCCCCCCTTGAGGGGGAGATGGCCGGCAGGCCAGAGGGGGGCGCCTCGCATCCCCCTTTCCAGGTTGCCCTCACTGAGCCGGCACCTTATCGAGGAAACCGGTGACGCTCTTCAGGCGGCCGTTCTCGATGATTCCGATATCGGTGCCTTCGATGACGGAAGGGGTGCCCTCGGGCCCGAGGTTCCAGGAGAAGCGGATTTTGTCGGCAAAGCCGTCCGGCGTGCCCTTCAGCGAGAAGCGGAAGCCGGCAAAGCGCTGCTGCACACCGTCGATCAGCGCGGCGACGCCTTCATGGCCGTCGCCCTGCATGAGCGGATCGCGATAGCTGACGTCTTCGGTGAAAGTCGTCTTGAGCAAGGCCGCCCGGCGGTCGGCATCGGCTTCGTTCCAGGCGGTGATGTAGTTCTGGGCGATCGTGTTGAGGTCGGTCATGGTCTGTCTCCTTTGTTTGACGGTTTTGACATGACCGTTTTCGACCAGCGCCGGCGTGAAACCAATTACGCCTGAGGTAATCAGGCATAACTATCTTGGAGAGGAAGAGAACATGAGCAGCGGCTTTTTCGGCGACGTCCAGAAAATCAAATATGAAGGCCCGGATTCGACCAATCCGCTGGCCTATCGCTTCTACAATCCCGACGAAGTGGTGGCCGGCAAGCGGCTGGAAGACCATCTGCGCTTTGCCGTCGCCTTCTGGCATTCCTTCGCCTGGCCCGGCGGCGACCCATTCGGTGGCCAGACCTTCGACCGTCCCTGGTTCCCCAAGGCCGGCGGCGTCGACACGATGGAACTGGCTAAACTGAAGGCGGATGTCGCCTTCGAGATGTTCTCGCTGCTCGGCGCGCCTTATTTCTGTTTCCACGACGCCGATGTGCGGCCCGAGGGCAAGGATTTCTCCGAAAGTGCGGCCCGCCTCGATGAAATCGCTGACTATTTCGCCACTAAGATGAAGCAGACCGGCGTCAAGCTTCTCTGGGGTACGGCGAACCTGTTTTCCAACCGCCGTTTCATGTCGGGTGCCGCGACCAATCCCGATCCGGATGTGTTCGCCTACGCCGCGGCGACGGTGAAGAGCTGCATCGAGGTCACCAAGCGGCTGAAGGGCGAGAACTACGTGCTGTGGGGCGGGCGCGAGGGTTATGAGACCCTGCTCAACACCGACCTTGCCCGCGAGCAGGAACAGGCCGGCCGTTTCCTGAACCTCGTCGTCGACTACAAGCACAAGATCGGCTTCAAGGGCACCATCCTGATCGAGCCGAAGCCGCAGGAGCCGACAAAGCACCAGTATGACTATGACGTCGCGACCGTCTACGGCTTCCTCAAGCGCTTCGGCCTGGAGAATGAGGTCAAGCTCAACATCGAGCAGGGCCACGCCATCCTGGCCGGCCATTCCTTCGAGCACGAACTGGCGCTGGCCAATGCGCTCGGCGTCTTCGGGTCGATCGACATGAACCGCAACGATTACCAGTCGGGCTGGGACACCGACCAGTTCCCCAACAATGTGCCGGAGATGGCGCTCGCCTATTACCAGGTCCTCCAGGCCGGCGGCTTCAAGACCGGCGGCACCAATTTCGACGCCAAGCTGCGCCGCCAGTCGCTCGACCCGCAGGATCTGCTGATCGGTCATATCGGCGGCATGGATTCTTGTGCGCGCGGCCTGAAGGCGGCGGCCCGCATGGTCGAGGACAAGGCGCTGTCGGGTCCGCTCGCAGAACGCTACGCCGGCTGGAACGGCGCCGAGGCCAAGGCAATGCTGTCGGGCAAGCGCACGCTGGAAGAGATCGCCGAGCGCGTGGTGAAGAAGAAGATCGAACCGCAGCCGCGCTCCGGCCGCCAGGAACTGCTCGAAAACATCGTCAACCGCTACGTCTGACGCTGCCTGACCGCCGGCAATCCAAGCCGGCGCACTATGCGATTCGAAAGCTTGGCGCGCGGAAACCTTTTGCGCGCCATGCTGAAACCGACGACAAGGTTTTGCCCCTAAGCGCCCCTCAATCGCCCAGCTCTTGCCTTCAAACTGCCGTCACGAATCTCGTATAGATATTGCTCGTGGCGGGAGAGGAAGAAGGAGGCGAACCGATATGCAGAACGAACGTGAAATCGACGCCCTGCTCTCACCTGGCGAGGCCGGATCGATCATCGACCGGCTGATGGCAATGCCGCATCCAAAGCAGGGCGCACGCAGCACCAATGAATGGGACCGCGCCGTTGCCAGCCGCTTCGAGACCCATCTCGCGCGGCAGATGCGCTCGCAGATCGATGGCGGCAGCGACCGCCAGAATGCAGCATAAGCTCTCTTTACCTGTGCATGTCGTTGCCCCAAAACCGCTACACGGTTTTGGGCGACCTGCACTACCCCCGGCGAAGCCTGACAGGGGCTTCGCCAAAAGCTCTTGAAAATGCTCTGGAAAAGGCCGCGGCAGACGAGAACCCTGTCCGCCCGGCGATATCCGCCATGGCGATCCGCGTGTCGACCACAAGCCGGCGCGCGGCACCCAGGCGCAGCCTGAGATAATAGGCGCCCGGTGTCTCGCCGATCGACCTGCGAAAGATGCTTTCCAGCGTCCGTGCCGTCACCCCGGCGCGCCTGGCAACCGCCTCTATGGTCAGCGGCTGATCGACATGCGATTCCATCAGCCGGATCGCCTGCGCCAGCCGCGGATCATAGCCGTCGAGCCGGCCGAGCGAGACCAGCGGTTGCGCATCGGTCGCGGCCCGCGCCTGGTCGTAGATGAAGACGCTGGCGACATCGAGCGCCACCGCCATGCCGAGGCGCGTGCGAATGAGATGCAGCATCAGGTCGAAGGTCGGCGAGGCTCCGCCCGACGTGAACACCGGCCCGTCGATGACGTAGCGGTCCGGCCGGACATCGACGCCGGGGAAGGCCGAGGCAAAATCTTCCATGTCCTCCCAGTGGGTGGTGGCGCTGCGGCCTTCCAGCAGGCCGGCGCGCGCCACCAGCCAGGTGCCGGCCTCGACGCCGCCGCACGCACGGGCCGCTCGCGCCGCCCGCCGCAAAGCTGAGAGGAGAGCCGATGTGGCATAGTTTTGGGTGCCGAAGCCGGCGACGACGACCAGCACGTCGGTTGCCTCATTGGCGTCGAAACGGCCGCTGACCGCCACCGGGAGGCCGCATGTGGTGACCGGCGCCTCGCCTGTCACCGAGACCAGCTTGAAATCGAACAGGGTCTCGCCGGAAATGCGATTGGCGGCGCGCAGCGGGTCGACGGCTGAGGCCACGCACATGATCGACGAGCCGGAAAACACCAGCAGCGTCACCTTGAGCGGCGTGCGCTCGGCGCGAAAGATATCCGGTTTTTCGCTTTTGATCACATCGCCTTCGTAAAACGCAAAGCAGCTTTGATCAAGTCGAGCGATGCTAGCGGCTGTTTCGAATGGGAGGAGAGTTTCGATGCCGCTTGCAATGAACCGTGAGGTCTTCATTACCTGCGCCGTGACGGGTTCCGGCGGCTCGCAGGACCGCAGCCCGCATGTGCCGCGCTCGCCCAAGCAGATCGCCGATTCGGCGATCGATGCGGCCAAGGCAGGCGCTGCCATCGTCCACTGCCATGTCCGCGACCCCGAAACCGGCAAGCCCAGGCGCGACGTGCATCTCTACCGCGAAGTGACCGAGCGCATCCGCGCGGCGGACGTCGACGTCATCCTGAACCTGACCGCCGGCATGGGCGGCGACATGGTGTTCGGCTCGCCGGAAGCGCCGCTGCCGCTCAACGAAAAGGGCACCGACATGGGCGGCGCCACCAACCGCATGGAACATGTGCGCCAATGCCTGCCGGAAATCTGCACGCTCGATTGCGGCACCATGAATTTCGCCGAAGCCGACTATGTCATGACCAACACGCCCGGCATGCTGCGCGCCATGGGCGGCATGATGACGGCGCTCGGTGTCAAGCCCGAGATCGAAGCCTTCGACACCGGGCATCTCTGGTTCGCCAAGCAGCTGGTCGAGGAAAAGGTGCTCAATCCCGACGCGCTGGTGCAGCTCTGCATGGGCGTGCCATGGGGTGCGCCCGACGACCTCAACACCTTCATGGCGATGGTCAACAACGTGCCGTCGACATGGAACTGGTCGGCCTTCGCCATCGGCCGCAACCAGATGGCCTATGCAGCGGCGGCGGTGCTTGCCGGCGGCAATGTCCGCGTCGGGCTCGAGGACAATCTGTGGCTCGACAAGGGCGTTCTGGCGACCAATGCGCAGTTGGTCGAGCGCGCCGCGTCGATCGTCGCCAATCTCGGCGCCAGGATCCTGGGACCGGAAGAAGTGCGCAAGAAGCTCAACCTGACCAAGCGAGCGCCGATAGCGGCATAAATTATTCGCGGGGAGGGTCGATATGGCTACCGTAAAATTCACCGCGATGAAGGATGGCGACAGGCAAGACTACGAGTTCCTGACCGCCCACGAGATCGATTATGCCGCCAAGACCGGCGAGCGGCTGCTCGATGCGCTGGTGCAGCTCGACGAGGGCCTTTCCGGCTACAAGATCACCCGGCTCGGCCATTCACTGCAGGCGGCGACGCGCGCCTGGCGCGACGGCGCCGACACCGACTGGATCGCCTGCGCCCTGCTGCACGACATCGGCGACATCTATGCGCCCTACAATCACGACGAATACGCCGCGTCGATCCTGAAACCCTTCGTGCGCGAGCAATGCACCTGGGTGGTGGAGAAGCACGGCGATTTCCAGCGCCTCTATTACGCCCATCATCTCGGCGGCAATCGCCATGCGCGCGACCGCTTCGCCGGCCATGCGTATTTCGACGATTGCGATGCGTTTTGCGAGCGCTGGGACCAGTCGAGCTTCGACCCCGACTATGAGACGCTGCCGATCGAATTCTTCCGGCCCTTCGTGCTCGAAGTCTTTGCCCGCAAGGCCTACGACCCATCAGTCATTCGCGCCGGCGAGCGCGTGCCTCTCACCGATCCCGAAACCGCCAGGACAAGAACCGGAGCCTCTCAATGAGCATCATCAACAAGGCGGCCGCCATTGGCGGCGGCGTCATCGGCGCCGGCTGGGTGGCGCGCCTGCTCTTGAACGGCATCGACGTCTCGATCTTCGATCCCGACCCGGAGGCCTCGCGCAAGGTCTCGGAAGTGATGAAGGGCGCGCGCCGCGCCTACAAGCAGATGGTTCCCGGCGGCTTGCCGAAAGAAGGCAAGCTGACCTTCGCCAAGACGATTGCCGAGGCCGTCGCCGATGCCGATTTCATCCAGGAGAGCGTGCCGGAACGGCTCGACCTCAAGCACAAGGTGCTGGCCGAGATCGACACCCATGCGCCGGCCAACGCCATTGTCGGCTCCTCGACCTCCGGCATCAAGCCGACCGACATGCAGGTGGCGATGAAGAAGCATCCGGAGCGGCTGGTCGTCGGCCATCCGTTCAACCCGGTCTATCTGCTGCCGCTGGTCGAGATCGTCGGCGGCGACCAGACCTTCCCCGAAGCGATCGAGGTCGCCAAGGAAATCTACGCCTCGATCGGCATGAAGCCGGTCGTCATCCGCAAGGAGATCGAGGCCTTCGTCGGCGACCGCCTGCTCGAAGCCGCCTGGCGCGAGGCGCTGTGGCTGATCAAGGACGGCATCTGCACGGTCGAGGAACTCGACGACATCATGCGCTATGGCTTCGGCCTGCGCTGGGCGCAGATGGGCATGTTCCAGGTCTATCGCGTCGCCGGCGGCGAGGCCGGCATGCGCCACTTCATGGCGCAGTTCGGACCCTGCCTGAAATGGCCGTGGACCAAGCTGATGGACGTGCCGGAATTCAACGGCGAGCTGGTCGACCTTATCGCCACCCAGTCGGACGACCAGGCGCACGGCCTGTCGATCCGCGAGCTGGAAAAGATCCGCGACGACAATCTGGTCGCGATCATGGACGCGCTGTCGAAGCAGAACAAGGGCAAGGGCTGGGGCGCCGGCGCGCTGCACAAGGACTATACCAAGCAACTCGCCAAGCTGGCGGCGAAGAAGCCGACCGCCTCAAAGGCAGCGGAAAAGGCCAAGGCCGCCAAGCCGGTGAAGCGGGCCGAAAAGCCGAAGAAAAAGAAGAAGGGCTGAGACCATGGATTTCGGGCTTTCGGAAGAGCAGAAACTCATTGTCGAGACGACGCGCGCCTTCGTCGAGAACGAGCTTTATCCGCATGAACGCGAGGTCGAGCGCACCGGCGTGCTGCGCCGCGAGCTGATCGAGGAGATCAAGGCCAAGGCGATCGCGGCCGGGCTCTACGCCGCCAACATGCCGGCCGATGTCGGCGGCGCGGGGCTCGATACGGTGACCTGGCTGCTCTACGAGAAGGAGCTTGGCCGCGCCAATTACGCGCTGCACTGGACCTGCGTTGCGCGCCCCTCCAACATCCTGCTCGCAGGCACGCCGGAACAGCGCGAAAAATACCTTTTCCCCTGCATCCGCGGCGAGAAATGGGATTGCCTGGCGATGACCGAGCCGGGCGCCGGCTCCGACCTGCGCGGCATGAAGGCGACCGCGGTACAGGATGGCGACGACTGGGTGCTGAACGGCACCAAGCATTTTATCTCGCACGCCGATCTTGCCGATTTCGCCATCGTCTTCATGGCCTCGGGCGAGGAGGATTCACCGCGTGGAAAACGCAAGAAGATCACCGCCTTCTTCGTCGACAAGGGCACCAAGGGTTTTACGGTGCGCGACGGTTATCGCAACGTCTCGCATCGTGGCTATACCAACGCCATCCTCGAATTCGACGACTGCCGCCTGCCGGCATCCCAGGTTCTGGGCGAGGTGCACAAGGGCTTCGACGTCGCCAATTCCTGGCTCGGCGCGACGCGCCTGCAGGTCGGCGCCACCTGCCTAGGCCGCGCCGAGCGGGCGCTTGGCCATGCGGTCGAATATGCCGCGCAGCGCCAGCAGTTCGGCCAGCAGATCGGCAAGTTCCAGGGCGTGTCGTTCAAGCTTGCCGACATGGCGACGGAACTGAAGGCCGCCGAGCTGATGGTGTTCGAAGCCGGCTGGAAGTACGATCAGGGCACCGTCACCGACCAGGATATGGCCATGGCCAAGCTGAAGGCCACCGAAATGCTTGCCTTCGTCGCCGACGAGGCGATCCAGATCCATGGCGGCATGGGGCTGATGGATGACCTGCCGCTGGAGCGCATCTGGCGCGACGCCCGCGTCGAACGCATCTGGGAAGGCACTTCGGAGATTCAGCGACATATTATTTCGCGGGCGCTGCTGCGTCCGTTCGGGGCTTAGAGCATGATAGCCAAAACCGGCATTCGGTTTTGTCGGGCAAACGAGATCGTTTGTCCTGAGATCGCGCTCAAAACGAAAAGATGACCATGCATAAACTCGAACGCCTCCTGCGCCCGAAATCGATCGCCGTGTTCGGTGGCGTGCAGGCCGCCGCCGTCGTGGCGCAATCGATCAAGATGGGGTTTGCCGGCGAGATCTGGCCGGTGCATCCGACCAAGGACGAGGTCGCCGGCCGCAAGGCCTACCGGTCGGTCGCGGATCTGCCCGGCGCGCCGGACGCGGCCTTTGTCGGCGTCAACCGGCACCTGACCATCGAGGTGATCAAGGCACTCGCCGAGCGCGGCGCCGGCGGCGCCGTCTGCTTTGCCGCCGGTTTCCTCGAAACCGAGGCCTATGACGAGGATGGCGAACGGCTGCAGGCCGAACTGGTTGCCGCCGCCGGCCAGATGCCGATCATCGGACCGAATTGCTATGGCCTGATCAACTATGCCGATGGTGCGCTCTTGTGGCCCGACCAGCATGGCGGCATCAGGCTGGACGAGGGCGGCAAGGGTGTCGCCATCATCACCCAGTCGTCCAACATCGCCATCAACATGACGATGCAGAAGCGTGGCCTGCCGATCGCCTTCCTGATGACCGCCGGCAACCAGGCGCAGACCGGCCTGTCGGAAATGGCGCTTGGCCTGATCGAGGACGAGCGGGTGACTTCGCTCGGCCTGCACATCGAGGCTTTTGATTCGGTAGCCGGCTTCGAGCGGCTGGCGGCCAGGGCGAGAGAGCTCAAAAAACCCATCATCGCCATGAAAGTCGGCCGTTCCGAACAGGCGCGGCAAGCAACCGTCTCGCACACCGCCTCGCTTGCCGGGTCGGACGCTGCTTCCGGTGCCTTCCTGAAGCGGCTCGGCATCGCGCGTGTCGATTCCATCCCCGCCTTCATCGAGGCGCTGAAGCTGCTGCACATCACCGGCCCGTTGCCTGGGTACAGGCTCTCGTCGATGAGCTGTTCGGGCGGCGAGGCATCGGTCATGGCCGACAGCGCCGAAGGGCGCTGGGTCAACTTCCCGGTGCTGACCGACAGCCATCGCGCCCATGTCAAATCGACGCTCGGGCCGCTGGTCGCGGTGGCCAATCCGTTGGACTACCACACCTTCATCTGGAACAACGAGCCGGCGATGACGGCCACCTTCACCGCCATGGTGTCTGGCGGCTTCGACCTCAACATGCTGGTACTCGACTTCCCGCGCCCCGACCGCTGCTCGGTAACCGACTGGTGGGCGACGCTGCGCGCCTTCGAATCGGCGCTGAAGACCAACAAGGCGCATGGCGCCATCGTCTCCTCGCTGCCGGAGAACCTGCCGGAGGAATACACCGCCGAACTGATGGCGCGGGGCATGGTGCCGCTGTTCGGCATTTCCGAGGCAATGGACGCCGCGCAGGCGGCGGCCTTCATCGGTTGGGCCTGGCGCGAGCCGCAGGCACAGCCGGTCGACACGAGGGCTGCCGGCGCATCCGACGTGCCGCGCGTCACACCTGACGAAGCCGAAGCCAAGGCGCGGCTGATCAAGGCCGGCCTTTCCGTGCCCAAGGGCGAGCGGGCCGGCAATGCGGTCGAGGCCGTGATCTCGTCCATGGCGCTCGGCTTCCCCGTCGCCCTGAAAGCGCTGGGTGTCACCCACAAGTCCGAGGTCGGCGCCGTCAGGCTCAACCTCAAGGACGCCGAATCGGTCAGCACGGCAGCGCATGACTTGCTGCCGCTCGGCACCGGGCTCTATGTCGAGCGCATGGTGCGCGACGGCGTCGCCGAACTGATCGTCGGCTTCACCCGGGATCCGATGTTCGGTGCTGTCATGACGCTGGGCACCGGCGGCGTGCTGGTCGAGTTGCTGCGCGACAGCGTCACGCTGATGCTGCCGGCGACCCGCGACGATATCGAAGCCGCGCTGCGCGGGCTGAAACTGTTCCCGCTGCTCGAAGGTTATCGCGGCCGGCCGAAGGCCGACGTCCAGGCCGCCATCGACGCCATCGCGGGCATTGCCGGCTTCGTGCAGGAGAATGCCGGCGAGATCGAGGAACTCGACATCAATCCGCTGATCGTCTGCACGGAAGGCAAGGGCGCCTGGATCGCCGACGCGCTGCTGGTGCTGGGAGAGAACAAGAATGTCTGACGTCATTTTGACCCGCCGCGAAGGCACCATCCTCGAGGTCACGCTCGACCGCCCCAAGGCCAATGCGATCGACCTGAAGACCTCGCGTCTGATGGGCGAGACGTTCAAGGCGTTCCGCGACGATCCCGAACTGCACGTCGCCATCGTCAGGACCGCGGGCGACAAGTTCTTCTGTGCCGGCTGGGACTTGAAGGCCGCCGCCAGCGGCGACGCGGTCGACGGCGACTATGGCGTCGGCGGCTTTGCCGGCCTGCAGGAACTGCGCGACCTGAACAAGCCGGTCATCGCCTGCGTCAATGGCATGGCGGTGGGCGGCGGCTTCGAGCTGGCGCTGTCCTGCGACCTCATCTATGCCTCCGATCATTCCTCCTTCGCCCTGCCCGAAATCCGCGCCGGCACGCTCGCCGACGCGGCGACCATCAAGCTGCCGAAGCGCATCCCCTATCATGTCGCCATGGACCTGCTGCTCACCGGCCGCTGGATGGATGTCGCCGAGGCGCATCGCTGGGGCCTGGTCAACGAGGTGCTGCCCAAGGAAAAGCTCGAGGACCGCGTCTGGGAGATCGCCCGCCTGCTCGCCAGCGGCCCACCGCTGGTCTTCGCAGCGATCAAGGAGACGGCGCGCGTGGCGGAATCGCTGACCTTCCAGGATGCGATGAACAAGGTAACGCGCCGGCAGTTGCCGACCGTCGATGCGCTCTATGGGTCGGAGGACGGTATGGAAGGTTTTCGCGCTTTTGCCGAGAAGCGCGAGCCTGTGTGGAAGGGCAAGTAACGCTGCTGAGATGATGGCGCCAAGCACCCCCCTCTGCCCTGCCGGCCATCTCCCCCTCAAGGGGGGAGATCGGCGGTCTTGCCGACAGCGCTCTTCCGGAAACGTTGGAGGTTGGCGAAAGCCGAGACGACATCCGATCTCCCCCCTTGAGGGGGAGATGGCCGGCAGGCCAGAGGGGGGCGCCTGGGCGCGTTCATTGCTGTCCGGTCTCCGTTCATGACCGACTACACCAAACTCATCGACGCCGAGACTTGGGCCTTCATCGAGCGGACCAATTCCTATTATCCGCCCGACACGATCGACTACACGATCGCGCGGCAGCGCGAGATCTATGATCGCATGTGCCGGGAGTTCTTTGCCGGCTATCCGCAAGGCGTGACAGCCGAGACGACCGCCATCGCCACACCTGCCAGCAACATCCCGATCCGCATCTATCGCAACGCGACGCCGGACGAGGCCGCGATGGTGCTCTACATCCATGGCGGAGGCTTCATCCTCGGCGGGTTGGACAGCCACGACGATGTCTGCGCCGAGCTTTGCGGCCGCACCGGTTATGAGGTGGTCTCGGTCGATTACCGGCTGGCGCCGGAGCATCTGCACCCAGCCGCTTTCGACGATGCGATGACCGCCTTCGAATGGGCCGCGGGGAGCTCCGACCGCCCGGTGGTGCTGTGCGGCGACAGCGCCGGCGGCAACCTTTGCGCCGCCGTTGCACACGCGACGCGTGGCCATGCGAAAAAGCCGGTCGGCCAGGTGCTGATCTATCCCGGCCTCGGCGGCGATCGCTCGCGCGGCTCCTATGTGACACACGCCGAAGCGCCGATGCTGACGGTGCGCGACCTTGAATTCTACAAGCACATCCGCACCGGGGGCGTGGACCAGACCGGTGACATCACGCTGTCGGCGCTGGCCGATGCCGATTTCGCCAACCTGCCGCCGACCGTGCTGATGACCGCCGAGTGCGACCCGCTGTCATCCGACGGCGAAGCCTATCGCGACCGCATCGTCGCGGCAGGCGGGCGCGCCATATGGTTCGAGGAACCCGGCCTGGTGCACGGCTATCTCAGGGCCCGCCACAGCGTCGGCCGTGCCCGCGCGAGCTTCACCCGCATCGTCGACGCGGTGGCGACGCTCGGAAAGGGTGGCTGGACCTGGTAGGCGCTGTGGCCGTCCCGCTCAGGAGGCCTTGGCCAGAAAACTCTGATAGTCCGATTTGGCCTGCAGCAGGCGCAACACGTTCTCACGCGAACCGCGTACATGGGCGCGCGCCAGCGTCCCGGCGCGGCGAGCGTCGTTTGCGCAGATCGCCTCGACGATCTCGGCATGCTCGTCGCGGGCGATCTTCCATTCGTCAAGCCACAAGAGTTCGGTCCAGACATAGTGCTGGCACTTGTCGAGGATGCCGCACAGCATGCCGTGCAGCATCGCGTTGCCGCTGATTTCGGCAATGACGCGGTGCAGATCGATGCCGACCTCCAGTTCCTGGAATTTTTCGCGCGTCGTGCGATCGGGAATGGCGGCCAGCCGCTCGCACTCGGCCAGCATGGCACGCAGCCGCGCCTTGTCCTTCTCCGTCGCGGCGGCCGCCGCCAGTTCGGTCGCATGGCCGTCGAGCAGTTCGCGGATGTCGAAGGCCTCGCGGAACATGTTGATGTCGAACTCGGTGACGGCATAGCCCTGGCGCGGCCGGCCGGTGACCAGTCCGTCGCGCTCCAGCCGGTTGAAGGCCTCGCGCACCGGCGTGCGGCTGACATTGAGTTTGGCCGCGATATCGCTTTCGGTGACGCGCGAGCCCGGCGGAATCTGGCCGGTCACGATCATCGCCTTGAGCGCGGAATAGACCGAGTCGCGCAGCGTGTTTTTTGTTTCCTTGGCCAAGGTCCGTTCCCAGTTCTCCGGCTGCTTTAGCCGGACATTGCCTCGTTTGTAGTCGCAGTCGGCGCAATTTGCCACGCCCTGCGGCACCGTCCCATCGCTTCGGATTGATCGTGCTCGCCGGAGTTGACAACACCGATCTCTCGGCTACATTTGAAATTGTATACAAAATCGCATGCCAAATCAAAAACAAATGGGAACACCGGTCGGAGAACCGAAATGAACAGGAACTTTAGAACTTTCGCGATAGCCGGCCTCATTGCCTCCGTGGCAATGCCTGCCCTCGCCGCCGACACCATCACCGTCGCCTCGTGGGGCGGCACCTATCAGGAAGCGGAAACCAAGGCCTTCTTCAAGCCGACCGCCGATGCGCTCGGCATCACCATCAAGGAAGACACCACCAACGGCCTCGACGACGTGCGCCTGCAGGTGACCGGCAATGCCGTCAAATGGGACATCACCGAGCTGGGCGCCGACGAATGCGCGCGCGGCTCCAAGGAAGGGCTGTTCGAAAAGCTGGATTACGGCATCATCGACAAGAGCGGCATCAACCCCAAGCTGGTGCATGACGACTGGGTCGGCATTTCCTACACCTCCGTCGTGCTGATCTATCGGACCGACGTCTTCGGCGACAAGGGCCCGAAGACATGGGCCGACTTCTGGAATGTGGAAAAATTCCCGGGACGGCGCGCGCTGAGCAGCAGCCAGGCGACGGAGACGCTGAGCGTCGCCGCACTCGCCTCCGGCTTGCCGATCGACAAGGTCTATCCCGTCGACATCGACGGGGCGCTGAAATCGGTCGACAAGATCCGTGGCCATGTCGATGCCTGGTGGACCTCCGGCGCCCAGGCCATGCAACTGGTGAAGGATGGCGAAGTCGACATGGCGAGCATCTGGAACGGCCGTGCCGGCACCCTGAAGAAGGCAGGCGCGCCGGTCAGCTTCTCGTTCGACCAGGGCGTGCTCACCGCCGACTGCATGGTCATCCCCAAGGGCGCCAAGAACAAGGAAGCGGCGATGAAGGCGCTGGCGATGTTCGTCAGCCCGCAGCTGCAGGCCAATCTGCCGCTCTATGTCGACAATGGGCCGGTCAACGAGAAAGCCTTCGAGACCGGCAAGATCCCGCCCGAACGGATCAAGGACATCAACTCGGCGCCCGAAAACGTCAAGAAGCAGGTGCTGCAGGATGCCGAGTTCTGGCGCGACACCCTCGTCGAGGCGACGGAAAAGTTCAACAATCTGATCCAGCAATAGGCCGGAACCCTGACATTGCGGGGCGGCGTTTGCGCCGCCCCGCTCCTTCAGTCTCTGCCCAGGAGAAAACGATCTTGTCCATTGCACCATCCGCGCTGCCGATCAGCATGCGCCGGATCGAGAAACGATTTGGCAGCGTGCCGGTGTTGCGCGACCTGAATCTCGATGTCGAAGCCGGCGAGTTCCTGACGCTGCTCGGGCCTTCCGGATCGGGGAAGACGACGCTGCTGATGATCCTGGCCGGTTTCGTCAGAGCCAATGGCGGGAGCATCAAGGTCGGCGGCGACGAGATCATCACCACGCCGCCGCACAGGCGCAACATTGGCATGGTGTTCCAGAACTATGCGCTGTTTCCGCATATGAATGTCTTCCACAACATCGCCTTTCCACTGAAGCAGCGCGGCGTCGCGGCAGCCGAGACGGCGCAGCGGGTGGAGAAGGCGCTGGAGCTGGTGAAGCTGCAGGGCTTGGGCGAGCGCCGCGTCGACCAGCTCTCCGGCGGCCAGCGCCAGCGCGTGGCCCTGGCGCGCGCCATCGTCTTCGAGCCGCGCATCGTCTTGATGGATGAACCGCTGTCGGCGCTCGACAAGGGTCTGCGCGAGCATATGCAGATCGAATTGCGCGCGCTTCATCGCCGTCTTGGCATGACGACGGTCTATGTCACGCACGACCAGCGCGAAGCCATCACCATGTCGGACCGTATCGCCGTGATGAACGCTGGCCGCATCGAACAGCTCGACAAGCCCGAAACCCTCTATGCCGCGCCGAAGACGCAATTCGTGGCCGGCTTCATCGGCGAATCGAATTTCATTCCCGTCGAGTGCCGCAACGGGTCGGTCTGGTATCAGGACAGGCGAATCCAGACCGGCGCACCGACACCGCCGGCGGGTCGGCATCTGATGGTGGTGCGACCGGAGAAGCTACGGCTGGTCACCGCGGACGAGCCGTCGACCGGCATCAATGTGCTAGATGCGACGGTCAGCGACATCATCTACCAGGGCGACAGTTTCGTCTGCTATGCCAGCCTGAGTGACGGCCGCCAGCTGACGCTGCGCGATTATTGCCGCAGCGATGTGCTGGCCAGAATGCCGGCGCCCGGCCAGCCGATCACGCTCGGCCTCGATGCCAAGGACACGATCCTGGTGGCGGCCGAGGGATGAGCGCGCAATCCGCCCTGCTGAAAGAGATCGCCGGCCCGGCGGGGCAGGATCTGAACGCGCAAGAGCTACGCGCCGATGCGCGGCGGGAGTCACTGCGGCTGCTGGCGCTGCTGGCGCCGAGCCTGTTCCTCGTCTGCGCCATCATCATCGTGCCGATCGGCTGGCTGTTCTGGCTGTCGCTGTTCGACGAGACCGGTGCCTTCAGCGCCGCCAATTACGCACGCTTTTTCGAGCAGGCCTCCTACATCAGGACCTTCATCACCACCTTCAAGGTCGCCTTCATCGTTACCGGCGCCTGCGTGCTGCTGGGCTATCCCCTGGCCTACATGCTGTCGCAGCTGCCGCGCCGGGCCGCCTCGATCTGCCTGATCTTCGTCATCCTGCCGTTCTGGACGTCAGTGCTGGTGCGCACCTATGCCTGGCTGGTGATCCTGCAGCGCAAGGGCCTGATCAACAGCTGGCTGATCGACCTCGGCGTGATCAGCCAGCCGCTGTCGCTGGCCAATAATTTTTCAGGCGTGGTCATCGGCATGACGCACATATTGCTGCCGTTTCTCGTTTTGCCGCTCTACGCCTCGATGAAGACCATCGACACCGACTGCCTGCGCGCCGGCATGAATCTCGGTGCCGGCCCGGCCGCGACCTTTAGGCAGATCTTCTTTCCGCTGTCGCTGCCCGGCCTCGCCTCGGGCGTGGTCATCGTCTTCGTGCTGTGCCTAGGCTTCTTCGTCACGCCGGCGCTGATGGGCGGCGGCAAGGTGGTGATGTGGGCGATGCGCATGGAACAGACCACCAGCCTCTATTCCAACTGGGGTGCGGGTGCGGCACTCGGCGTGGTGCTGCTGGTGGTCACGCTCGCGCTTCTCGGTCTGTTCCAGTGGCTGCTCGGCGCGCGCGCCACCGGCGTATGGAGTTCGCGATGAGCGGAGATATCGGCCTGCCGATCTCGCACCGGCAACGCCTGTGGCTCTACGGCCTCGGCGGCCTCGTGCTGTTGTTCCTGATCGCGCCGTCGGTCATCATCGTCATCATGTCGTTTTCGGATTCGACGCTGCTGCAATTCCCGCCGCAGCAATGGTCGCTGCGCTGGTACGAAAGCTACTTCCAGTCGCTGGAATGGCGCGACGCCACCATCGTGTCGGTGAAGGTCGCTGTCATGACCGCGCTGGTGGCAACGCCGCTCGGCACCGCGGCGGCTTACGCCATCAACAGAGGCACGCTGCGCTTCAACGGCACCATCAACGCGCTGCTCACGGCGTCGCTGATCATCCCGGTGATCCTGGTCGGCATCGGCACCTTCTTCCTCTATGCGCGCATCGGCCTCAACAACACGCTGACCGGCCTGGTCATTGCCCATACGGTGCAGGCGCTGCCGTTGGTGGTGCTGACGGTGCTGTCGGGCCTGCGCTCCTACGACATGAACCAGGAGCGCGTGGCGCGCAGCCTGGGCGCGGGACGCATCGCTGCCTTCTGGCAGGTGACGATGCCGCAGATCCGCTTCTCGATCGTCTCGGGGGCGCTGTTTGCCTTCATCACCTCCTTCGACGAAGTTGTCGTCTCGCTGTTCATCTCGGGCGGCGAGACCACCACCTTGACGCGCCGCATGTTCAACGCGCTGCGCGACCAGATCGACCCGACCATCGCCGCCATCTCGACTTGCCTGATCGTGCTCTCGGTCCTGCTGTTGTCGCTGGCGCAGATCTTCGGCCGCCGGCATTGATTTCATCGGACCCCTCAAGTGCCTCAAGGATATCCAGACCAGATGCGTGATTTCCAGTTTCCCGGCCGCTCGCCGGTTCGTGCCACGGAAGCGATTGCCGCGACATCGCACCCGCTCTCGACGCTTGCGGCCATCGAGATGCTGCGCGCCGGCGGCAATGCCATGGATGCAGCCATCTGTGCGGCCGCCGTGCAGGGCGTGGTCGAGCCGCAATCGACCGGGATAGGCGGCGATTGCTTTGTCCTCTACTGCCCCAAGGGACAAAGCCAGGTGCTGGCTTTCAACGGCTCCGGCCGGGCGCCGGCCGCCGCGACCGTCGACTGGTATCTGGAAAAGGGTTTCGACCGCATCCCACTCCAAGGGCCACATCCCGTCACCGTGCCAGGCGCCATCGACGCCTGGTGCCGGCTGCTCGAGGATCATGGCAGCAAGAGCCTGGCCGAAGTGCTGGCGCCGGCGATCCACTATGCCGAGAACGGCTATGTCGTACACGACCGCGTCGCCTTCGACTGGGCCGACCCGGAGACCGATCTTTCCGCCGACGAGCATGCCGCACGCATCTTCCTGGCCGGCGGCAGCGCGCCGAAGGCCGGCGACGTGCACCGCCAGCCGGAACTCGGCGCCACTTTGCGCGTCATCGCCAAACAGGGTCGCGCCGGGTTCTACGAAGGCGCGGTCGCCGACGACATGGTGCGCCGGCTCAAGGAATTGGGCGGACTGCACACAGCCGAAGATTTCGCCACGACCCGAGGCGACTATGTGGCGCCGGTCAGCGTTAGCTATGGCGGCCATGAGATTCACCAGATGCCGCCGAACAACCAGGGGCTGACGGCGCTTTTGATGCTGAACGTGCTGTCGGGCTTCAAGCTCGGCGGGCTCGACCCCAACGGCGCCGAGCGCCTGCACCTGGAGATCGAGGCCGGGCGGCTGGCCTATCGCGACCGCGACCGTTTCGTCGGCGACCAGGACCGTGTCCCGGTGCCCGTGAGGGAGCTTCTGTCGGCCGCTTATGCCGAGCGGCTGCGCGCCGAGATCGACCGCGAGCGCGCCATGACCCATCTGCCTGACGTCCAATTGCCGGGCAGCGATACGGTCTACATCTCGATCGTCGACCGCGACCGCAACGCGGTCTCCTTCATCAACTCGACCTATTACTCCTTTGGCAGCGGCGTCGTCGGTCCGAAGACCGGCGTGGTGCTGCAGAACCGCGGCTCGAGCTTCCGCCTCGATCCGGCGCACCCCAACGCCATCGCGCCCGGCAAGCGGCCGATGCACACGATCATGCCCGGCATGGCGACGAGAAACGGCCGCGTGGTGATGCCGTTCGGCGTCATGGGCGGCGGCTACCAGCCGTTCGGCCATGTCCATCTTTTGACCAACATGATCGATTTCGGCATGGACCCGCAGCAGGCGCTCGACGCCCCCCGGGTGTTCTACGTCGACGGCATGGTGGAAGCGGAGCGCAACGTGCCCACCGAGGCGATCGAAGGCCTGCGCCGGCGCGGCCACACCATCACCGAGCCGCACCATCCGCTCGGCGGCGGCCAGGCGGTGCTGATCGACTGGGAAAAGGGAACGCTCACCGGCGCGTCGGATCCGCGCAAGGACGGGATGGCGCTGGGCTATTGAGGTTTACGGCAGGATGATTGGTCGCAACCTTTGAAAACCTGGGTTTCCTCTCCCCCACAACGTGGGGGGGTCCGAAGGACGGGCGAGACCCGTGGCTCGCCCCGGCATGGTGGCTCGGCGAAGCCGAGACGGAGCGGCGGCGGCGCCAACGTCGACTGGACTTTCACAAGCACTCGTCTGAAACATAGCCGGTGACCATGACCCAGACCCACACAGACCTCTCCCGCCGCCTCGTGGCCGGCGCCGATGCCGCGCCCGCAATCCTGGCGCCCGACAGGCCCACGCTCACCCATGGCGGCCTGCGCGCGCTGATCAAAGCCACGGCCACACGGCTGCACGCGCTCGGTATCGGCCGAGGCGACAGGGTGGCGATCGTGCTGCCGAACGGGCCTGAGATGGCAACTGCCTTCGTCGCCGTGGCGGCCACCGCCTCGACGGCGCCCCTCAATCCCGCCTACCGGGCCGACGAACTCGATTTCTACCTGACCGACATCGGTGCCAAGGCGATCCTCGTCGCCGAGAACGAGACTGGCCCTGCCGTGACGGTGGCCGGGCGCCTCGGCATCGGCGTGCTGCGGCTCATCGTGCCGCCAGACGCGCCTGCCGGCAGTTTTGCCATCAAGGGCGCGGCGGTCGGCCAGCAAGCGGCGCCCGCCATGGCTGGGAACGACGACATCGCCCTGCTGCTGCATACGTCGGGCACCACCTCACGCCCCAAGCTGGTGCCGCTCAGCCATGCCAATGTCGCGGCCTCCGCCCGCCATATCGGCGCGACGCTTGGCCTGACGGTGGATGACCGCTGCCTCAACATCATGCCGCTGTTCCACATCCACGGCCTGATCGCGGCGGTGCTGTCGTCGCTGGCATCGGGCGGCAGCATCTACTGCACGCCGGGCTTCAACGCGCTGCGCTTCTTCCAGTGGCTGGGCGACGCCAAACCGAGCTGGTACACCGCCGTGCCGACCATGCACCAGGCGATCCTGGCGCGCGCGGCGCGCAATGCCGAAGCGCTGGCGGCGGCACGCCTGCGCTTCATCCGCTCGTCCTCGGCGTCGCTGCCGGCGCAAGTGATGGGCGAACTCGAAGCGACCTTCGGCTGCCCCGTCATCGAATCCTATGGCATGACCGAGGCCGCGCACCAGATGGCGTCGAACCGGCTGCCGCCGGGCCTGCGCAAGCCGGGCAGCGTCGGTGCGGCCGGCGGCCCCGAAGTGGCCGTCATGGCGCCGGACGGCCGGCTGGTGCAAGCCGGCGAGACCGGCGAAATCGTCATTCGCGGCCCCAACGTCACGTCAGGCTATGAGAAAAACCCGGACGCCAACGCGACGGCCTTCGCGCATGGCTGGTTCCACACCGGCGACCAGGGCGTGCTCGACGCTGACGGCTATCTCAGGGTTACCGGCCGGCTGAAGGAAATCATCAATCGCGGCGGCGAGAAGATCTCGCCGCTCGAGGTCGACGACGTGCTGATGGACCACCCGGCGGTGGCGCAGGTGGTGACCTTCGCCATGCCGCATGAGAAGCTTGGCGAGGAGGTGGCGGCGGCCGTGGTGCTGCGCGAAGGCATGAGCGCAACCGAGGGCGATATCCGCGCCCACGCCGCGATGCGGCTCGCCGACTTCAAGGTGCCGCGCAAGGTGCTGATCCTGGACGAGATCCCCAAGGGCGCGACCGGCAAGCTGCAGCGCATTGGGCTGGCCGCCAAACTCGGGCTCTAATGCATGTCGCTTGGAAGTGTCCTCGGTTCCGAGATAACGACATGCATAGAATCAAAGGCTCACTACGATGAAGATCACCATCTTCGGCGCCGGCGCCATCGGCGGCTATCTCGCGGCAAAGCTGGCCATCGCCGGCCGCACCGACCTGTCGATCGTCGCCCGCGGCGCCCATCTCGAAGCAATCAAGGCAGATGGCCTGCGCCTGATCGAGGACGGTAAGGAGACGACCGCCCCGGTCCGCGCCGCCGCCAAGGCGGAAGATCTTGGCGCGCAGGATTATGTCGTGTTGGCGCTGAAGGCGCATTCCGTCGCGCCCGCGCTCGACCAGATCGCACCGCTGCTTGGGGAGAACACATCGGTTGTCACCATGCAGAACGGCGTTCCCTGGTGGTATTTCTACAAGGCCGGCGGCGCGCTCGAAGGCACCAGGCTGCATCAGGTCGACCCCGGCGGCTCGATTTGGGAACGGCTCGGCCCGCAGCGCGTCATCGGCTCGGTGGTCTACCCCGCCGTCGAGGTCGACGCGCCCGGCCTGATCCGCCATGTCGAGGGCAGGCGCTTCTCGCTCGGCGAACCCTCGGGCGAGAAGAGCGAACGGGCCACACTTCTGGCCGGGGAGATGGTCAAGGCCGGGCTGCAGGCGCCGGTCCGCGACGACATTCGCGGCGAGATCTGGGTAAAACTGTGGGGCAACCTCTCCTTCAACCCGATCTCGGCGCTGACCGGCAGCACGCTGGCCGCGATCGTCGCCGACGAAGGCACCCGAACCCTCGCCCGCACCATGATGCTGGAAGCGCAAGCAATCGGCGAAAGCCTGGGCGTGCGCTTCCCCATCGACGTCGACCGCCGCATCAAGGGCGCCGGCGACGTCGGCGAGCACAAGACCTCGATGCTGCAAGACCTGGAACGCGGCCGCCCGATGGAAATCGATGCGCTGGCGGGCGCGGTGCAGGAGCTTGGGCGGCTGGTGGGGAAGCCAACGCCGGCTATCGATGGGGTGCTGGCGCTGGTGAAGCGGCTGGCGGTGGAGCGGCGGTGTTACGGGTGAGGGTGGTGATCCAGCATGGCCGGAGCGAGTGGTTAAGCCGGCACTACGGCTGAACGCTCCTATTCCGCGCTACGACTACCTCCGGCCGCCAGACCGCATCATTCCTTGCTGCAGACCATGGATAACCTAGCGGCGGCACCTCGATGCCGCCGCCGGCCTTCAGGCCGCCTGCTGTTCGTTCTGCGGAAACATTGCCTTGCGGGACTCGGCATCGAACTCGTGCTTGAAATTGTGAGCAGCCTTCATCTCGAGGGCGCGTTGAATGGCTGGGCGGGCCGCCATTTGAGACATGAAGCGCTCGACATTGGGGTACACCGCCAAGCCATCGGCGCCGAAGATGAAACCAGCCGAAGCGGCCCAGCCCCAGAGCGCCATGTCGGCAATGCTGTAGGCCTCACCCGCCAGATACCGGGATCGGCCCAAATGCTCGTCGAACACCGCATAATGCCGTTCGACTTCCTTCCTATAGCGGTTGATCGCATAGGGAAGCGTCTCGGGCGCGTAGTGCATGAAGTGAATCGCCTGGCCCGAGAATGGCGAGAGGCCCGTCGCCACCAGTTGCAGCCAGGACAGCATGGTGGCGTATTCGGTGCGAACTTCCGGCAAGAAAGCGCCATGCTTGCCGGCCAGATAGAGCAGGATTGCGTGCGAGTCGAACACGATGGTGCCGTCATCGACGATGGCCGGAACCTTGGCATTCGGGTTAATGGCCTTGAATGCCGCCATATGCTGTTCACCCTTGAAAATATCCACGGGCTTCAAGGCGAAGGGGAGTTCCAGCTCCTGGAGCAGCACGGCGACCTTCATCGAATTGGGCGTCGCATGAAAATAGAAATCGATCATCAGTTGTCCTCGGTTTTGCCTGTCGCCTGGCCGGATTTGGTTCGCGATCATGGCCTGCGCTGAACATGCCGGGGCCATGGCGGCAACACAAATCGATCCTGAAACTTGGTGCAATCGATGCGATGAGTGCCTCCTTGCCGTGGACACGCGAGGCCCCGGGCGCAAGGTCGAAAGGTATCAAACCGATCGATGGGTCCTATCGGGCATCGGAATTTCCGCAGCGCGTGGAGACCCCCTAGATCACCGCCATTGATGATCGAAAGGAACTCGAAATGATCCATCGCAATCTTCTGGCCAGCGCGGCGACTGCCGTCATTTTCGCCCTCGCCTGCCCCGCCTTCGCACAGGATATCGCCTTCCGCTCGGACCAGTCCTATCCCGAGAGCTTCACCTACTCGGCGAAGCAGGACGTCTTTCTGGTTGGTTCGGTAACCCGGGGCCTCGTCGCCAAAGTCGATAAAGCCGGGGCCTATACGCCCTTCATCGCCGACGACCGCCTGGTCTCGACGGTCGGCCTTCTGGAGGACGACGCCAGAAACACGCTTTGGGTTACCAATTCCGATCCCGGCGCCGGCGCCCGCACCGCCGCCGCCACCCAAGGCACGCTGGCGGCCATTGCCACCTACGACGCCACCACGGGCAAACCGAAAGCATACTACGACCTGGGAAGCCTCCGTGAAGGCAGGCACTTTGCCAATGACATTGCCCTCGACGCCGACGGCAATGCTTACATAACCGACAGCTTCGCCCCATCGATCTACAAGATCGATACCAAAGGGAAGGCCTCGATCTTCGCCCAGAGCCCGCTTTTCCTGACCTCGCAGGGTTTCAACCTGAATGGCATTGCCTGGCACAAGGACGGCTACCTGCTGGTCGGCAAGTACAATAGCGGCGAATTGTTCCGGATCAGCACGACCGATCCGACCGATATCAAACCGGTCAGGCTGCCCGAAGCGCTCGTCGGCGCCGATGGCATCCACCTGATCGACGCAGAACACCTGCTGGTGGTACAAAACCTCGGTGCCGACCGCACGGTGGAACTGACCTCCACCGATGGCTGGCGGTCCGCGACCATTCTGCGCGAGAAAAACAGCGCCCTCTCCATGCCGACCGCAGCCACGACAGCGGGCGACGCCATCTATGTTCTCAACGCCCGGCTCGACACATTGTTCGATCCCAAGGCGGTCAAGGTCGGCGACTATCTGCTGCAGGAGTTTTAGGACAACAGGGCCGGGCACATTGCCCAGCCTTTCCTGAGCATTTCCAGCGAAAGTGCGAACGCAAACCACTTCGCAATTTTGCTGGAAATGCTCTAGCCGCGGCCAGACCTCGCGCTCTGCAGAACCTGCTTGCGCAGCCAGGCATGGGCGGCGTCAGCGCTCATGCGCGGGTGCCAGAACAGGTTCATCTCGAATGGTGCCAGCTCAAGCGGGGCTTCGATGATGTCAAGGACCTCGTCGAACCGCTGCAAGAACCGACGCGGCAGGGTACAAATCAGGTCTGTGCTGCCCAGGATCAGCGGCGCCAGCGCATAGCTTTGGACGGAGACGCTGACGTGGCGCGCACGCCCAAGATCGGCCAAGGCATTGTCGATCATGCCCGTAAAATGGCCGCCGCTGGTTGAAATCAAAAGGTGATCGAGTGCGCAAAACGCATCGAGGGTGAGCGGTCCACTGCCCCGTGGATGGCCGCGCCGCTGGGCTGTGACGAAATCCTCCTGGAACAGCTTGCGCGCAATCAACCCCTGCGCTCCATCCTCGGCAACGCCGATGAACACGTCAATCTCCCCTTGTTCCAGGTCCTCGGCGATCCTCGCCTTGTTAGGCATTGTGAAGGCCACTTTGACACCGGGCGCTTCGGATTTGACAAGCGGGATCAGGTCTGGCGCCAGGATCGACACCGGGTTGTCCGTGGCGGCGATGCGGAAGACGCGCTTGCTGGTCGCTGGCTCGAACACCCGGGCCGTACCGATAAAATCGTTCAGTTGTTCAAGCAGCCGCGCCAGTTCGGGTTGAAGCGCCAGCGCGTGTGGCGAGGCAACCATCCCCCGGCCAGAGGTCGAGGGAATGAATAGCGGATCGCCCAACAACTGCCGCAGCCGCATCAGCCGTGCCGACAGCGCCGACTGCGTGATATTCAGGCGGGTCGCGGCATGGGTAACGTTCTTGTCCTTGAGCAGGGCATCAAAGGTCAGCAGCAGCCCAACATCAAATTCCGCCAGAAAGTGATTCAATCTCGGTCTCCGCCGCATATCAGCCGGCATGACATTATCTCGACCACCGTCATATCATGCGAGATGAAGAGGTAGGCAACGCCGAATTCGAACTGAAACTGCTTCAACAGGTCGAGCACGCGCGCCTGCACCGGGACGTCGAGCGCCGAGACGACTCGGCACCTATCAGCTTTGGAACGCCGATCTGGAGCTGATCACCCCTTCCCCGCCCGCCCGAGCACCCGCGCGTAAACCTCCCCGACAATCCCGCGCCGAAACACCAGCACGCAGACCATGAAGATCAGGCCGGTGGCGATTGTGACCGGGAAGCCGGAGGTGGCCAGCGTGTTTTCCAGGCCGACGACGAGGCTGGCGCCGATGATCGGGCCGACCATGGTGCCGATGCCGCCGAGAAGCGTCATCAGGATGACCTCGCCCGACATCTGCCAGGTCACGTCGGTGAGTGTGGCGAACTGGAAGACGATCGCCTTGAGGGAGCCGGCGAGCCCGGCCAGCGCCGCCGACATGACGAAGGCGCCGAGTTTGTAGCTGGCTACGGAATAGCCGAGCGAAATGGCGCGGTTCTCGTTTTCGCGGATCGAGCGCAGGATCATGCCGAAGGGCGAATTGACGATGCGCCAGATGGCGAAGACGCCGAGCAGGACCACGGCAAGCACGAAATAATAGATGTTCATCGGGGCATTGAGGTCGAGGACGCCGAACAGGACGCCGCGCGGCACGCCCTGGATACCGTCCTCGCCTTGCGTGAACGGCGCCTGCACGCAGAAGAAGAAGAACATCTGCGACAGCGCCAGCGTGATCATGGCGAAATAGATGCCTTGCCGGCGAATGGCGAAAAAGCCCATGACGAGGCCGAGCAGTGCGGCGCCCGCCATGCCGAGCAGGATGCCGGCTTCCGGCGGCCAGCCCCAGACCTTGACGGCATGCGCGGTGAAGTAGGCGGCGCCGCCAAAGAAGGTGGCGTGGCCGAAGGACAGGAGGCCGGTGTAGCCGAGCAGGAGATTGAAGGCGCAGGCAAACAGCGCGAAACACAGCATCTTCATCAGGAAGATCGGGTAGACGAAGAACGGGGCTGCCAGCAGCGCCAGTATGCCGAGCCCGACCAGCACCCATTCAAGCCGTGCCGAGGGGTTGGCCGATGCCTCGCGGAGCGAAAGCTCTGCCATGTCCGATGTTTCTTCCGACATCTCAGGCGTCCCTTCCGAACAGGCCGGCCGGCCGGACCAAAAGCACGATCGCCATGATGACGAAGACCACCAGGTTGGAGGCCTCGGGGTAGAAGACCTTGGTCAGGCCTTCGGCGAGGCCAAGCATGTAGCCGGTGACGATCGCGCCGAGGATCGATCCCATGCCGCCGACCACGACCACCGCGAAGACGACGATGATGAGATCCGATCCCATCAGCGGGCTAACCTGATAGATGGGCGCGGCCAGGATGCCGGCGAGGCCGGCCAGCGCCGAGCCGAGGCCATAGGTGAGGGTCAAAAGCAACGGCACGTTGACGCCGAAGGCCTGGACGAGGCGAGGATTCTCGGTTGCCGCGCGCAGATAGGAGCCGAGCCTGGTCTTCTCGATCAGCGCCCAGGTGCCAAAGCAGACGACCAGCGACGCGACCACCACCCAGCCGCGATAAATGGGCAGGAACATGAAACCGAGATTGGTGCCGCCCGCCAGCAGCGGCGGCACGGCGTAGGGGTTTCCCGACACGCCGTAATAGTAACGGAAGATGCCTTCGAGCACGAGCGCGAGGCCGAAGGTGAAGAGCAGGCCGTAGAGCGGATCGGTGTCGTAGAGCCTGGACAGCGCCAGGCGCTCGACCACGACGCCGAACAGCCCGACGATCAGCGGCGCCAGGATCAGCGCCGGCCAATAGCCGATGCCGAGATGGGTGAACAGGAGATAGCCGATGAAGGCGCCCAGCATATATTGCGCGCCATGGGCGAAATTGATGACGCGCAGCAGGCCGAAAATCACGGCCAGGCCGAGGCTCAGCATGGCGTAGAAGGAGCCGTTGATCAGGCCGACCAGCAACTGGCCGAGCAATGCCTGAACGGGGATGCCGAAGATCATCGTCATGGCGCCATCATACACCCAGAATTTCGTGGAGCAGCGTCATGCGGTCCGCCAGTTCGCCGGTGGGGAAACCGGCCACGACCTTGCCGTGCTCCATCAGGTAAAAGCGGTCGGCGACACGGCTGGCGAAGCGGAAATTCTGCTCGACCAGCAGGATGGTCATACCGCGCTGCTTCAACGTCGCCAGCAACTCGCCGATGCGCTGGACGATGACCGGCGCGAGGCCCTCGGTCGGTTCGTCCAGGAGCAGCATCTTGACGCCGGTCCGCAGCATGCGCGCTATCGCCAGCATCTGCTGTTCGCCGCCCGACAGCCGCGTGCCCGGGCTGTTGCGCCGCTCCTTCAGATTGGGGAAGAGATCGAAGATTTCCTCGACGCTCATGCCGCCCGGGGCAACGACAGGCGGCAGGACCAGGTTCTCGTCGACGGTCAGCGTCGAGAAGATGCCGCGTTCCTCCGGCACGAAGCCGATGCCCTGGTGCGCGGTGCGGTGCAGCGGCAGCCGCATCAGGTCGGCGCCGTCGAAAACGACTTTCCCGGTTCGCCGGCGGATCAATCCCATGATGGCGCGCAGCGTCGTCGTCTTGCCGACGCCGTTGCGGCCGAGCAAGGTCACGGTTTCGCCGGCAAACACTTCGAGGTCGACGCCGTGCAACGCATGGCCCTCGCCATACCACGCATTGAGACCGCGGACCGCGAGCAGGGGCGAAGCACTAGTCATCGGCGGTGCCCATATAGGCCACCTTGACGCGTTCGTCGCGGCTGACGGTGGCGTAATCGCCGGCCGCGAGCACCCCGCCGCGCTGCATGACCGTTATCCAGTCGCAGAGATCGGCGACCACCGTCAGATTGTGCTCGACCATCAATACCGCGCGGTCGCTCGCCACCGACCGGATGAGGGAGGAAACCGTGGCCACGTCCTCATGGCCCATCCCGGCCATCGGCTCGTCCAGCAGCAGCACTTTCGGGTCAAGCGCCAGCGTCGTGGCGATCTCGAGCACGCGCTTCCTGCCATAGGAAAGATCGCCTGCCAGCCTGTTCGTGGCGTCGTCGAGGCCGACGGAACGCAGCAGCTCCATGGCGCGCGGCGTCAACCGGTCGAGCGCCGCCAGCGAGCGCCAGAACTGGACGCCGAGCCCCGCCGGCCGCTGCAGCGCGACGCGCACATTGTCGAGCACGCTGAGGTGCGGAAAGATCGCCGATATCTGGAACGAGCGCACCAGCCCCATCCGCGCCACCCTGGCCGGCGAGGTGCGGGTGATGTCGTGCCCGAGCAGCTCGATCCTGCCGCTGGTCGGCGCCAGGAATTTGGTCAGCAGGTTGAAAACGGTGGTCTTGCCGGCGCCGTTGGGTCCGATCAGCGCATGGATGTTGCCATGGCGGACATCGAGGTTGACATTCTTGACGGCAACGAAGCCGGCGAAGTCACGCCGCAGGCCGCGGGCGGAAAGCACCACCCGCGGCTCTTCCGCGTTCAGATCGGGCGGCACCATGGCCGCGCCGGTCACTGGGCGGCCGTCGGACAGCCGCTGTCCTTCTCGCTGAGGAAGGCCTCCTTGCCGGGAATGGTGGCGAGGTATTTGTAATAGTCCCAATCCTTGGTGCTCTCGCTGGGCGCCTTGACCTGGTAGAGATACATGTCGTGGACCATGTTGCCGTCGGCCTGGACCTTGCCGCCGGTGATGGCGGCGTCGTCCACCGGCAGCGAATGGAGCTGCTTGGCGACCGCTTCGGTCTCGTCGGTGCCGGCCTTGTCGATCGCCTTCAAATACTGCGTCACCGCCGAATAGGTCGCGGCCTGGATCATGTTCGGCATGCGGTTGGTGCGCTTGAAGAAGCGCTGCCCGAATTCGCGGCTCTTGTCGTCGCGGTCCCAGTAATAGCCCTCGGTCAGCACGACGCCCTGCGCCGCCTGCAGGCCGAGCCCATGCACCTCGGCCAGCGTGAACAGGAGTGCTGCCAGGCGCTGGCCGCCCTGCACGATGCCGAACTCGGCCGCCTGCTTGATGGAATTGGAGGTGTCGAGGCCGGCATTGGCGAGCCCGATGACCTTGGCGCCCGACGATTGCGCCTGCAGCAGGAAGGATGAATAGTCGGTCGCGCCGAGGGGATAACGCACCTCGCCCAGCACCTTGCCACCATGGCTCTCGACGAATTTGGCGGTCTGCTCCTTCAGCGAATAGCCGAACGCATAGTCGACGGTGACGAAGAACCAGCTGTCGCCGCCCTGCTGCACGAGTGAGCCGCCGGTGCCCACCGCCTGCGAGTGGGTATCATAGGCCCAGTGGAAGCCGTAGGGCGAGCACTGCTTGCCGGTGAGGTCGGTGGTCGCCGCACCAGTGACGATGTCGATCTTCTTCTTTTCCTTGGAAATCCCCTGCACGGCGAGCGCGACCGAAGAGGTCGTCAGCTCCATGATGGCATCGACCTGTTCGGTGTCGTACCACTGCCGTGCGATGTTCGAGGCGATATCGGGCTTGTTCTGGTGGTCGGCGCTGATGATCTCGACCGGCGCGCCCTGGACCTTGCCGCCGAAATCCTCGACCGCCATCTTGGCCGCCTCGACCGACCATTTGCCGCCGAAATCGGCGTAGACGCCGGATTGGTCGTTGAGGATGCCGATCTTGACCTTGCCATCGGAAATCTCGGCGGCCGAGGCGGTGGTGGCCGCAAGGAGCGCGGCGGAAACGACATAGCATAGCTTCATGAGTCTACTTCCTCCCAGTGTGGATGAATCCGGCCGCCCCCTACGATCGTCATCCGCAAGCACTATGAAACATTAGGAAAATCAGGCGGAAGGGCAAGGGGCGGCCGCGGATTTCATGGCGGCGAGGCCGACCCGATCGCGTGTGACACGAATATGTGAAGTCGGCCGGCACACCAATCTTGTTGAAGTTGGACGGCTTCAGCCCTCGGCGGCGACGAGATGGCCGTTGCCGACATCGCTCAGCGCCAGTTTCAGCGGTGCCTCGCCGATCCGGCGGGTGGCGCTGGGGATCTCCTGATCGAGGCGGGCAAAACGGCTTCTGCGCTGCGCGGGATCGGGCACCGGCACGGCTTCGATCAGGCGCTTCGTGTAGGGGTGGCGCGGGTTCGAAAAAACCTGGTCGCGCGTGCCCATCTCGACGATCTGGCCGAGATACATGACGGCGACACGGTCGGAGATGTTCTCGACCACGGCCATGTCGTGCGAAATGAAGAGATAGGCGACGCCGAACTCGCGCTGCAATTCCTTCAACAGGTCAAGCACGCGCGCCTGCACCGAGACGTCGAGGGCCGAGACGCTTTCATCGGCGATGATCAGTTTTGGCCTGAGCGCCAATGCCCGGGCGATGCAGACGCGCTGGCGCTGGCCGCCGGAGAATTCGTGCGGATAGAGCTCCATCTGGTCCGATGACAGGCCGACGCGGTCGAACAAGGCCGCTACCCGCTCGCGGCGCTCTTCCTTCGAGGCGATGCTGTGGATGACCAGCGGTTCGGCGACGAGGTCGCCGACGCGCATGCGCGGGTCGAGCGAGGCGAAAGGATCCTGGAAGATCATCTGCACGTCGCGACGCACCGCCTTGCGCTCGTCGCGGCCGAGACCGGACAAGTTGCGGCCGCCGACAACGATGTCGCCGCTATACGGCACCAGCCCGGCCAGCGCCTTGGCGGTGGTCGACTTGCCGCAACCGGATTCGCCGACCAGCGCCAGCGTCTCGTTGGGCGCGATCGAGAAGCTGACGCCCTCGACGGCGTGCACGCGGCGGGTGACCCGGCCGAGAATGCCGCCGCGCAGGTCGAAGCGGACATGGAGGTCGTTGACCGTGGCAACGGAGCTCGAGTGCTCGGCGGAAGACCCCCTCATCCGGCCCTGCGGGCCACCTTCTCCCCGTGGGGGAGAAGAGAAAGTTGACGTCACGGCCAGTTCCTCATCTTTCCGTTGGGCAGAAGAGACTGGCGCGAACGTCGAAGAACTCCTCTCCCCTGGGGGAGAGGTCAGCCGAGCGGAGCGGAGGCTGGGTGAGGGGGCCAGCGCCGAGTCAGGACCCCGTCGCTTGCCGATGCGCGGCACGGCGGCCAGCAGCTCGCGCGTGTAGTCGGCTTGCGGGCGGGCGAAAATGTCCGACGTCTTGCCTTCCTCGACCATGCGCCCATGCCGCATGATGATGACGCGGTCGGCCATTTCGGCGACCACGCCCATGTCGTGCGTGATCAGGATGACGCTGGTGCCATGCTTTTGCTGCAGGTCGCGCAGCAGTTCCAGCACCTCGCCCTGTACGGTAACGTCGAGCGCCGTGGTCGGCTCGTCGGCGATCAGCACGTCCGGTTCCAGCGCCAGCGCCATGGCGATCATCACGCGCTGGCGCATGCCGCCCGACAGTTCATGCGGAAATTGCCTTAGCCGGCTTTCGGCTTCCGAAATGCGCACCGCCTTCAGCGCCTCGACGGCGCGCTGGCGGGCCTGGCTGGGCGACAGGCTGGTATGCGCCTCGATGGATTCGGTGAGCTGGCGGCCGATCGACAGCACCGGATTGAGCGAGGTCATCGGTTCCTGGAAGATCATGGCGATGCGGTCGCCGCGAATGCGCCGCATCCGGCGTTCGTCGAGGGCGGTCAGCTCGGTCTCGCCCAAATGGACCGTGCCGGCGGAGATGCGCGCGGCGGGCTGCGGCAGGAGCTGCATGATGGCCAGCGCGGTCATGGATTTGCCGGAGCCGGACTCGCCGGCGATGCACAGCGTCTCGCCGCGGGAGAGCGTCAGGGAGAGGTTGGCGACGACCTCGTGGGAGCCCTCCTCGCCGCGCACGGCGACGGAGAGGTTGGTTATGGTGAGGATGCGGTCTGGGGTCATCGCGAGGACAGGATTCTGAGAAGTTTGTTGCGGCACGCCCCCCTCTGTCCTGCCGGACATCTCCCCCTCAAGGGGCGAGATTGGCAGCTTCGCCGACTCGCCTTCTTGATGACGATGATGGTTGGCGAAGACCGAGGTGACATCCGATCTCCCCCCTTGAGGGGGAAATGCCCGGCAGGGCAGAGGGGGGTGCCTTGGCGCTGACCCAACTTCATTCAAACACGCAACGGGGAAAATAGAACGACACCACCCAGTTCGGCATGTCGACAATCTCGCTGATCCTGAGATCGCCGCAGACCGAGGCCAGCATGTAGGCTTCGACCGGGTCGATGTGGTAGCGGCCGGCGAGCAGGTCGACCATCTGGGTAACCGCTTGCTTCGCGCCACTCATCAGGTCCGGACCGATCCCCGTCGTCACCTCATAGCCCTTGGCATCGAGATGCCTGGTCACCGGTCCCGATGTGGTGAAGCGTGGCGTCTTCAGCCTGGCATCTTTCACCAAATCGAGTTTCAGCACGACATCCATCGGACTTTCGATCGCCGTGCCGCAAACCTCGCCGTCGCCTTGCGCGGCATGGGTGTCGCCGACCGAGAACAGCGCGCCCGCCACCTCCACCGGCAGATAGAGCGTGGTGCCGGCGGCGAGATCGCGGATGTCGAGATTGCCGCCGACGCGACGCGGCGGCACCACCGAGTGGTGGCCCATCTCGGCCAGCGCATTGCCGATCGTGCCGGCGAATGGTTTCAGCGGCACGCGGGCATTTTTGCCGAACAATGCCGGTTCGAGCGAGACCGCGTCGTATTTCCAGATGTTCAGCGCCGGCTCCTTGAAGTCGTCGGCGAGCAGGCCAAAACCCGGAATGTTCGCCGTCCAGCCGAAGCCGGACGGTTTGAACATCTCGATCGTCACCTTCAGCGCGTCGCCCGGCTCGGCACCCTCGACGAAGATCGGCCCGGTGACCGGATTGATCTGGCCAAAGTCGAGCTTGGCAATGTCGGCGGCGGTGCTATCCGGCTTCAGCTGGCCACCGCCGGCATCCAGGCACTGGAACTCGATGGTCGAGCCGGGCGCCACACGCTCAGCCGGGACAAACGAATTGTCCCAGCCGTAATGGTGATGGCGCCCGTGGATGGTGTAGTCGCAGTTATTGCACATCTTTTACGTACACATTGTCGTAGTTGATCGGGATATGGACCGGGTCGACATAGAGATTGTCGGCGCCGCCCATGCGGGCCGATTTCATGGTGAAGCGCTGCTCGTTGAAGACCGGCGCCCAGGGCGCGTCCTCCATCACCTTGTCGTAGATGGCGCTCCACATCTTGTCGCGCTCGCCTGCCTTGGCCGGGTCGACCACCGAGTCGGCCTCGGCCGCCTTGGCATCGAGATCCTTGTTGCAATACCACGACCAGTTCCAGCCGCCCGGCACGGCACCGGCGCAGCCGAGGATCGGGCCGTAGAAGTTGGACGGATCGGGGAAGTCGGCGATCCAGGCCATGCCGCCCGACCAGATCATCGGCGCGCCGGCCTTGTCGCCGCCGGCGGCAATGACGTTGGCCTGCGCCAGCGACTGGATGCTGGCCTTGATGCCGATCGCCGCCAGGTCCTGCTGGATCGCCTGGGCGATGCGCGGGTTGGGGTCGGTGTTCATGGCGAACAATTGCGTCTCGAAGCCATCGAGATGGCCGGCCTCGGCCAGCAGCGCCTTGGCCTTGGCGACGTCATAGGGATAGCCCTTGTACTCCTTGTCGTAGCCCGGCATCGACGGCGGCAGCGGCTGGTTGGCCGGCACGGCGCGACCGTTGATGATCTGGATGATGCGCGCCTTGTTGAGCGCCATGTTGACGGCCTGGCGCACCTTCACATTGTCGAACGGTGCCATGGTGGTGTTCATGGTGACGTAGCCGGTGTGCAGCTGTCCGCCTTCGACGACGCGCGCCTTCTGCTCGGGATCGGCCATCACCTCCTGGAATTTTGCCGGCGGAATGCCGTCGCCGGGCACGTCGATCTCGCCCTTCTGCAGGCGCAGCAGCGCCACGATCGGCTCCTGGCCGATCTCGAAGGTGATCTTGTCCAGATGCGGCAGGCCCTTGTGCCAGTAGTCCGGGTTGCGCTCGAAGACGATGCGCTGGCCGAGCGTCCACTCGGCCAGCTTGAAGGCGCCGGTGCCGACCGGATGCTTGCCGAAATCGGCGCCGTATTTCTCGACCTCTTCCTTCGGCACGACATGCGAGAAGTTGATGGCCATGACATGCAGGAAGGTAGCGTCCGGGCGGGTCAGTTCGAACTTCACCGTGTAGGGGTCGACGACGGTGACACCGGCTAAGCTTTCGGCCTTGCCGGCGGCGACATCCTCATAGCCCTTGATCGAGCCGAAGAAGCCGGCGCCGGGGCTCTGCGTCTTCGGATTGGTGACGCGGTCGAGCGAATATTTGACGTCGTCGGCGGTCATCTCGCGGCCATTGTGGAACTTCACGCCATGGCGCAGCTTGAAGGTGAAGGTCTTGCCGTCGGGCGAAATCTCGTAGCTCTCGGCGAGGTCGGGCTTGAGATTGGTGGTGCCGGGCTCGTAGTCCATCAGCCCGTCGAACAGGCTCTTGATCATCGACCAGTTCTGCCAGTCATAGCCGATTGCCGGATCGAGGGTCGCGACGTCGTCCTTGTAGGTGATGGTGATGGCGCCGCCCTGCTTGGCGTTGGGATCGATCGTGTCCTCGGCCCGGGCGCTCGTCATGCCAAGCATCAGCGCCAGCGCCGATGCGGCCACGGTTGATGCGAGAAACTTTTTCATTGTTATGTTCCCTTTCTCTGTTTGTGTTCTTGGTTTCATCCGAGCTTGATGCTCATCTCAGTTTGATACGGGGGTCGATGAAGGGCGCGATGATGTCGGCCAAGAGGTTGCCGAGCACGATGGCGAAGGCCGAGACCAGGGTGACGCCCATGATGATCGGGATGTCGACGCGCTGGATGGCCTGCCATGCGAGCTGGCCGATGCCGGGCCAGCCGAACACGCTTTCGACGACGACGATGCCGCCCATGAAGATGCCGATGTCGATGCCGATCATGGCGATGACCGGCAGGATGGCGTTGGGCAGAGCGTGGCGGAAGATGATGGCGCCGCGCGCCAGACCTTTTGCACGCGCGGTGCGCACATAATCCTGGCGCAGCACGTCGATCATCGACGAGCGCATCATGCGCGCGTACCAGCCGGCGCCGAGAATGCCCATGGTCAGCGAGGGCAGCACGAGGTGGCGCCACGTGCCGTAGCCGCCGATCGGGAACCAGCTGAGCCTGACGGCAAAGACATAGAGCAGCAGCAGACCGACGACGAATTGCGGCGCCGAGACGCCGACGAAGGAGGCGACCATCAAGGTCTGGTCGGTCGCGGTGCCGCGCTTGACGGCGGCGATCAGGCCCATGGAGAGGCCGATCAGCAGTTCGCACAAAATGGCGCCGAGCATCAGAAGCAGGCTGGCCGGCAGCCGTGAGACGATGAGCTCGGTCACCTCGGAGCGCTGGATATAGGAGCGGCCGAGATCGCCGCTGACGAGCTTGGTCAGGTAATGCCAGTACTGGACGATGAAGGGCTGGTCGAGGCCGAGCTGCTGGCGGATGTTCTCGACCGTCTGCGGCGTGGCGCTGCGGCCGGCGATCTGGCGCACCGGATCGGCGGGCAGGAGATAGAGCAGCGCGAAAGTGATCAGCGAGACGCCGAGCAGGATCAGCAGCGACTGGATCAGGCGGCGGCCGAGATAGGCGATCATGCCCGGCCCCTCTGCGTCGGGTCGAGGATGTCGCGCAGCGCATCGCCGATCAGGTTGAAGGCCAGCGCCAGCGCCAGGATCGCGGCGCCGGGGAAGAACACCAGCCAGGGTGCGGCCTGAAAGTAGGTCTGGTTCTCGAAGATGATGTTGCCCCAGGAGGCCGTCGGCGGCTGCACGCCGATGCCGAGGAAGGAGAGCGTGGCTTCGAGCAGCACGGTGGTCGAGATGCCGAGCGTGCCCCAGACGATGATGGTCGGCAGCAGATGCGGCAGGATGTGGCGAAACAGGATGCGCGGCGCGCTCGCCCCGATGGTGCGCTCGGCATCGATGAACTCGCGTTCGGCGAGCGAAGACGTCTCGGTGTAGATGACGCGGGCGGTCTGCACCCAGTTCACCAAGGCGATGACCATGGCAACGATCCACAGGCTGGGCTGGAATACCGCCGCCAGGCAGATGGCGAGCAGAAGCGCGGGAAAGGCCATCATCAAATCGGTGAAGCGCATCAGCGCGCTGCCGATCCAGCCGCGGAAATAGCCCGCGGTGACGCCGACAAGCGTGCCGATGAACAGCGCCACGCCATTGGCGACGATGCCGATGATCAGCGAGGTGCGCGCGCCATAGAGGATGCGGGTCAACAGGTCGCGCCCGAGCAGGTCGGTGCCCAGCCAGAATTTCGCGCTCGGCGGCAAAGGCGAGCCCTCGATGGTCAGGCCGTCGAACATCTGTTCGTTGGGATCATAGCCGGTCAGCCACGGCGCCAGGATCGCGCCCGCGACGACGACGGCGACGATGACCAGGCCGAGCAGCGCAAGGCGGCGCTTGACCAGCCGGCGCCAGACGCCGGCGCGCGGCTTGGCCGGCATGCGTCCGGCCGTGAGATCAGGCGCGATGGGACTGGTCATCGCCGCTCTCTTCTCCGGTCTTGGCCTCTCCCGTTATGTCTTCGGTCATCGCCACGATACGTCGCGCGGCGTCCTCGACGCTGATCTGCCAGCTCATCGCCAGCGAGCGCAGCTGCGCATAGGCGCGGTCGTCGTCGCTGCCTTTCGACAAAGCCGAGACAGCCCGCACGATGGTCTGGCGTTCGGCGACGCGCTGGCGCAGCGCGGCGATCTCGCCGGCTAAATGTTTTCTCGCCTCGAACCCCTGGCGCGCGATGAGCAGCGCACTGTAGACGCCGGCATTGCCGACCGGCTTCAGGAGCTGGGCGTCGGCCTTGTGCGACAGCGCCCATTCGATGCGACCCGGCGCCTCCGAACCGATCAACGCCACCAGCGGCATCGGCGCCTCGCCCGGTTTCCAGGGGAATTGCTCGTCGAAACCGAGATCGGCGTCGAAGAAGACGAAGTCCGCGGCCAGCGCCTCCGGCGCCAGTTCCGGCCAGCAGTCCACGGTGACAAGCCCGATGGCTGACAATTGCCTGGTGATCGCCTGCACCGTCGGGTGCGGACGATGCAGGACAAAGGCCGTGGCGCCGCCGAGATTGGGGATGCGCGGGGTCCGGGTCACGACACCACCCGCAAGCGCGGCCGGCCGAATGTTTTTGCGGGGTCGTAGCGCGACAAATAGGGGTCCGGCGCGACCTCGTCGTCGCGGCTGACGACTTCGAAGTAGCCATCCGCGATCCGGCCGATGATGACAGGCAGCGTGGCGTGCTGGGAGTGCGCGTCGATGGCGATCGGGCCGAGCCGGGTGGAGAAGCGCCGTTCGGCGAAGGTCTTTGAAAATTCCGCCGGGCCGGCGTCGGGATCGCGCGACAGCACGTCGGCCATCACTTGCACCGAGGCATAGGCGGAGGCTTCGAAGGAGGAGGCGAAGGCGGCCGGCCTTGGTGCGAAATAAGGTCCGACCGATAGATGGCCCTTGCCCGTTTCGCCGATCGCCGGCAGTTCACCCTCGGTTAGGTTGCAGGAGATCACCGGGCAAGAGTCAGGACTGAAAGCCGCATCCTCGCCCGCCAGATCGCGATAGGCCGCCAGGAAGGCATAGGACGAGGTGCCGATCAGATTGTTGAGGATGAAATTCGGCCGCGTCGCCCGGATTTCGGCGATCAGCCGCGACACGTCGGTCTCGCCAATGCGCAGATAGCGCTCGCCCAAAACCTTGCCGCCGGCGTCGGCGATCAGGTCGCGCGCCACGCGGTTCATCTCCCAGCCCCAGATGTAGTTCGAGCCGAGCAGAAAACCGTTGGCGCCGAAGCGCGGCACGACATGGGCCAGCAGCGGCACCAGATGCTGGTTGGGGCAGGCATGCATGTAGACGACATGCTCGTTGGCTTCGAAACCCTCATAGGGGCAGGCGTACCAGAGCATGCCGCCGGCCTTTTCCAGCACCGGAATCGTCTCCTTGCGGCTCCAGGAGGTGACGCAGCCGACGACGTGGCGCGCGCTGCTGGTCCTGAAAATGTCCTCGCACAGCGTCGCGTAGCGATCGGCATTGCTTTGCGGATCGCGCTCGACCGGCACCAATTCGATGCCCGAGCTCCTGTCGGCATTGATGTCGGCGATGGCGCGCATGGCGCCGATGCGGCACGCATCGGAAACGAGCTGATAGCTCCCGGAGCGGGAATAGAGGATGCCGATCTCGATGCGCCGTTTCAAACAGAACCCCAGAAATGACAATGCCCCGCAGCCAGCGCCGGGAAGGGCGAGGCATACGAGGCATGTTTGCCGCCCGGCGATCAGAGCCGGTATTTGCCTTAGCGTATTCGGTCCGGCGGCTCAGTCAAGCCCTCAACGCCATCCGCGTCAAACACCGAGTGTCCGGCCATCCCTGGGTTCCCGCGCAATCCGCTGCCGCTATTTGGCCGCCGGCCTGTGTTGGCGGGCATAGGCCACGCAAGCATCCACGGTGGAGACACAAAGCGCGTCGCGCTTGTTCGGTAGGTTGTTGTCGCCGGCGTAGGCAACTTCGGCGACGCGGCCGCCGACCATGCGAACCTGCGTGTCGCAGTAGCCGCCTGGAGCGACATTGACGGAACCGCCGACCGTCGGGATGGCCCCCACGGCCAAGGCAGGAACGACGACGCTGAGATTGCCGCGCTGGACGACGCGCTTATAGGTCCAGATCTGCCCGGACTGGCCGACATCCGCGGTGGCGGTCGGAAACCCCGCGCACATTCGAAGGTCGGCTTCGCTGAGGCCGACCATCTCCTTGCGAGCGGCCGCCGCGGTGGGATCGACCTTGGTCATGCGCGACGTGTCGTCGGGAACGACGCAGGAAGACTGGACGACGACGACGAGGCCAGAAAGGGCAAGCTTTCGAATACAGGAAAATGTCATACCGATTAGTTGAGATCGCGTGGCGCCCGGCCGCCCTCTCTACCTAGGCAAGCAGACCGCCGGATCAACCCGCACGCCTTCACGAAAAGGTGGCTGGGCAAGCCGCAGAGCTTTTTGCACTTCCGCTCGCCATGGATGAACCCGCCGGACGAAGGACGTCCATCATTTCCGGGCGATGTCCTCGAAGCGCGTCTTGTGCTCCCTTCCCCGGAATTTTTGAGAGAATATTCCCGGCTTTGCCGAGAACGGCGAAACATGTTCTTTGATAAAATCGATAGAATTTCTGACGATGTGATCAAGCTTGGGCAATCCGCCTTGCTGCCATGACTTCACAACCGCGGAGATCAATCATGTCCGACCTCACCAACACTTCGTCTTTTTCCCCAAGGTCAACCCTGAACCGCCGCAGCGGCCTGGCTCTGCTGTTCGCCTCGGCTGTTGCGATCGGCAGCCTGATGGCACCGCATGCGTCGTTCGCCGAGGACAAGAAGGCGATCAAGGTCGGCATCATCAGCGGCGAGGACGAGGATGTCTGGCGCGTCGTGGTCGCTAAAGCCGCCGAGAAGGGCCTGAGCATCGAGACCGTGGTGTTCAACGACTACACCCAGCCCAACGAGGCGCTGGAGCGCGGCGAGATCGATGCCAACGCCTTCCAGCACCAGCCTTATCTCGACAACCAGATCAAGACGCAGGGCTATCACATCGTGCGCGTCGGCTATACCGGCGTGTGGCCAATCGGCCTCTACTCAAAGAAGTACAAGGAGGTCGCGGACCTGCCGGAGGGCGCGGTGATCGGCCTGCCGAACGACCCGTCCAACGAAGGCCGGGCGCTGCGCGTGCTGCAGAATGAGGGCGTGATCAAGCTCAGGGATGGCACCGGCATTCTCGCCACCACCGCAGACATCGCCGAAAGCCCCAAGAAGGTCGAGATCAAGGAACTCGACGCCGGCATCGTCGGCCGTTCGGTCGAGGACCTCGACGCCGCCGTGGTCAACACCGACTGGGCGCTGAAAAGCGGCCTGACGCCGGAAAACCGCATCGCCCAGGAGCCTATCGCAGACAATCCCTACCGCAACTTCATCGCGGTGAAGGCCGGCAACGAAAACGAGGCCTGGGTGAAGACCCTGGTGGCGTCCTACCAGAACGACGCGGTCAAGGCCGAGTTCGACAAGGTCTACAAAGGCACAGGCCTCAGCGCCTATTAAGACCATCCGGGCACTGATGTGCCTTTGACCGGGACAGCGGTCCGCGCAATGCGCGGGCCGCGATCGTATTTTCAGGATCCGCCCATGAACCAGCATTTCACCGCAACCACCGAGCCCGGGGATCAGGCCGCTACACAGGACGTGGTGCGGCTTGTCGACCTGAAGCGCCGTTTCGGCGCGACGGCGGCGCTCGACGGCATTTCCTTGACGGTGCGCAAGGGGGAGATCCTCGGCATCATCGGCCGCAGCGGCGCCGGCAAATCGACGCTGATCCGCTGCCTGAACGGGCTGGAGCGTCCCGATTCCGGCGAGGTCTTGATCGAGGGCCGCGAGATCAGCCGGCTTGGCGAACGCGACCTGCAGCCGCTGCGGCGGCGCATCGGCATGATCTTCCAGCATTTCAACCTGCTGTCGGCCAAGACGGTCGAGGACAATGTGGCGCTGCCGCTCAAGATCGAGGGCCGGCCGAAGGCGGAGCGGCTGAAGCGAGCGGCAGAACTGCTCGATCTCGTCGGCCTGTCGGAGAAGGCGAAAGCCTATCCGGCGTCGCTGTCCGGTGGCCAGAAGCAGCGTGTCGGCATTGCCAGGGCGCTTGCCGCGCGGCCAGCGCTGCTTCTGTCGGACGAGGCGACCTCGGCGCTCGACCCGGAGACGACCCGCTCCATCCTTGCCTTGCTGAAAGACATCAACCGGCGGTTCGGCCTGACCATCCTGCTGATCACCCATGAGATGGAGGTGATCCGCTCGATCGCCGACCGCGTGGCGGTGATCGACGCCGGGCGCATCGTCGAGGAAGGGCCAGTCTGGTCGGTGTTCGCCGATCCACGTTCCGAGATCACCCGCAGCCTGCTCGGCGCCATCCGCCCGCGGCTTCCGCCGGAGCTGGCGGCGCGGCTGCTGCCGGCGGGCGGCACCGAAACGATCTTGCGCGTCGACGTGGCGGGCGAAGCGGCGCGGGGGCCGCTGCTATCCGACCTCGCCGCCGCCGTGCCCGGTGCTTTTCGCCTCATCCATGGCGGCATCGACCATATCCAGCAACAGCCGGTCGGAACGCTGTTCCTCTCGATCCCCGGCAATCACGCAAGCCACCTCGCAGAAGTGATCACATTCCTGAAGTCCCGCCAGGCGCGGGTGGAGGTACTTGGCCATGTCGCCGATCCTGTTTGAGCTTCTGTTGCGATCGATCTGGGAGACGGTGCTGATGACCGCCGCCTCCGGCCTGATCTCCCTGGTCTGCGGCCTGCCGCTCGGGCTGGCACTGATTGCCACCGAACGCGGCGGCATCGCCGAAAGCCCGTGGGTGAACCGCGTGCTCGGCGCCGTCATCAACGGCTTCCGCTCGGTGCCCTTCATCATCCTTCTGGTGGCGCTGATCCCGCTGACGCGGCTGATCGTCGGCACGTCGATCGGCACATGGGCGGCGATCGTGCCGCTGTCGATCGCCGCCACGCCCTACTATGCGCGTATCGCCGAAGTCTCGCTGCGCGAGGTCGACCACGGCCTGATCGAGGCGGCGCGCGCCATGGGCGGCAACCGCTGGACGATCATCCGCGAGGTGCTGGTGCCGGAAGCGCTGCCCGGCATCGTCGCCGGCTTCACGGTGACGCTGGTCACACTCATCGGCGCCTCGGCGATGGCGGGCGCCATCGGCGCCGGCGGGCTGGGCGACCTCGCGATCCGCTACGGCTATCAGCGGTTCGAGACGTCGGTGATGATCGCCGTGGTGATCGTGCTGATCATCCTGGTCTGCGGCATCCAGTGGGTGGGTGACCGGCTGGTGGCGAGACTGGATCGGCGGGGGTGATGACTGAGCCAACGAGTTATGCGACGATGTCTTCGATGAGTGCCTGCAGTGGCGTTTCGGAACCGCCGAAGCTGTCTATCATGGCTGGATGACGCGATCTCGCTCAAGAATGTCGGCGTTAAACGTCAAGCCTGCGTGCTCGGCCAGCATTGCGAGGAAGGTGAGTTGGGTACGGCCGTTGCCATCACGAAACGGATGCACCGCATTGATCTCGGCGATGATGTGCGCCATGTGCCTCGCAAAGCCAGTGGCATCAAGATCAGCCAATAGATCGGTATCACCCAGCTCGCCGAATACCCGCGCCATCTCACTGGCAATGTGTTCAGGATAACAGAACCAACTGCCACCTTTGCCGATGCGAATAGTGCGCGCTTGGCCGGCCCATGCAGAAATGTCCTGAAACAGGTGCTGATGAAGGCGGAGATAATGACGATAGTCGAGCTCACCCGCCGGCAAGGGCTCATCGGCACGGGTCAGGAATAGAGCGAGTTCAACCTCATCGAGTTCGGCCTGGTCACGGATGTCCAGCAGATTGATGAGCACCGTCGTGCCGGGGTAGCAGAGTGGATCGAACTCGGCAGCGTAGACCAACGTCTATTTCTTTTTACGGATTTCTTCCTTGATGAGGGAGCGGCGCTCGTCACCGGACAGTCCTTGCCGAACGCTATGGTTGAGTACCTTGGCCATGCGGGGCGACAGCTTCATGCCTTCGACAGCGCTGATTTTCTCGCCATGCGCGCTCGTCAGGACGAAATGACCAGTCTTGGCTGAACGGCCGATTCTTGAATTAGGAGACTTCATCCGCAAACCATATCATGGACGCCAAAGGGAAACCAAAACGATTCCGGCTAGCCCCTCAATCTTATCCCTTCCGGGTCGAAGAATGGCATCGGCGCCACCACCGCGCGTGTTGGCTTGCCGTCGATGTCGGTGCCGAGCGAGGTGAACGGCAACCGCAAATGCGCTGTCGCCAGCACCTTTCCCCAGGAATAGCCGTGGTCGCTGTAGGTGACCACGCCGGCGTTCTCGGCGCACAGCGCCTTGCCGAGATCGATGTCGAAGCCGCCGAGCATACCGTCGGCACTGGCGTAACTGAAGGGCGGACCCTCGGTGCCGAGCCTCAGCTTTTTCTCCTGGCCGGAAGCAGCACCGGTGGCAAGCGTAAGGGCTACGGAAGCGGCAAGCATGAAACGACCGAAAAGACGCATGGTCCAGATCTCCGTTGACCCGGGAAGTGTACGGTCTTTCCGATCATCGTCGGAGACGGAAACGACATGTGCTGCGGCGATCACGGCGCGGTGAGGAACCGCACAATGACCGACAGTTTTAGCCGGCGCGTTGCTTTTCCGTTGCTTCGCGATCAACGGCTCCTGCCGACAGCACGACGCCGAATTTTTCCCAGGCTTGCCGTGGGGTATAGTACCCCAGGGCCACATCGCGCAGCACCTGATCGGCATCGCGCTCACGCGGATCGCCATAGCCGCCACCGCCCGGCGTGCCGACGCGCACGCGGTCGCCGGCCTTTAGCGGGATGTCCTGCTCCTTGGAGAGGTGCGGCGGTACGTGTTCCTCGCCATTGCGGACGACGATCACGCTGTTGGGCTCGCCATCCCCACCGCCAAGGGCGCCCTGCGGGCCGAAGCGACCATGGTCCATGACGAAGGAGGCACGCGCCTCGCCGCGCAGGATCTCGACCTCGTAGGCGAGGCCAAAACCGCCGCGATGCTTGCCGGCGCCGCCCGAGCCTTCGCGCAAGGCATAGTGCCGGTAAAGCACCGGAAAGGCCTGCTCCATGATCTCGACCGGCGGCGACTTGGAAATGCCGATGGTCGAGCAGCCATTGGTGAGGCCGTCATGGCCTGAATTGCCGCCATAGCCGCCGCCGGAAATCTGGTACATGACGTAGTCGCGGCCGCGCGCGGGATCGTTGCCGCCGAGTGCGAAATTGCCGCTGGAGCCGGCGGGTGCGGCCGTCACCTTGTCGGGCAGTGCCTGCACCATGGCCGCGAACACCGCCTCGGCAATGCGCTGCGACACTTCGGCCGCACAGCCCGATACGGGGCGCGGATACTTCGCGTCGAGGAAGGTGCCTTCCGGCCGCTTGACGATCAGGGGCTCGAAAGCGCCGGCGCTGATCGGCACGTCAGGGAAAATATGGCGCATGGCGAGATAGACCGAGGACAGGGTCGTCGCCAGCACGCTGTTCATCGGCCCCGCACAGGGCTTTGATGACCCTGAAAAATCGAAGGTCAGCGTGTCGCCCTTCTTGTCGACGGCGAGCGCGATGGTCAGTGGTTCGTTGACCACCCCGTCGGAATCGACAAAGGCCTTGGAGCGGTAGGTGCCGTCGGGAATGGCCGCTATGTTGGCGCGCATCTGCTCGGCGGCACGGCGGCGCAGTTCGGCGATCGCTTCGACAACTGTTTCGTCCCCGTAACGATCCAGGATTCCATTGAACCTATCCTGGCCGACTAGCAGCGCGGCGGCCTGAGCCCTGATGTCGCCGATGCGCTGGTCGGCAACCCGGATGTTGGAGCAGATGATGGCGTAGATTTCGAGATCGAGCACGCCCTTCTTGAACAGCTTTACCGGCGGCAGCCGCAGGCCCTCCTGCTCGACCGCCGTCGCCGAGGCCGAAAAGCCGCCCGGCACCGAACCGCCAATGTCGGGCCAATGGCCTGTGTTCGACAACCAGCAGAAGATCTTTTCATCCCGATAGATCGGCATGACGAAGCGCACATCCATCAGATGCGTGCCGCCGAGATAGGGGTCGTTGACGATATAGATGTCGCCCGGCTCAGGCGGCAGGCAGCGGCCATCGGCAATCATCTCGATCACCGTCCTGGTCGAATATTGCATGACGCCGACAAACACCGGCAGGCCCTGGCTGCCTTGTGCGATCAGCGAGCCATCGACGGCCGAATAGATGCCGTCCGAGCGGTCATTGGCCTCGGCGATCACGGGCGAGAAGGCGGCGCGGGAAAAGGTCAGGTCCATCTCGTCGCAGACCTGCTGCAAGGCAGCCTGGAGAACCGAAAGGGTAATGGCGTCGAGCTTCATTTCAGGCCTCGCCAATGTCGATGATGATGTTCCCGTCGGCGTCCGATCGCGCGCGGTCGCCGGGTTCGAGCACGGTCGTCGCGTCCATCTGTTCGAGGATCGCCGGGCCTTCGATGACCGCGTCGAGCGGCAGCTTTTCCCTGATATACACCGGCGTGTCATGCCAGCGCCCGCCATACCAGACCGGCCTGATCTCGCGCCGCGCCTCGTCGAGCGTCTTTGCCCGCCCGGCCGGATCGATCAGGCGTGACAAGTCGATCGCCGGACGCACGCCGGTAACCGAGGTGTTGAGGTTGACGAGGTTGGCGCGGATTTCCGGCAGCTCCACCTTGAAGCGGGCGAAATAGGCTTTTTCGAACAGGGACTGCAATTCGTGCCGGGTAACCGAGGAGGACGGCAACGGCACGTTGATGATGTGGGTCTGGCCGACGAACTGCATGTCGGCGGAGTGGGTGACGCGGATCGTTTCCGGCTTCACCGCTTCCTTGGCGATCAGCTCCTCGCCTTCGTTACGGTGCCGTTCCAATACTTGATGGAGCCGGCTTTCATCAAGCACGGCCACCGGTTGGTTGATGGTGTTGACGAAGTCATGGCGCAGATCGGCGACGACGCAGCCGAGCGCATTGGTGATGCCGGGACGCGCTGGCACCAGCACTTTGGGCAGGCCGAGTTCACGCGCGAGCGCGGTGGCATGCAGCGGCCCGGCGCCGCCGAAGGCGAACAGCGCGAAATCGCGGGGATCATGGCCGCGCGATACCGAGACCATGCGAATGGCGCCGGCCATCTTCATGTTGCCGAGCCTGAGCACCGCGCCCGCCGCCTCGACGCCCGACAGGCCCGTTGCCTTGCCGATCCTGTCCTCGAAGATGCCGGTGACGCGCTCTGATGTGACCGGATTGTCGACGGCGAGCAGCTTCTTCGGCGCCAGCCGGCCGAGCACCAGATTGGCGTCGGTGATCGTCGGCTCGGTCCCGCCGCGCCCGTAGCAGATCGGGCCGGGATTGGCGCCCGCACTTTCCGGGCCGATCTGGATCAGGCCGGCCGCGTCGACGCGGGCGATCGAGCCGCCGCCGGCGCCGACCGTGTGCACCGCCACCATCGGCACATGGATCGGCATGGCATATTCGATCTCGATCTCGTTCGAGACAGCCGGTTCGGCGTTGCGGATCAGCGCCACGTCGGTCGAGGTGCCGCCCATGTCGTAGGTGACGAGGTTTTCGAAGCCGGCGCGCTTGCCCGTATAGGCGGCGGCGATGACGCCGGAGGCGGGGCCCGACATGACCGTCTTGGCCGATTCACGTGTGACGAAGCGGGCCGAGATCATGCCGCCATTGCCGTTCATGATGAGAAAATCGCGGGCATAGCCCTTGTCGGCCAATTCCGTGCGCAGACGCTCGACATAGCGCTCCAGGATCGGCTGCACCGAGGCGTTGACCGATGCCGTCACCCCGCGCTCGAATTCGCGCGCTTCCGACAACAGCGCATGGCCGGTGGTGATGTAGCCGTTCGGCCAAAGCTCGGCGGCGATTTCGGCGGCGCGGCGCTCATGCGACGGGTTGGCGTAGGAATGCAGAAAATGGATGACGAGGGATTCGCAGCCGGCCGCGATCAGCGCCTTTACCGCCTCGCGCATTTCGGCCGCGTCAAGCGGCGTGCGGACGGCGCCTGATGCCTCGACGCGTTCGGACACCTCGAGGCGCAGATTGCGAGGGATGACCGGAACGAACGTGCCCGTCATGCCATAGGGTTGCGGCCGCGTGCGCCGGCCAAGCTCGATCACGTCGCGAAAACCGCGCGTGGTGATCATGCCGGTCTTGGCCAGCCGGCGCTCCAGCACCGCATTGGTGGTGGTGGTCGTGCCATGCACGATGAGGTCGATGCCGTCGATCGGAAAGCCGGTGGCGCCGAGCGCCGAAACCACGCCAAAGGCCTGGTTGTCGACCGTGGTCGGGGTCTTGGCCAGATACACCTTGCCACCGTCCTTGCCGTCGATCAGGAGCAGGTCGGTGAAGGTTCCGCCGACATCGATGCCGGCGACGACGCTGCCCAGGGAATCCGGCGGCTGCACCGAAAAATTCTCTTTCATTGTCGAAACCCGAAATGCTGGGACTACGGACATGCCACAGTTTGGAAAGGTGTTTTACGGCGGCATCTTGACGCAAATATCGTTTGTATACTAATAAATTCCGGACACAAGAGCTTACCGCTTCGGTAGCGTGCATGGCACGCCGGAACCTGAATGGTTCGGGCGCGCACGGGAAAGTTTGGCGCCCGCGTCTGTAATTGGGCGAGAAGGTTGTAATTGATGAACACCACGCCCGCGTTCAATACCGCTGAAGCCCGCCCGCTGCAGTTTCCGATTCCGGCCAATGTCTATGCCGAGACGGTCGTCTCGGTGAAGCACTACACCGACCGGCTGTTCTCGTTCCGCATCACGCGCCCGCAGTCGCTGCGCTTCCGCTCGGGCGAGTTCGTGATGATCGGCCTGCCCAATGCCGAGAAGCCGGTATATCGCGCCTACTCCGTCGCCAGCCCGGCCTGGGACGAAGAGCTGGAATTCTTCTCGATCAAGGTGCCGGACGGCCCGCTGACCTCGGAACTGCAGAAGATCCAGGTCGGCGACACGGTCATCATGCGCCAGAAGTCGACCGGCACGCTGGTTGTCGACGCGCTGACCCCGGCCAAGCGCCTGTTCATGATCTCGACCGGCACCGGCATCGCGCCCTTTGCCAGCCTGCTGCGCGACCCCGACACCTACGAGAAATTCGATCAGCTGATCCTGACCCACACCTGCCGCGACAATGCCGAGCTGATCTACGGCCAGGAGTTGGTGGCGGCACTGGAAAGCGACCCGCTGATCGGCGAGCTGACCGCCGGCCGGGTCACGCTGTACAATTCAACGACCCGCGAGGAGTCGGCACGCATAGGCCGCATCACCGCGCTGATCGGCTCCGGCAAATTCTACAGTGATCTCGGCATCGAGAAGCTCGATCCCGAGACCGACCGCATCATGATCTGCGGCTCGATGCACATGCTGAAGGACGTCAAGGAGCTGGCCGAAAGCCTCGGCTTCCAGGAAGGTTCGCTCAGCCACCCCGCGAGCTTCGTCGTCGAACGGGCCTTCGTCGGCTGAGGCCGGCGCGTCTCCCGGAAACCTGATTTTGACCTTCCGGTCAAAAATCAGCTGCTTTCGCGACCTTTTTCAGCTATCCCTCGCCTGAGGACTCGTGAAGCGCGGCTTCGCGGGTTATCGTAGTGCGTGTCGCCCAAAAGTGTCGAGGCTTTGGGAGAACGATGCGCACCAAGAGCGCACGCCGCTGAACGAAAGGGCAGGAGATGAGCAGCACAATCCGCGAAGCCGATCTTGGCACCAAGGTGACGCCGCTGCCGGCACGCGCAGCCGCCAATACGCCGGTGCCGCTGGACCATCACATCGCGCGCAATCCAGGCCTGAAACTCGACCTTGGTTTTCTGGAATCGGTGCGCAGCGTCAACCGCTCGGCGCTGGAGCGCCGCGTCGCCAGCCTGACCAAGCGGCGCTCGATCAAGGCCGACAACCAGGCCGCCTGGCTGCTCCGGGCGATCGCCTGCATGGACCTGACGACGCTCAACTCCAACGACACCGAGGAGCGCGTGCGCCGGCTCTGCGCCAAGGCGATCAACCCGCTGCGCCGCGACATCATGGAAGGCCTCGGCATTGCGGGCGAAACCATCCGGCCGGCCGCAGTCTGCGTCTATCATCCCTTCGTCTCCACGGCGGTCGACGCCGTGCGCGGCACCGGCATCCATGTCGCCGCCGTCTCCACCGCCTTCCCGCATGGTCTGGCGCCGCTGTCGACCCGGCTGCAGGAGATCGAGGCCTCGGTGAAGGACGGAGCCGACGAGATCGATGTCGTCATTCCGCGCGGCCTGGTGTTCGGCGCCAAGTGGCGCGAGCTTTACAACGAAATCGTCTCGATGCGCGCCGCCTGCGGTGACGCGCATCTGAAGGTCATTTTGGGCACCGGCGACCTCGCCACGCTGCGCAACGTCATGCTTGCCTCGATGGTGGCGATGATGGCGGGCGCCGATTTCATCAAGACCTCGACCGGCAAGGAGAGCGTCAACGCCACGCTGCCCGTCGGGCTGGCCATGGTGCGCGCCATCAGGGCCTATTTCGAGGAAACCGGCTATCTCATCGGCTTCAAGCCGGCCGGCGGCATCTCCACCGCGAAAGTGTCGCTCGACTGGCTGGTGCTGATGAAGGAAGAACTCGGCCGGCCGTGGCTGGAACCGGAGTTGTTCCGCTTCGGTGCCTCGAGCCTGCTGACCGACATCGAGCGCCAGCTCGAGCACCATCTGACCGGGCATTATTCGGCCAATCATCGCCACGCGATGGCCTGAACTGATCGACGCGGTGATGGCTGGAACACCCCTCATCCGTCGCCTTCGGCGACACCTTCTCCCACAAGGGGAGAAGGAAAAGCTCTGCCTCGGCCTGTCGATAGAATACTATCGTGATCAACTCGCTGGCCCGCAGTCGTGCGCCTTCCCTTCTGCTCTTGTGGGAGAAGGTGGCCGAGCGAAGCTCGGTCGGATGAGGGGTGCCAGGCTTCGGATCAGCCTGCAAGGAACAAATCCATGAACATTCTCGAACGCTATCACGCCATGGAATACGGCCCGGCGCCGGAGGCTCGTAACGAGGCGGATGCCTGGCTCGCGGCGCGCGATTTCGGCAAGGCGCTGTTCATCGGCGGCGATTGGAAAGCCGCCAGCGGCGGCAAGACCTTCGACACCAGCGAACCATCTTCCGGCAAGCTGCTGGCCAAAGTCTCCGACGCCAATGCCGCCGATATTGACGCCGCGATTTCCGCAGCCACCAAGGCGCTGCCGAAATGGAGCGCCGGCACCGGCTACCAGCGCGCGAAGGTGCTCTACGCCATCGGCCGGGCGATGCAACGCCACCAGCGGCTGTTCGCGGTGCTTGAGACAATCGACAACGGCAAGCCGATCCGCGAAAGCCGCGACATCGACGTGCCACTGGCGATCCGCCATTTTATTCATCACGCCGGCTGGGCGCAGGCGCTGGACCGGGATTTTCCCGGCCACAAGGGTGTCGGCGTCGTCGGCCAGATCATCCCGTGGAACTTTCCGCTGCTGATGCTGGCCTGGAAGATCGCGCCGGCGCTTGCGGCGGGCTGTACCGTGGTGCTGAAGCCGGCCGAATTCACGCCGCTCACCGCCATCTTGTTCGCCGAGATATGCGAACGCGCCGGTGTGCCGAACGGCGTCGTCAATATCGTCCAGGGCGGTCCGGAAGCCGGTGCTGCGATCGTCAACCACCCCGGCACCCAGAAGATTGCCTTCACCGGCTCGTCCGAAGTCGGCAAGATCATCCGCAAGGCCACCGCCGGCTCGGGCAAAAAACTGTCGCTGGAGCTCGGCGGCAAATCGGCCTTCATCGTCTTCGAGGATGCCGATCTCGACAGCGCCGTGGAAGGGCTGGTCGACGGCATCTGGTTCAATCAGGGCCAGGTCTGCTGCGCCGGTTCGCGCCTGCTGGTGCAGGAAGGCATCGCCGACGCCTTGATCGCCAAGGTCAAGGTCAGGATGAGCCGGCTGCGTGTCGGCAGCCCGCTCGACAAGAACACCGATATCGGCCCACTGGTCGACCTGACCCAGCTCGACCGCGTCAAGGGACTGATCGCCGAGGGCGCCAGGCAGGGCGCCGTCTGCTGGCAGCCGGATGCAACGCTGCCGTCGTCGGGTTACTATCACCTGCCGACGCTCGCTACTGGCGTTTCGCCGGCTAATATCCTGGCGCAGGAAGAGGTGTTCGGGCCTGTGCTCGCCACCATGACCTTCCGCAACACCGAGGAAGCGATCGAGCTCGCCAACAACACGCGCTATGGCCTGGCGGCCTCGGTGTGGAGCGAGAACGTCAATCTTTCCCTCCATGTGGCGCCGCAGCTGAAGGCCGGCGTGGTCTGGGTCAACGGCACCAACATGTTCGACGCCGCCTGCGGCTTCGGCGGCTATCGCGAGAGCGGCTTCGGCCGCGAAGGCGGGCGCGAGGGCATGTTCGAATATCTCGCGGCGAAACTGCCGCTCGGCCCGGTGATCAAGCCGGCGACATCCTCCGCGCAGCCCGTCGAGCAGGCCGATGGCGTGGCAATCGACCGCACGGCAAAGCTGTTCATCGGCGGCAAGCAGGTGCGGCCGGACGGCAATTACTCGATTGCCGTCGCGACGGCCAAGGGCAAACTCGCCGGCGAAGTCGGGCTCGGCAACCGCAAGGATATCCGCGATGCGGTTTCGGCTGCCCGCGCCTGCAAGAGCTGGCCGGAGGCGACCGCCTACAACAGGTCGCAGGTGCTTTATTACCTGGCCGAGAATCTTTCCGGCCGTGCAAGCGAGTTTGCCGCCCGCCTCACAGAACTGACCGGGGCCAATGCCAAGGCCGCGCGGGACGAGGTGGAACTCTCGATCGAACGGCTGTTCCTCTATGCCGGCCTCGCCGACAAGTTCGAGGGGCGCGTGCATCAGCCGCCGGCCCGAGCCGTGACGCTGGCGCTGCATGAGCCGGTCGGCGTCCTCGGCATCGTCGCGCCGGACAATCAGCCCCTGCTCGGCTTTATTTCGCTGGTCGCGCCGGCGCTGGCCATGGGCAACACGGTGATCGCCGTGCCATCCGAGCGCTATCCGCTGCTCGCCACCGATCTCTATCAGGTCATCGAATATTCCGACGTGCCGGCCGGCGCCATCAACATCGTAACCGGCCGCAGCGCCGAACTTGCCGGCGTGCTGGCCAAGCACGACGACGTCGACGGGCTCTGGCTGTTCACTGACGCCGAGACCTGCGCCAAGGCGGAAGCCGACTCCATCGGCAACCTCAAGCGCGTCTGGAGCGGCAATGGCCGCAGCCTCGACTGGGCTTCGGAAGAAGCCGCCGGCGATGCCTTGCTGCGCCGCGCCATCGAGGTGAAGAACGTCTGGGTGCCTTATGGGGACTAAGGCATGTCGCCCAAAAGTGCGCAGCGGTTTTGGGACAACGACATGCCTGGAGCTCTGTTGCGGTTGTTGATCGCGTTCGGGCTTGACGCCCGAACATATGTTCTTTAACGAGAAAAAACATCTTTATCAGTGAACTGGCACAGGCCGCACAATCGCGCCTGACTGGCACATGACGCCTTCGCCGGCCGCCGATAAAGGCAATTGACCCAAGCAGGCGAGGAAAAGATATGGCGGATCTGGCAGGCAAGGTCGTTGTCATCACGGCGGCGGCGCAAGGCATCGGCAAGGCAAGCGCGCTGGCCTTCGCCAAGGCCGGCGCCACCGTCCATGCCACCGACATCAACGAGACGCTGCTGGCGGAACTCGCCAAGGCCTCCGGCATCAAGACCCGCAAGGTCGACGTGCTCAACGACGAGGCGGTCAATGCCGCCTTTGCCGAGATCGGCGCCGTCGATGTGCTGTTCAACTGCGCCGGTTTCGTCCATTCGGGCTCGATCCTGGAGATGAAGGACGCCGATCTCGATTTCGCCTTCAATCTCAATGTACGCGCCATGATCCGCACCATCCGGGCGGTACTGCCCGGCATGCTGGAGCGCGGCGACGGATCGATCATCAACATGGCTTCGCTCGCCAGCTCGACCAAGGGCGTGCCGAACCGCTTCGCCTATGGTGTCACCAAGGCGGCGGTCATCGGCCTGACCAAGTCAGTCGCGGCCGACTATGTCGGCAAGGGCATACGCTGCAATGCCATCTGCCCCGGTACCGTCGAAAGCCCGTCGCTGCAGGACCGCATGCACGCCCAGGGCGACTACGACGCCGCCCGCGCCGCCTTCATCGCCCGCCAGCCGATGGGCCGGCTCGGCACGCCGGAGGAAATCGCCGATCTCGCCGTCTACCTGGCCGGCGCCAGTTACACATCGGGGCAGGCCTATAATATCGACGGCGGCTGGTCGATCTGAGCGCCGTCTGGAGACAAACTGGAAGATCGGGTTTGACGAAGGATCGCGAAGTCTGAAAATCCCGCTCGCCGGCCGTCAAAACAGGCTGTCCGCGCTTGTCGTGAAGCAGGCCGGTGGCTACGGTCCGCCCGGTTCCAGAAGGGCTGATGCCTCGGCGGAGAGTTTGTAGAACGGCCACGAGGCCGCAATCAGGAGAAGATGCATGAAACTGCTGCGCTATGGCGAGATGGGGAGCGAACGTCCCGGCCTGCTCGATGCGGATGGAACGATCCGCGATCTCTCCGCCCATGTCGCCGATATTGCCGGCACCACGCTTCATCCGGCCTCGCTGGATATGCTGTCGAAGCTCGACGCGAAGTCGCTGCCGGTGGTTTCCGGCAAGCCGCGCCTTGGCGCCTGCGTTGCCGGCACCGGCAAGTTCATCTGCATCGGGCTCAACTATTCCGACCATGCCGCGGAAACCGGCGCCACCGTGCCGCCTGAGCCGATCATCTTCATGAAGGCAAGCTCGGCCATCGTCGGCCCGGACGACGACGTGCTGATCCCGCGTGGTTCCGAGAAGACCGACTGGGAAGTCGAGCTCGGCGTGGTCATCGGCAGAAAAGCCAAATATGTCAGCGAAGCCGATGCGCTCGACTACGTCGCCGGCTATTGCGTCGCGCACGACGTGTCGGAACGCGCCTTCCAGGCCGAGCGCCAAGGCCAGTGGACGAAGGGCAAGAGCTGCGACACGTTCGGCCCGACCGGCCCGTGGCTGGTGACCAAGGACGAAGTGGCCGACCCGCACAACCTCAAAATGTGGCTGACGGTCAATGGCGAGACGATGCAGAACGGCTCGACCAGGACCATGGTCTATGGCGTTGCCTATCTCGTCTCCTACCTCAGCCAGTTCATGTCGCTGCACCCCGGCGACATTATTTCAACAGGCACCCCGCCTGGAGTCGGCCTCGGCATGAAGCCGCCAGTGTTCTTGAAGGCAGGTGACGTGGTGGAACTGGGGATCGAAGGGCTAGGACAGCAGAAGCAGACGTTCAAGGCTGACGTTTAAGCGCCTCTTCCTTCTCCCCCTGTGGGAGAAGGTGGATCGGCGCGCAGCGCCGAGACGGTTGAGGGGTGGGTGACGGAATGCCGTCGGTGCCAAGCTGGAGCACCCCTCATCCGACCTCGCTTCGCGAGGCCACCTTCTCCCACAAGGGGAGAAGGAAGAAGTACCGGCGCGTCCTACTTCAGCACCTTCCCATCCGCCCCGAACCGATACGTCTTCGCCGCATCCGGCGTCGCATAAAGCGTGGCGCCCGGTTCCGCGTCGTACACACCGAAAATCCGCACGGTGATCAGCCCGGCCTTCTCGCAATCCAGATAAAGATTGGTGTCGGCGCCGAGATGCTCGGCATGGACGACAGTGCCCTTCCAGGCGCCTGACTTGGGATCGACGGTCAGGTGCTCGGGCCGCACGCCGATGGTTTTGGCTGTCTCGCCGAGCCGGGCGCCGTCGACGAAATTCATCTTCGGCGAGCCTATGAAGCCGGCGACAAACTCGTTTGCCGGCGAATTGTAGAGCTCCATCGGGCCGCCGATCTGCTCGATCTTTCCGGCGTTGAGCACGACGATCTTGTCGGCCAGCGTCATCGCCTCGACCTGGTCGTGGGTGACGTAGATCATCGTCGCCTTGAGCCGGCGATGCAGCTGCGCGATTTCCAGCCGCGTGTTGACGCGCAGTGCCGCGTCAAGGTTCGACAGCGGCTCGTCGAACAGGAACAGTTTTGGCTCGCGCACCACGGCGCGGCCGATGGCGACGCGCTGGCGCTGGCCGCCGGAGAGTTCCGCCGGCCGTCTTTCGAGATAAGGCTCCAGCGACAGCATGGACGAAGCAACACCGATGCGGCGATCGATCTCCGCCGCCGGCGTGTGCGCCTGCTTGAGGCCGAGGCCCATATTGTTCTTCACCGTCAGATGCGGATAAAGCGCATAGGTCTGGAACACCATGGCGATGCCGCGTTTTGCCGGCGGCGTGACGGAGACGTCGTCGCCATCGATCAGCACCCGGCCCGAGGTCGAATCCTCCAGACCGGCGATGACGCGGAGCAAGGTCGACTTGCCGCAACCCGAAGGGCCGACAAAGACGACGAACTCGCCATCCGTCACTTCGAGGTCGATGCCCTTCAGCACCTCGACCGGCCCAAAGGCCTTCTTCACGTTCTCGATCTTCAACGAGCCCACGGCAGTCCTCCAAATTGATGAGTGGGCGCGAAAGCACCCCCCTCTGGCCTGCCGGCCATCTCCCCCTCAAGGAGGGAGATTGGCAGCGTCGACCCAGGCTTTCTTCTTGCAATGTTGGTGATTGGCGAAGGCAACCGAGACAGTCGATCTCCCCCCTTGAGGGGGAGATGTCCGGTAGGACAGAGGGGGGCGCCGTAGGGCGCTGACGACGACAGCCTGGTCACAGTCGCACCGCCTTGCCGCTGCGCACGCTCTCGTCGGCGGCAAGGCAGACGGCGAGCGACCGCACCGCGTCGTCCATGTGTCTGGTGAGATCGACGTCCTCGCGGACTGCCTTGAGGACAAAAGCCTGTTCGAGATCGCAGAGGTCCTGATGACCGGGTTCGCCTGCCATCGACAGCATCTCGTCCGGCCTGGCGAACTTGCCGTCCGGCCCGGTTTCGGCGCTGTGCAGGCGGATGGTCGAGGTCTTGGTGTGGGTGTCGATGTCGTCGGACTTCACGCCCTCCTTCATGACGATCGACACGCAGCCCTTGGGCGACATGACATCCTTCACGAAGAAGGCCGTCTCGGAAATCATCGGACCCCAGCCGGCCTCGTACCAGCCGACCGAACCGTCATCGAACAGCACCTGCAGATGGCCGTAATTGTACATGGAGGGCGCCACCTCGTCGGTCAGCCGCACCCCCATGCCGCGCACCTCGATTGGCTTGGCGTCGGTGATCTGCAGCATGACGTCGAGATAGTGCACGCCGCAATCGACGATCGGCGATGTCGTCCGCATCAACTGCTTGTGCGTCTCCCAGGTATGTCCCGAGGATTGCTGATTGAGGTTCATGCGGAAGACGTAAGGGCCGCCGAGCTTGCGCGCCTCGGCGATCAATCGGATCCAGGACGGGTGGTGACGCAGGATATAGCCGATCACCAGTTTTCGGCCATTGGCCTTGGCCGCCGCGACGACGCGTTCCGCATCGGCCACCGTGGTTGCCAGCGGCTTTTCGACGAAGACATGGCAGCCGGCCTCGAGCGCCTTCACCGCATAGTCGGCGTGGCTGTCGGAATAGGTGGCGATGCAGGCGACGTCGGGTTTTTCGTCGCGCAGGGCGTCGTCGAAGGACCGCCTGATGCCATAGCCGGCCAGCCCGCTAGGCAGCGGCACGTCGGAGCGATTGACCAGCGCCGCGATCTGAAAACCCGGATTGGTGTGATAGGCCAGCGCATGGCTGCGGCCCATATTGCCGAGGCCGGCGACGATTACTCGGAGGGGATCTGGGACGCGAAGGGGTGATTCTGAACTCACTTGACGGCTCCGGAAGTAATGCCGCGGATCAGCTGCCGCGAAAAGATGACATAGAGGATCAGCACAGGCAGGATCGCCAGCGACAGCGCGGCCAGGATGGCGTTCCAGTTGGTGACGAACTGGCCGAGGAAAAGCTGGGCGCCGAGCGTCACCGTCTTGGTCTCTTCCGACGGCGCCAGGATCAGCGGGAACCACAGATCGTTCCAGATCGGGATCATGGTGAAGACTGCGACCGTCGCCATCGACGGCCGCACCAGCGGCACCACCAGGCGGAAGAAGATGGTGTATTCGGACAGGCCGTCGATGCGGCCGGCATTCTTCAGGTCGTCGGAGACCTGCTTCATGAATTCGGACAGGATGAAGACAGCAAGCGGCAGGCCTTGCGCGGTGTAGACCAGGATCAGCGCGGTCAGCGTGTTGACCAGCCCGCTCGCCACCATCAATTGCAGGATGGCGACGGTGGCGAGGCGGATCGGGATCATGATGCCGAGCGCCACGTAAAGCCCCATCAGCGTGTTGCCGCGAAAGCGGTACTCCGACAGCGCGAAGGCAGCCATGGCGCCGAACAGCAGCACGAAGAACAACGAGCCGACGGTGACGACGAGACTGTTCTGGAAATAATGGATGAAATCACCCTGGCCGATCACCGTGGTGTAGCCGATCATGTCGAAGGTTTTCGGCGTCGGCGGCGTCAGCGGCGCGCCGAAGATGCCGGCGCGCGACTTGAACGAATTCATGATGACCAGAACCACCGGGAAAAGCGCGATCGCCGTGTAGGTCAGCAGAATCGCGTGGGCGCCGATGGTGCGGGGCAGTGAACGGGTGGCGATGCTCATTGGAAAAACTCCCAAGCGCGCAGAGAGGCTGGTTCCAAGGCGCGCCCCTCTGGCCTGTCGGCCATCTCCCCCTCAAGGGGGGAGATCGGCAGCGTTGGCCTTGCCGCCCACTTTGCAACGTTGACGATTGGCGAAAGCAGTAGTGACATCTGATCTCCCCCCCTGAGGGGGAGATGGCCGGCAGGCCAGAGGGGGGTGTTCAGCCGTGACATCTCCGCCCTCAGAACTGGTAGCGACGCAGGCGCGTCTGGATGAGGAAGAGGTAGACGCAGACACCGCCGAGGATGATCAGGAACATGATCGTGGCGATGGTCGCGCCCATGTTGGGGTCGCCGACCTGCAGCTGGAAGCCGAAGAAGGCGCGGTAGAGGAAGGTGCCTAGAATATCGGTCGAATAGTTCGGCCCGGCGAGCGCGCCCTGTGCGGTGTAGATCAAGTCGAAGGCGTTGAAATTGCCGACGAAGGTGAGGATCGAGATGATGCCGATCGACGGCAGGATCAGCGGCAGCTTGATCTTCCAGAACTGCGACAGGCCGGTGATCCCATCGCATTCGGCCGCCTCGATCACCTCTTCGGGGATCGACAGCAGCGCGGCATAGATCAGCATCATCGGGATGCCGATGAACTGCCACACCGAGATCAGGCTGAGCGCGGTCAGCGCGTATTGCTCCTTGCCGAGCCACGGCGTGAACAGGCTTTTCAGGCCGACGAAGTCGAGCAGATGCGGCGCAACGCCCCACAGCGGCGACAGGATCAGCTTCCAGGCGAAGCCGACGATGACGAAGGACAGGATGGTCGGCACGAAGATGGCGGTGCGATAGAAGGCCGAGAATCGCAGCTTCGGGCTGGACACGATGGCGGCCAAAAGCACGCCGACCGGGTTCTGCACCAGCATGTGGATGATGAAGAACCAGACGTTGTTGCGCAGCGCGTTCCAGAAATTCACCGACCAGTTGGGGTCGCCGAACAGGGTGCGGAAATTGTCCAGGCCGACGAAGACCTGGGACTGGTCGACGTTGCGGAACAGCGAAAGCTGCAGCGTGCCGGCCAGCGGCAGGATCATGATCGCCGTATAGACCAGCACCGCCGGCGCCAGGAAGACGGCGATATGCCAGCGGAACGGTCTTTTCGGTCGTGTTTGTGCGGCCATGAGTTCGGTCCCCGCCGTCTCTCGGTTCCAGACGATGTGATGCTAGATAATGCCTCGATACATGGCCCAAACCTTGCCCGGCGCGGCAAGACAAAGGCCTGCGACTGATCAGCTAGCCTTCCCCGACAAGAGCAGGGTAAAGCCGTGAGGCAGAGCCGACAATCGCAATATGGAACAGGATAATCCGGAACCGGCCGGGCATGCGCCCAGCCGGCTCCGTTGCTGAGCCCTTACTTGGCCGGCTTATACCAGCTGTCGAGGCCGGTCTGCAGCTTCTTGGCCGCGGCTTCGGGCGTATCGGTGCCGTTGATGACGTTGGCCGATTCAACCCAGGTCTCGTTTTCGAGGTTCGGCGTGCCGCGCGACAGGATCTGGTAGGTCGAGCGGATCGTCGACTTGCACTTGCCGCGCCAGGAGACGAATTCCTGCGCCAGCGGGTCCTGCATCTTCACCGGTGCGGAGTTCAGGCTGAAGAAGCCCGGCAGCGCGTTGGCGTAGATGGTGGCGAAGTCCGGCGAGGCCACCCAGGACAGGAAGGTCTTGGCCGCGTCCGCATGCTTGGAGGCTGCGTTCAGGCCCATGCCGATATCGGTATGGTCGGAGATGTAGCAGGTGTCGCCTGCCTTCTCGACCGGCGGCGGGAAGGCGCCCATCTTGAACTGGGCCTGCGTGTTGAACAGGCCGATTTCCCAGGAGCCGGCCGGGTAGATGGCGGCGCGGCCGAGCGTGAACAGGTTCTGGCTGTCCGGATAGGTCTGGGCTTCGAAGCCGTCGCCGAGATAAGGCTTCCACTTGGCCAGTTCCTCGTAGGGAGCGACCCAGTCCTTGTCGGTCAGCTTCTGATCGCCCTTGATCAGCGCCGCGCGGCCGTCCTCGCCCTTCCAGTAGTTGGGGCCGATGTTCTGGTAGCCCATGGTCGCGGCTTCCCAGAGGTCCTTGGTGCCCATCGCCATCGGGATATAGGTGCCGTCGGCCTTGATCTTGTCGAGCGCGGCGAAGAACTCGTCGCGGGTCTGAGGCACCTTGATGCCGAGCTTGTCGAAGGCATCCTTGTTGTAGATGAAGCCGTGGATGACGGATGCCATCGGCACGCAGAAGCTCGCCTTGCCGTCATCGGTCTGCCAGGCGGACTTGGCGACGGGCGAGAAGTTTTCCATGCCGGGCAGTGCGGAGAGATCTGCAAGGTTACCCTTCTTGAACAGTTCGAGCGACTTGTCGAAGGGGCGGCAGGTGATCAGGTCGCCCGCCGAACCGGCGGCGAGCTTGGCGCCGAGCGCGGCGTCATATTCGGTCGGAGCCGACGGGGCGAACACCACCTTGATGCCGGGGTTCTTGGCTTCGAAGGCCGGGATCAGCTTATCCTTCCAGATGGCAAGGTCGTCGCCGCGCCAGCTTTCGATGTTGAGCGTTACGTCCTCGGCGTGAGCCAATCCGGCCGAGCCGAGAATGCTGGTGCCCAGAAGCAGTGCCGTCAGTAGTTTCGTTGTCATGCTCAGTCTCCCTGTTGACCTTTTTCAGGTTCGGTTTTGATGAGAACCTAGGCTTTGGAGCCCTTGTTCCCCTCGATCGCGGAAAGGGCTGGCCGCAGCTTATGGCCTGTCCGTTCCAGTATCTTCTGCGCCGCGTCGGCGCTGTCGGCGCCGGCGGCGAGCAGAATGGCGGTCTTGACCGCGCCGCCGCTCTTTTCGAGCAGGCTGGCGGCCTCTTCGTGGCCGCGGCCACTGACGGCGGCAACGATGCGCGCCGCGCGGTCGCGCAGCTTCATGTTGTCGGCCATGAGGTTCACCATGTAGCCGTCATGGACATGGCCAAGATGAATGGCGGTCAGCGTCGACAGCATGTTGAGCGCGATTTTCTGCGCCGTGCCGGCGCCCATGCGGGTCGAGCCGGCGATGACTTCCGGCGGTGTTTCGAGCAGGATGGCGGTGTCGGCCAGCCGGAGCAGAGCCGTGTCCCTGTTGTTGGCGATGCCGATGGTGGCGGCACCCCGGCGCCGCGCGTCCTCGATGGCGCGCACCGCGTAGGGCGTCGTGCCGCTGGCGGAAAGAGCGATCAGGCAATCGCCCGCGCCGATACCGGCATGGGCGACCGCGGTCGACGCCTCCTCGGTATCATCCTCAGGCCCGCCAGCCAGCGTCCTGAAGGCTTCGTCGCCGCCGGCGATCAGGATGGCGATGCGGTCGCGCTGGATGCCGAACGTGCCGGGCAGTTCCAGCGCGTCGGCCAGCGCCATCAGGCCGGAGCTGCCGGCCGCGGCATAGGCAAGCTTGCCGCCGCTGCTCAGGCAGCCTGCAATGATCTCGGCTGCCTTGGCGATGGAGGGAATGGCGTTGCGGACGGCCTTCGCGGCCTCGACCTGCGCATCGGCCAGCGAGCCGAGGATCGCTTCGGGAGCCTGGATATCCAGCCCCTCGGCATTCCCATGCGGCGCTTCGGTGCGCGGTTCGGCCATCCCAGTTCCTCCAATCCACGAAACAATACCAAAAAAATACCACTTGTCCACACGCATTAACGAATTCGTGGACGGGAAATCGCTGAGCCGGCGAATTGCCCAGTTTTCTCAATGAAATGCGGCTTAATCTTTTTGAAACGGAAATTAACCCTTGGCTATTGGTATTTTATTGGTATTATCCGCCCGGAGGAGAAATCGCGTGAAATTCGTGCTCGGAATCGATGGCGGCGGCACCAGCTGCAGGGCCGCGCTGGCTACGGTGGACGGCGTTGTGGTCGGCCGCGCCAAAAGCGGCGCCGCCAACATCCGCACCGACCTCACCGGCGCCCGCTCGAACATCGTCGATGCGGCGCGGCAGGCTTTCATCGCCGCCGGGCAAGATCCCGAGCTAATCCCGCAAACACCGGCCATTCTCGGCCTTGCCGGCGCCAATGTCGGAACCTATAGGCAGCAGCTCGAAGCGATCCTGCCGTTCAGCACCAGCCGTGTCGAGACAGATGCGGAAATCGCGCTCGAAGGCGCGGTCGGTTCGGGTGACGGCGCGATGGCGATCCTTGGCACCGGCACAGCCTATATGGCGCGCAAGAACGGCAAATCGCGTGCCATCGGCGGCTGGGGGTTCCAGGTCGGCGACCAGGGCAGCGGCGCCCGCATCGGCCGCGACCTCCTGGAACAGACATTGCTCGCGCATGATGGCGTGCGCCAGGCCTCGCCGCTGACCGACAGCATGATGGCCGTTTTCCGCAACAATCCCGAGGACGTGGTCGAATTCACCACCAACGCCAAGCCCGGCGATTTCGGCGGCTTCGCGCCGAAAGTGTTCGAACACGCGCAAAAAGGCGACATCGTCGCCAACTGGATCCTCGACAAGGCGGTCGCCGATGTCGAGGCCTCGCTCGGCGCGCTCGACCTCGCGGCCGAAGCGCCGCTCTGCTTGCTCGGCGGGCTGGCGCCGCTCTATGCGCCGCGCCTGTCGGCGCGCTACCGCGCCCTGCTGAAGGAACCGCTCGACGATGCGCTAGGCGGTGCGGTGCAGATGGCGGCGCGTCTGTTCGCCAGGACGGAGGCCACACGATGAGCGATGCCGCCGACCAGATCTTCACCGCGCTCAAACAATCCTCGCAAAGCGGTGCGCCGCTTTATCTGCAGCTGCGCAAAAGCATCGAGGACGCGGTCAATCGCGGCCTGATCGGCCCGGGCGACGCGCTGCCTTCCGAGCGCGACATCGCCACCAAGGCCGACATTTCGCGCGTCACCGTGCGCAAGGCGGTGCAGGACCTGGTCAAGGGCGGCATATTGGTGCAGCGCCACGGCTCCGGCACTTTCGTGGCGCCGCGCATGGAACGCGTCGAGCAGTCGCTGTCGCGGCTGACCTCCTTCACCGAGGACATGGCGCGGCGTGGCATGGCGGTGCGCTCGGCCTGGCTCGATCGTGGCCTCTACGCGCCGTCGCCCGACGAGATGATGGTGCTCGGCCTGTCGTCGAACGAACTGGTGGCGCGCGTGGCGCGCCTGCGCATCGCCAACGATACGCCGCTGGCGATCGAACGCGCCTCGCTGTCGGCCAGCGTGCTGCCCGACCCGGCCGGCATTGGCTCCTCGCTCTACGCGGCACTGGAACTGACCGGCAACCGGCCGGTGCGCGCCGTGCAGCGCATCTCCGCCGCCAATCTCGGCGATGGCGATGCGCGCCTGCTCGAAGTGCCGCCAGCCATTGCCGGCCTGCACATCGAGCGTATTTCTTATCTCGCGAGCGGCAAGGTGATCGAGTTCACCCGCTCCATCTACCGGGGCGACGCCTATGATTTCGTCGCCGAACTGCGGCTGACAGGGCCAAGCGAAGAGGGCCGACCATGATTGCCAACACCACTCATATGCAGCGCGAGATCGAGGAGATCCCGCAGGCCGTGGCCCGCCTGCTCGACGGCTCGGGAGCGGTGCTGGCCGAAGCCGGGCGCGGCATCCGGGAACGCGACCCGCATTTCGTCGTCACCGTGGCACGTGGCTCGTCCGACCACGCCGCCACCTTCATGAAATATGCCGTCGAGCTGACCGCGGGCCTTGCCGTCGCCTCGGTCGGGCCCTCTATCGCGTCGATCTACGGCCGCAAGCTCCGGCTCGGCGGCTCGGCCTGCCTGGCGATCTCGCAATCGGGCAAGAGCCCCGACATCGTCGCCATGGCCGAAACCGCCCGGGCCGGCGGCGCGCTGACCATCGCCGTAACCAACACCGCCGATTCGCCGCTCGCACGCGCCTCGGATTTCGCCATCGACATCCTGGCCGGCCCCGAGCGCAGCGTCGCGGCAACCAAGACCTTCATCAACTCCGCCGTTGCCGGGCTCGCCCTGATGGCGCATTCGACCGGCGACGAAGCGCTTCTCGCGGCACTGGCCCGCCTGCCCGAGCATTTCGGCAAGGCGATCGCCTGCGACTGGATGAGCGTTCTGGCCGAAACGATCGAGAAGCAGAAGTCGCTGTTCATTCTCGGCCGCGGCCCGTCGGCGGCGATGGCCAACGAGGCGGCGCTGAAGTTCAAGGAGACCTGCGGCATGCATGCGGAGGCCTACAGCGCGGCCGAAGTCATGCACGGCCCTCTGGCGCTGATCGGCCCCGACTTTCCGGTGCTGGCGCTGGCCGCGCGCGACGCCTCCGAGCCCTCCGTCGCCGAAGCCGCCGACAGCCTGGCGGCCAAGGGCGCGCCGGTGTTCGTCACCTCGGCACTCGTCAATCGCGCCACGCGCCTGCCGCATGTCGCCACCGGTCACCCACTGACCGATCCACTGACGCTGATCGTCTCCTTCTACATGTTCGTCGAGGCCTTTGCCCGGCATCGCGGCCTCGACCCGGACGCACCACGCAACCTTCGCAAGGTGACGGAGACCATATGAGCGACCGTTTTGCCCTGACCGGCGCCCGCATTTTCGACGGCGACGACTGGCATGAAGGCGCAGCACTTGTCGTGCGCGACGGCCTCGTAGAAGCCATGCTGCCGCAAGGCGCGCTTCCCGGGGATATCCGCGTCATCGACACCGGTGGCGGCATGCTGGTGCCGGGCTTCGTCGATATCCAGGTCAATGGCGGCGGCGGGGTGATGCTCAACGACCATCCCGACGTCGCCTCGATCGAAACCATCTGCCGCGCGCATGCGCCATTCGGCACGACGGCGCTGCTGCCGACGCTGATCACCGACACGCCCGCAATCACCGCCGCCGCGATCGCCGCCGGCGAAGCGGCAGCGCTGCAGAAAGTGCCGGGTTTTCTCGGCCTGCATCTGGAAGGTCCGCATCTGTCGATCGCCCGAAAGGGCGCGCACGATCCGGCGCTGATCCGGCCGATGACGGACGCCGACCAGGCCATGCTGGTCGCGGCACGCCAGAAGCTGCCGGTGCTGCTGATCACGATCGCGCCGGAATCCGTCGACGCGGCCCGCGTCAGGGCGTTGGCCAAGGCCGGGATCATCGTCGGCCTCGGCCATTCGGACACGGGCCATGCCACGGCAAAAGCCTTCGCCGAGGCCGGCGCCAGCGTCGTTACCCACCTCTTCAACGCAATGAGCCAGATCGGCAATCGCGAGCCCGGACTGGCGGGCGCGGCCATCGACATCGGTACCTTGTCGGCCGGCCTGATCGCAGACGGCATCCATGTCCATCCGGCCACGATCAGGATCGCGCTCGATGCCAAGCAGGGACCGGGCAGGATCGTGCTGGTCACCGACGCGATGGCGACCATCGGCACCGATATGAGCTCGTTCACGCTCAACGGCCGCACCATCTACCGCAAGGACGGGAGCCTCAGGCTTGCCGACGGCACGCTGGCTGGCGCCGACCTCGACATGATCTCTGCAATCCGGTTCATGCACCGCACCGTTGGGCTCGAGCTGTCCGAAGCCCTGCGCATGGCCTCGCTCTATCCGGCGCAGGCGATCGGCCAGTCGCACCGGCTCGGCCGCTTCGCCAATGGCACGGCGGCGGACATCGTTGCGCTGTCGGACGATCTTGGCATAGGAAGCGTCTGGATCGGCGGCGACAAGGTGTTCGAGGCTGTCGCTCCCCGCTGAGAGCGAGGCCATGCGGACAATCGATTGTGTCGTCGCCGGAGCAGGCGTCGTCGGCCTTGCAGTCGCCAAGGCGCTTGCCTTGTCGGGCCGCGAGGTGGTGGTGATCGAAAAGGCCGACGCGATTGGCACCGTCACCAGTTCACGCAATTCGGAAGTCATCCATGCCGGGCTCCATTATGCGCCTGGCAGCCTGAAGGCCCGGCTCTGCGTCGAAGGCCGCCGGCTTCTCTACGCCTACTGCGCCGAACATGATATCGGCCATCGCCGCGCCGGCAAGCTGATCGTCGCCAGCGAGCCAGGCCAGGCGGACAGGTTGCGGGCGATCGAGGCCAATGCGAAGCGCTGCGGGGTCGACGATCTCCAGCTTTTGACGCGCGGCGAGGCCGAGCGCCTGGAACCGGCGCTGACCTGCGCTTCCGCGTTGCTGTCGCCGTCGACCGGCATCATAGACAGCCATGCGCTGATGCTGTCGCTGCGCGGCGACGCCGAAGCCGCCGGCGCGTCCTTCGCGTTCCTCACTTGCGTTGCCGGAGCGGCGATCGAAACCGACGGGATCCGGATCGACACGCGCGATGCCAATGGCGAGACCTTCGCCTTGGAGGCCGGCGCTTTCGTCAACGCCACAGGCCTTGACGCGCAGGCGGTGGCCAGCCGGATCGAGGGTTTCCCGAGGATGCTCATCCCCCGGCAGTGGCTGGCTCGCGGCAATTATTTCGCGCTTCCGGGGCGCTCGCCGTTTTCGCGCCTGATCTATCCGGTTCCGGTCGAAGGCGGCCTCGGCATCCACCTGACGCTCGACCTCGCCGGCAATGCGCGCTTTGGCCCCGACGTCGAATGGATCGACGGCGTGGATTACACGGTCGACCCCGGCCGAAGCGCTGTCTTCTACGAGGCGATCCGCCGCTATTGGCCTGATCTTGCGGGTGACGCGCTGCAGCCGGCCTATGCCGGCATCAGGCCGAAGCTGTCCGGCCCGGGTCAAGCTTCAGCCGATTTCATGATCCAGGGTCCAGCCGATCATGGCGCGAGCCAGATCGTCAATCTGTTCGGCATCGAGAGCCCCGGCCTGACGGCGAGCCTGGCGATCGCCGACCATGTCGTCGAACTCTTGTACCCGACCTGAACCGGCACGTCGCGCCGGGCCGGAGCGGGATATCTGCTTAGCCGACTTTGGTTGAGGCGTAGAGGTCCTTGTAGCTGTCGCGCAGCAAGTTCTTCTGCACCTTGCCCATCGTGTTGCGCGGCAGTTCGTCGACGAAGATCACCCGTTTCGGGTGCTTGTACTTCGCCATGCGGCCGGTGATGGCGTCGAGGATTTCGGCCGCGGTGATCCGCGACGCGGGCGAGCGCACGACGACAGCGGTGACGCCTTCGCCGAAGTCCGGATGGGCAAGGCCGATGACGGCGCTTTCCAGGACGCCGTCGAGCGCGTCGATCTCGCTTTCGAGCTCCTTCGGATAGACGTTGTAACCGCCTGAGATAATCAGGTCCTTGCCGCGACCGACGATGTGGACATAGCCGCCGGCATCGATCATGCCGAGATCGCCGGTGATGAAGAAGCCGTCGGCGCGGAATTCCGCCCTGGTCTTTTCCGGCATGCGCCAGTAGCCGCCGAACACGTTGGGACCCTTGACCTCGATCATGCCGACCTCGCCCTGGCCAAGCGGCTTGCCGGAATCGGGATCGGCGATGCGCAGCGATACGCCAGGCAAGGGGAAGCCGACCGTGCCGGCGCGCCGCTCGCCCTCATAGGGGTTGGAAGTGTTCATGTTGGTCTCGGTCATGCCATAGCGCTCGAGGATGGCATGGCCGGTACGCTCGCTCCAGGCCTTGTGCGTTTCGGCCAGCAGCGGCGCGGAACCGGAAACGAACAGCCGGATGTTTTTCGCCGCCTCGCGATCCAGCCCCTCCTGCTGCAGCAGCCTGGTGTAGAAGGTCGGTACGCCCATCAGCGCGGTGGCGCGCGGCAGCAGCGAGACGATGCGGCCCGCGTCGAATTTCTGCTCGAACAGCATCGAGGCGCCGGCCATCAGGACGACATTGGTGGCGACGAACAGGCCGTGCGTGTGGAAGATCGGCAGCGCGTGGATCAGCACGTCGTCCCTGGTGAAGCGCCATTGCTCGACCAGCACCTGCGCGTTCGAGGCGAGGTTCTCGTGGCTGAGCATGGCGCCTTTCGAGCGGCCGGTCGTTCCCGACGTGTAGAGGATCGCCGCAAGGTCGTCGCCGCCGCGCTCGACATCGTGGAAATCGGAGGACTGGCGGGACGCCTGGTCCGCAAGCGATCCCCGGCCATTGCGGTCGAGCGTGACCACGATGGCACCGGACGGGTCGACCATCCCACGGATATCCGCCGACCGTGCCGGATCGCAGACGATGACCCGGGGTGCCGCATCGTCGAAGAAATAGCCGAGTTCGGCCAGCGTGTAGGCGGTGTTGAGCGGCAGGAAGACGGCGCCGGCGCGCACGCAGGCGAGATAGAGCAAAACCATCTCCGGGCTCTTCTCGACCTGCACGGCGACCCGGTCGCCGGGCGCGACGTCCATTTGCAGGAGCGCATGCGCGAACTGCGCCGACCGCGCCAGCATGTCACCATAGGTGAGCGAGCGTCCATCATCGGTTTCCATCAACAGATGACCAGGCGCCGGCATCCGGGACCGGAATGCATCGAACAGATGATTGCTCATGAAATCTTCCTGAATGACCGCAATTGGGGTGACGGCACTTGGGGGTGATAGCAATGTCGACGCCGATCGTGGGTCGGCACGCGGCGAAGCGTTCGCGTTTCCCGGCCCGGCCGTCAAGCCGCAAACGGCTGCCCGGCGTCTACCGAAAAAGTTCGAGAGATGGGACAGCAGAGCGCGCCGATCAAACAGCCGTCAACGGTGGACGCGCTGGCCCGGACCGGCGGCGACCTTTGGCGCCTCGCCTTGCTTGAAGCGTTCCATGCACATGGCGGCGGTCAGCTGGTAGTGATCGATCAGGGCCTGGACGGCGCCATCCGCGTTTCCGTCCAGCGCATTTTCGGCAATCAGCCGGTGTTCGGCGAAATCGTCGCGCTGGATGCTCTCGCCGTCATTGGCCATCTGCCGATAGCGGTAGGCGTGATCGGAAAGCTGGTCGCAGAACCCCACCAGCCAGTGCGACCGGCAGGCCGAGATCAGCACCCGATGGAAAGTGCGATGCAATTTCTCCCAGTCCGGATTGAGCGACGAGGTACTTTGCGGCGAAAGCCGTGAGGCGCGCCCCAGGCGATGCAGCGCCAGCACCAATTGTTCTTCCCATTCGGCGGTGCGGTGGGCGATCGATTCGCGCAACGCCCGCTCCTCGAGCCAGCAGCGGGTGCGCGTCAGCTCCTCGAGTTCGGCCGCACTGACCGGCATGATGAAGAAGCCACGCTGGTCGTGGCGGCCGAGGAGGCCTTCCGAGGCAAGGCGATTGAGAGCTTCGCGAACCGGAGAGGCACCGGCGCCATACTTGGAAACGACCCACTCGACGCGCAGCTTGCTTTCGGCTTCCAGAGCGCCGCCGAGAAGATCATCACGCAATTGATGATAGACCGTACTGGCAAGCGTACTCTTGGCGCCCGTGCCGTCGTCGTTCAGATTGGCAGCTCCATATGTCAAAGCGACTCCTTGTCCCCAACTGTCGTGTTGGGCAATTCGAGTCAGAAATTCCCCTTCTGTACATGTACCATACAGCGCCACGCTTCCGCCGCTCAAGCAGAAGATCGCGCTATTGTACTTTAGAACAAAGAAATATACCCAATCGGCACGCCGATCGCGGGAATTCGAATATCTCTACAACCAGCAGAACCTTAAAGCGTTTTGTATGCACGCATGGTCATCTGTTTCTTGTGTCCCCATGCGAGCATCTTTTCTGCCGCGCGCAAAAGACAGTCGCGGTTTGGTCGGTTCAGGCCTTCTGCACGGATTTGATTCGGCCCGGACGCCGGGAGCCACTCTCCGCACCACGTTCTTGGACCGACCGAAATTGAAAACCGGTCGATCGGGCCGAGTTAGCCGGCGGCCTTGTCGGCCGCGGTCCTGATCGCCTCGATGTTGGCGCGGTACGCTTCGACGCTGCCGCCCCTGAAGATGGCAGCACCGGCCACCAGCACGTCGGCGCCGGCAGATGTGACCAGCGGCGCGGTTTCCGGAGAGACGCCGCCGTCGATCTCGATGCGGATCGGCCGGTCGCCGATCAATGCCTTGACCCTTTTCACCTTGTCGACCATTGCCGGGATGAAGGCCTGCCCGCCGAAACCCGGATTGACGGTCATGATCAGGATCAGGTCGAGCCGGTCGAGCACATATTCGACGGCGCTTTCCGGCGTCGCCGGATTGAGCGAGACGCCGGCCTTCTTGCCGAGGTTCCTGATGGTCTGCAGCGAGCGGTCGAGATGCGGCCCGGCCTCGGCATGCACCGTCATGCCGTCGCAACCGGCCTCGGCGAAGGCGGCGAGATAGGGATCGGCGGGCGCGATCATCAGGTGGCAGTCGAAAAAGGCCTTGGTGCGGTTGCGGATCGCCTTGATGACAGGCGGGCCGAAGGTGATGTTCGGCACGAAATGCCCGTCCATCACGTCGAGATGGATCCAGTCGGCACCGGCCGCCGCCACCGCCTCGACCTCGTCACCGAGCTTCGAGAAATCCGATGCCAGCACCGACGGTGCGATCAAGGTTTTTTTGCTCATCTCGCGGCCTTTCCGGGCGCCCTTTCATACGGTCGCCCCGAACCGACTGCCTAAAGCGCTCCCGGCGACTTGTCGAGGGCGCAAGTACAGCGGTTCCACAGGCAGGGGTATCGTCGCGGCGTTAGCCGATCCTGTTGCCGTCAATCACCGCCTGCCTTGATCATAAAGAAAACCCGCCGGATTGCTCCGGCGGGTGGTTCTCGTTTGGCGTCACGCGGATGGTTACTGCTGCTGGAGTTTCAAGACCCTGTTTGGAACCGGATCCTGTTGCTGGTCGATCTGTTGCCTGCGTCGCGGCAGCAATTGCAGCAGTTGACCCGGATCGATTTCCAGCGACGGCTGCCCGCGTATCGGCCTGCAGTTCGGATACCGCCCGATCGTACCCTCCGGGCAGTGTCGCCTGAAGATGGGCTGGCACTGGCCGTTGACCATCTGCGAGCCCGGCGCGCATTCGCTCTCTTGCCTGGGCTTGCGGCATGCGCCGTCGATCACCTCGGTCCCACGCGGACAGACGCATTCGCCGCGCTTGTTGTGGACCTGGGCGCGTATGTCGCACTGCTGCATGTCAGGCTGCTTGCGCCGGCAGGCATTGCCTTGCACCTCCGTACCCCTCGGGCAGACGCAATTGCCATCGGAGTCATGGACCTGGCCACGAATGGTGCACTGGTCAGGCTGCGGACGGATCGGACGGCAGGCCCGGTCTCGCACCTCGGTGCCTTGCGGGCAGACGCAGTCCCCGTCCGCGTTGTGGACCTGGCCACGGATGCTGCACTGCTCGGGCTTCGGCCTGATCGGGCGACAGGCGCCGTCGCGCACCTCGGTGCCTTGCGGGCAGACGCAGTCCCCGTCCGCATTGTGGACCTGGCCACGGATGCCGCACTGCTCGGGCTTCGGCCGAGTTGGGCGGCAGGCGCCGTTGCGCACCTCGGTGCCTTGCGGGCAGACACAGTCACCGTCGGCATTGCGGAACTGGCCAGGGATGCGGCACTGCTGTGGTTTTGGCCGGATCTGACGGCAGGCGCCGTCTCGCACCTCGGTGCCGCGCGGGCAGCCACAGTCGCCGTCGGCGTCGTGGACCTGACCACGGATGCTGCACTGCTCGGGCTTGTCGGTCCTGACGCATTTTCCGTTCTCCAGCTCCGTGCCGCGCGGGCAGACGCAACGTCCGTCCTCGGTGCGGATCTGGCCTTCGAGCAGCACGCAGCGCGGCGGCGGTGGCAACGGCAGAACATTGGTGCCGCCGCCCGTGCACTGGCCGTTGCGGAAGGTGGTGCCTTCCGGGCAGACGCAGCGGCCGGCGTCGTTCATGACAAAGCCCGGCGAGCACTCATTCTTCACCTCATGCGTGATGATGAACGGATGGCACGCATAGGCCTTGCCGCGATCGCCCTGGACGCTGGTCGCATCCTTGGACAGCACGTCGGCGCCGCCCTGCACCCGTGTGTCGGGAGAGAGCACGCCAACGCAGTTCTGGCCATTGACGTTGCCCTGCAGATTGGCAAGACGCCCATCGTCGGGGATGACCACTGTCACACGGTGGGACTGGCTTTCGCCGGCGCCGAGGGTCAGGTTGGCGATGCAGGAGGCCGGCAAGCTCGTCGGTTCCGGCGAGCAGCCGAAGGGCGGGTCGATCGAAGTGATCGCAACGCCTTCCAGTCGGCCAAGCCCTTCCACCCCGATCGCATCGCCGATGCGGACCGGACCCAAGAAGGGGCTCGTCCCGTCATTTGTGATGGTGATGTCGAACGAGCAGGGCCGGCCGAGCCTGCATTCGCGGTCGCCGGTCTTCTCGACACGGATGGTCGAGGAGCCGCCGCCCTTGGCGCAGGCCTGGCCGATCGGATAGACAACGTCGTCGCCCTGCGCCGGGCCATAGGAGCCGCGCGCGCAGTTCTCGAACTCGCCATTGGCCGAGACCGTCACGTCGAAGTGCCTTGAGGTCCCGGGTGTCATGACGGCGCCGGGAATCTGGCACGACAATGCATTGGCCGGAACCGGTCCGCACGCCCATTCCGCGCCGTCAGGGGTGACGGTCTGGATCTGCACGGGCGCTCCGCCCGACACCAGCGTGGCGGCATCGTTGACCCGCACCGGACCGGTGGGGGCAGCCGTGCCGACGCTGCTGATGGTGATGCGGCAGGAAACCAGCGCCGCACCAGCCAGCGAGCCGTTGCACACCTTGGTGATGCGCAAGGTCGGCTGGCCGCCATTGGGATGGCGGATGCGTTCCTTGGCGCAGGCCCTGTTGTTGGTGAGATCGACCTCACCGGGGATGGCCCTCACCTCGGCGCAATTCTCGACCATGTCCGACCGATAGCTGGCCGGCACGACCGCCTTGACGAAGATCGGCGTCGAGGCGCCCGCAGGCAGCGAGATGCCGGCATTGTCGCAGCGGAACTGGCCGGGGCCGTTCGGGCCGCATGTCCAGGGCGGGCTCGGTCCGAAGGTGGAGGATGTCGGCGCGCCGCTTGGGTAGTTGTCGATCACCGTCAGCGGCCCGTTATAGGTCGATGTGCCGTTGTTGATGATGTCGATGATGAAGGTGCAGACGCCATCGGCGGTGCAGACTTCGGTGCGGGCACGCTTCTTGAGGATCAGGTCGACCTTCTTTTCGACCGGCGGCTGGCAATCCGGGTTGCGGTCGCCGCGGCGGCAGATCGGGATCGACGCGCAGCCCCGGTCATTGGCCTGGCTGCCGAAAAGCGACTTGCCGCTGGCGCCGTAATTATAGGTGGCGCAGTTGCGCAGTACGCTGCCTTGCCAGCCTCCGGCCGGCCTGAAGCCGAGCTTGAGGTCGACAAAGGCCCCCGGATTGAGCGTGGTTACCGGGTAGGTGCACGTCATCGGGGTGGTTCCCGGCGCGCAGACCCAGGGCGGATTGGGCCCTGAACTCAGCGTCGAGCCGGCCGGCAGCGTCACCTCGTCGAGCACGATCTTGCCGTTGTAAGGCCCCGTGCCGACATTGGTGACCCGGATGGTGAAGTCGCAGCCGCCGGCCATGGTGCAGCGTGTGACATCGGCATGCTTTTCAACCTTGAGATCCGGCTCCTTGTCCCTGGGCGGGCACCTCTGGTCACGCGGGATGACGATGTCGATGGTTTGCGTGCAGCACCGGCCCCAGCCCTCCTTCGGTCCGGCATAGGTCTCGATGCCGGTGACGATGAGGTGGATGACGTCGCCGGGTGACGCGCCGACGATCTTCCAGTTGAGCACCCCGCCGCCCGCCGGCACCTTCTGGGTGTCGGGGATGATGGTGATGCCTGACGAGGTCGTCGACACCTGCACCCACTTGCCGCCCATCTCCGGGCCGACAGGCATGTGATAGATGAAGGCACCACCGCCGGGCACGCAGTCGACCGTGCCGCGCTCGACCTTGAAGCACTCATGGTCGGTTGGGGGCGGAGGTTGCTTGTCGCATTTGGTGAGGTCGATCCGGATCGAGGTCTTTTCGCCGGTCGCGATGTTGCCATCGTCCGGCTTGCCCGGATCCTGCGAGGGGATGATGGTTCCCGTGCCGATGCCGCCGGTGACCTTGATCAGGCCCTGATTGTCGACATTGAGCGGCGCCAGAAACGCAGCGTGGTCGATCTTGGCCGTGATGCGGAAGGTGATGACGCGTTCGTTCAGTGCGCCCGAGCCATCGAGATCGCTGGCGGACATCCGGAAATCGGAAACCGTTGCCGTATCGCTGGGTCCGGCCGAATTGCTGATGACGGCGGCAGGCAAAGGCCCACCCGATGCATCGGTGCCGTCGCCGGAGACCGTCACGTTGACGATGGAAAGACCGTGCGGAAGCTGATCCTTGAACTCGAGCTGGGCTTTCTTCAGCGCCGCCTCGAGGCCCGGATCGGCAAAGCCCTGCGGATTGCCGCGCAGGCCGAAGGTCAAGGTGTAGAAGACATAGTCGCAGCTGCGCTGGCCGCCGGTCTTGGTGAAGAACGGCACGACACGTCCGGGCTCCGGATTGATGATGCGCGGATTGTCGAGTTGCAACGGCTGCACATCTGGGCTGGTGACAGCCTGGACGGTCTGGGCGGCGGATGCCGGCAGTGCGGGCGCAAGGGCGACCGCGATACCGGCAGCCATCAGCCAGCGCGCACCGCGCCTGGCATATGACAGGGGTTTCATGATCGTCTCCATGACGGTTTTTTGCGTTTGGGTCGCGAGCGGGGATGGGGCAAGACTGTTCATCTTCGCCTCCTCAACGTTCGCAGCTGACGGCTGGGGTCCGGAGCGGCAAGGTCATCTTGCAGCAAGGGTAGTAGCCACCCTTGTCCTTGTCGGACTTCCTGTAGAAGCAAAGTCCAACATCCACTCTGTCGCCCGGATAGTGGCCGGTGATGTCGATCGTGTACGGCTTGCCCAGTGCATGCGACATGGGTGAGGTCACCCCGACGCCTGGCGTCCTGGACTGGGCCTTGATCGAATCGCCGCCGAAGCCGGCATGGTCATGGAGATAGAGATCGGCCTCGAGGCCATGCGGCGTGCAAAAATACTGCACGTCCTCGACATCGAGACACGGAGGCAGATTGCCGGGCGGTGGGAAGTCCGGCGGGTAGAAGGGGGGCTCATAGCCGCCCGGTATTTCCTCATAATAGCCGGCACGGCCCTCGCAAGGGTGCCAGACGGCGACGTCGCCGACATGGCCTTCCACTTCAGGATCCTCGAAATAGCCGTCGAAATCGACGAACCAGGAGCCGAAGGGCGGCACGTTGGCCGGCTTGACCAGGTCCTTGGGCGTGATCTGCACGCCATGGACGGCAAGCGGCCCGCCGGCAGCGAGCTTTTCGGCGAGCTCGGGGTTGTCGCGCAATTTGTCGCCGGTGTTGACCAAGGTCTGGGTGCAGACCGAGGTGTCGAGATTGCCGTCGGCGTCGTAGCCGTATTGCAGGTCGAGGCCGCCGGCCGACTGCCTGTTGCCTTGCGGGAAGCCGACCGCGTATTCCTGCGGCGCTTCCACCCAGATCGATTCCGTCGAGGGATCGTCCGGGTTTTCCCTGAAGTAGCGGATGACCTCGCCCTTGCCGGAATCGGCGAAGCGGCTGTAGTCGTAGCGGTTTTCGGTCGGGCCGCGTTGCGCAAGGTACATGAAGCCGCTGTTGTCGAAGGCGATGTCGGTGACGGCGTAGTCCTTGTCGGCCTTGACCGTCAGTTCCCAATGCGGATCGCCGGCGAAGGTGCCGTCGCGGGCAATGCCCACCGACCAGATTTCGGACTTTTCGCCGACCGAATAGTAGAGCCGGCCGCCATGATAGGAGACGGCCCAGACGCGGCGCTCGTCCTGGGTGTAGCCCCAGGTCTCGGCGTCTTCGGTGTCGAAGGCGGCGCCCTGTATGTCCATCACCGCGCCATCGTCGGCGACGGGAGCCAGCCCATGCGCCGGTCGCCCTGCGACGCCATGGTCGAAGGTGTCGATCGGTCCGCCGTCGGCGTCGATGCGGTGGATCAGGCCGGTGTCGAGGTCGGAGGCGAAAAACTGGCGATGGACGGGATCGAAGGTGAGGTTGCCGATGCCGGGACCGCTGTTGGTGTCGATGTCGGCGAATTTGGCGACCTGGCCGGTGATGCCGTCGATCTTCCAGATGGTGCCCGGTCCGCCGCCGTTTTCGGTGCCGAACTGACCCTCCATGAAAGTGGCGCCCGCCGTGCCGCGGCGCTGCCGCTCCGGCCTGCCGTCCTTGTCGGCGTCCGGCGTGACGATTTCGACGCCATGCAGCGAGGTGGCGGCGGCATAGAGGTTGGGAATGCCCGATGGCACACCGCCGCGCACGCCGTCATCATAGGCGAGGCCGAACACCTCGCCGATCTGGCCTGATGTCACCTCGAAAGGCGGCGGCGTGAAGACGAGCTGGCCGGAGGCCGGGCCGCCCAGGTGCGAAACATCGAACACGCGCAAGCTGGCGCGCGAAGTGTCGATGAAGGTCTCGTCGACCGGATCGACGCCGGGTGGCAAGCCCTCGTCGAAATTGGGGATGATGGTGCCGGGGAAGCCGGTCACCGCCATCGAGCCGGGATAAATGATCTGGGTTTCCTGCGCCTGGGCGGCGCCTCCAAGCCACAGGCTGGCGGCAAGTGCCAGGGCCAGCAAGCCGCTGCCTGCATGCGCGGCTCGTCGCAAGCCGCCGGCAAAATGGAGAGAAGACACAAACGTGCCGTGGACGCGAGACATGAAGCTACCCCCGTTAGCCACGGGAGAAACACCCGGCATCGCCGCGCAAATCAGGGCAAGGCGCGGTGGTCCGGCACGTTCTTCCCTGATCGAATTGTCTGCTTTCCTCATAGTCACGATACGCCTGCTCCTGCGCAGGGTCAACGGAATCAGCGGAAAGCCCAGCGCATCGACCCCGTCCCGAAGGCGGTGGTCGCGCCGAGCTCCTGTTGGTCCCGGAGACCATGGAGTCTCTGGGTTGCTGGTCATGGGGGCTTCCTTTCCGGGGCCGCACCATGCGGCACCTGGACATCAGTCGCGGGCGGAGGTGGAAAGGTTCATGGAAGCCTTGCGCAGAATGCTTGCGCGCGATGCCGCCTGTTCTTATATACGCGCCAAGCCGTGCGGCGCCGGAGAACCGGTGGCCGGACGGGATTTCTTGTGAACAGGGGCTTTCGTCGGAACGCCTTACCGGGTCCTGAGAGCCTGCTTAGCGGAGAGACTAGAAAAATGGCAAAAGTAATCGGTATCGATCTCGGCACCACCAACTCCTGTATCGCCATCATGGATGGCAAGGAGCCGAAGGTGATCGAGAATGCGGAAGGCGCGCGCACGACGCCTTCCATCGTCGCCATCTCGGGCGACGGCGAACGTCTCGTCGGCCAGCCGGCCAAGCGCCAGGCGGTCACCAATCCTGAAAACACCATCTTCGCGGTCAAGCGCCTGATCGGCCGCCGCTATGACGATCCGGTGACGGAGAAGGACAAGAAGCTCGTCCCCTACAAGATCGTCAAGGGCGACAATGGCGATGCCTGGGTCGAGGCCGGCGGCAAGAAGCAGTCGCCCTCGCAGATCTCGGCCATGATCCTGCAGAAGATGAAGGAAACGGCGGAGGCCTATCTCGGCGAGAAGGTCGAGAAGGCGGTCATCACCGTTCCGGCCTATTTCAACGACGCCCAGCGTCAGGCGACCAAGGACGCCGGCAAGATCGCCGGCCTCGAAGTGCTGCGCATCATCAACGAGCCGACCGCGGCAGCGCTTGCCTATGGCCTCGACAAGAAGGAAGGCAAGACCATTGCCGTCTATGACCTTGGCGGCGGCACGTTCGACATTTCGGTGCTCGAGATCGGCGACGGCGTGTTCGAGGTGAAGTCGACCAATGGCGACACCTTCCTCGGCGGCGAGGATTTCGACATGCGCCTGGTCGAGTATCTGGCGGCCGAGTTCAAGAAGGAACAGGGCATAGACCTGAAGAACGACAAGCTCGCCCTGCAGCGCCTCAAGGAGGCGGCCGAGAAGGCCAAGATCGAGCTGTCGTCGACGACGCAGACCGAAATCAACCTGCCCTTCATCACCGCCGACGCGACCGGACCGAAGCACCTGACGCTGAAGCTGACGCGCGCCAAGTTCGAAAGCCTGGTCGAGGATCTCGTCCAGCGCACCATCGAGCCGTGCAAGGCGGCGCTCAAGGACGCCGGCCTGAAGGCCGCTGAGATCGACGAAGTGGTCCTGGTCGGCGGCATGACCCGCATGCCCAAGATCCAGGAGATCGTGAAGCAGTTCTTCGGCAAGGAGCCGCACAAGGGCGTCAACCCGGATGAGGTCGTCGCACTCGGCGCCGCCATCCAGGCCGGCGTGCTGCAGGGCGACGTCAAGGACGTGCTGCTGCTCGACGTGACGCCGCTGTCGCTCGGCATCGAGACGCTGGGCGGCGTGTTCACCCGTCTGATCGAACGCAACACGACGATCCCGACCAAGAAGAGCCAGGTGTTCTCGACGGCCGAAGATTCGCAGTCGGCCGTGACCATCCGCGTCTTCCAGGGCGAGCGTGAAATGGCCGCCGACAACAAGGCGCTCGGCCAGTTCGACCTGGTCGGCATTCCGCCGGCGCCGCGCGGCGTGCCGCAGATCGAAGTCACGTTCGACATCGACGCCAACGGCATCGTCAACGTCTCGGCCAAGGACAAGGGCACTGGCAAGGAGCACCAGATCCGCATCCAGGCGTCGGGTGGTCTTTCGGACGCCGACATCGAGAAGATGGTCAAGGATGCCGAGGCCAATGCCGACACCGACAAGAAGCGTCGCGCCGTGGTCGAGGCCCGCAACCAGGCCGAAGCCCTGGTGCATTCGTCGGAGAAGTCGCTGAAGGAATATGGCGACAAGGTCTCCGAGGCCGAGCGCACCGCTATATCCGATGCGATCGCGGCGCTGAAGACCGCTGCCGAGGGCGACGATCCGGCCGACATCGAGGCCAAGAGCCAGGTGCTTGCCGAAGCCTCCATGAAGCTTGGCCAGGCCATGTACGAGGCCTCGCAGAAGGAAGCGGCGGAAGCCGATGCCAAGGCGGATGCCGCCAAGGACTCCGATGTGGTCGACGCCGATTTCGAGGAAATCGACGAGGACGACGACAAGAAGAAGTCGGCCTGAACGGCCTGACGGCAAGATAATGCGAAAAGCCCGGCGCAAGGCCGGGCTTTTTTGCAACCCTCGCTGAAAAAAATGCGCGCGCTGCCGAAAAAATCACCGAAAACCACGGACAAGTTCGCGCCGGCCCTAGCATACGGGCAGCACCGCTCCTAAATCGAACAACGTGCCGGCAAACGACGCACACCATGCATCAAGACGTTGATCCGGAACTGCGGGAAAAAATGAAAGCTGATTTCTACGAAACGCTGGGCGTGCAAAAGGGCGCCGACGACAAGGAGCTCAAGAGCGCTTTTCGCAAGCTCGCCATGCAGTTCCATCCCGACCGCAACCCCGGCGATCATTCCTGCGAGCACAAGTTCAAGGAAATCAATGAAGCCTACGAGACGCTGAAGGACCCGCAGAAGCGCGCGGCCTATGACCGTTTCGGCCACGCCGCCTTCGAGCAGGGCGGCATGAATGGCGCGCAGGGCTTTGGTGCGGGTGGCTTTGCCGATATCTTCGAGGATATTTTCGGCGACATGATGGGCGGCCGCCAGCGCCGCTCTTCCGGCGGCCGCGAGCGCGGCGCCGACCTGCGCTACAACATGGAAATCTCGCTGGAGGAAGCCTTCGCGGGCAAGACCGCGCAAATCCGCGTGCCAGCTTCGATATCCTGCACGGAATGCTCGGGCAGCGGCGCGAAGCCCGGCACCCAGCCGGTCACCTGCTCGATGTGCAACGGCCACGGCAAGGTGCGCGCCACGCAGGGCTTTTTCTCGATCGAGCGGACCTGCCCGCAATGCCAGGGGCGCGGCCAGACGATCAAGGATCCGTGCCCGAAATGCGCCGGCCAAGGCCGCGTCACCGAGGAACGCTCGCTGTCGGTCAACATCCCGGCCGGCATCGAGGACGGCACCCGCATCCGCCTTGCCAATGAGGGCGAGGCCGGGCTGCGCGGCGGGCCGTCGGGCGACCTCTATATCTTCCTGGCCGTCAAGCCACACGAATTCTTCCAGCGCGACGGCGCCGATCTCTATTGCAAGGTGCCGATCTCGATGACGACGGCAGCCCTTGGCGGCTCGTTCGAGGTGACGACGCTCGACGGTACCCAGACCAAGGTGAAGGTGACCGAAGGTACGCAGAACGGACGCCAGTTCCGCCTCAAGGGCAAGGGCATGCCGGTGTTGCGCCAACCCAATGTCGGCGACCTCTACATCCAGACCGCGGTCGAGACGCCGCAGAACCTGTCGCGCCGCCAGCGCGAATTGCTGGAGGAGTTCGAACAACTCTCCTCGCAGGACAATTCGCCCCAATCGAGCGGCTTTTTCGCCCGCATGAAGGACTTTTTCGAATCTTTCGGCGAGCGTTGAGACGCGACCAAAGCTATCTTATCCACGACACAGGCAGGGCAGCGCCTTGCCTTGCGTCACCCAGGTGTTAAGTAGCTTCCAAGGGGAGCGCTGAGGAGAGCTTGCATGGCACGTGGTCACGGACTGCGGAAGGCGTTTGCCGAGAAGTTCGACGACGAACTCAAATTCTTCAAGGGCTGGATCGACAAGCCGAAGACGGTCGGCTCCATCGTTCCGACCAGTTCGATCACCGCACGCAAGATGGCTTCGATCGTCAACCCGAAGTCCGGACTGCCGGTGCTCGAGGTCGGTCCCGGTACCGGGGTCATCACCCGCGCCATCCTCGCCCAGGGCGTGCGGCCTGAAAACCTCTACGCGGTCGAATATTCCACCGATTTCGTGCGCCACCTGCGCCAGCTCTATCCCGGCGTCAACGTCATCGAGGGCGATGCCTTCAACCTCAACGCCACGCTTGGCGAGAGAAGCGGGATGATCTTCGATAGCGTCGTTTCCGGCGTGCCGCTGCTCAACTTCCCGGTCGCCCAGCGCATCGCCTATATCGAAAGCCTGCTCGACCGCATCCCGGCCGGACGGCCGATCGTGCAGCTGACCTATGGTCCGATGTCGCCGATCCCGGCCGGCCGCGGCGACTACACGGTCAAGCATTTCGACTTCATCTTCCGCAACATCCCGCCGACGCAGCTGTGGATCTACAGGCGCGGCAGCGGCGATTGACGCGGATTCTCGCCCAGTATCCCGCCTGCTTCGCCGGGAAAACGAATTGGTGATTTATCGCCGTTCGATATCATTTGATATTTAATTGCAGGTATAGAGAAACTGCTGATCGGTATAGCGGGGCTCCGGATGCATAAGGAGCTACCCTTGCGCCTCGTATATTCCCTATTGTTGTTTTTTTCTGTATTTCTGGCAACGGCGCCATTGGCCGCCGAGCCCATCTCGCTTCGAGGACAGTGGCGACAAGTCGCCTCGAATGCCGGGGCTTGTGACAGTTGTCGTGTATCGATTGAGCAGCACGGTAATGCGCTTTTGGTGACAGCGAATAACGGATGGACGGCAACAGTTGTTCCAGACCAGGCTGGCGGTCGATTCGCGAGGGGAGAAGGGCGATGGGGTTCTGACTCTGGTGGTTCCTATAAAGGACAGCCTTTTCAGATTCTTGTTGCCTCGAAAGATGGCGGACGGATGTGGATGGCCATGTCCGTGAGATCGGCAAAAGGTAGGCAAGCAGTCATCCAAGCGGTCTTTGAACTGGAGTACCCCGCCGATACTGAACTTTGAAATCGCCGCGCCTCCGACGTCCATGATGCGCCTCCGTGTCTAGCGGCAACAATATGAGCTTGGCTATTTGATTCAGTCCGTGCATCGCCTATAGCTGCCGCGACAGCATGGGAGACTCGATGCCGATCATCCCGAAAATCCTCGTCTTCGCCGGCTCGGTGCGCAGCGGCGCCTATAGCGGCAGGACCGCCGACGTGGCGCAGAAGGAACTTGCGGTGCAAGGCGCCGAGGTGACCCGCATTTCGCTCGCCGATTATCCCTTGCCGATCCTCGACGAGGACCTGGAAAAGGAAAATGGCATCCCTGAAAACGCCCAGAAGCTGGCGCGATTGATCGCCGTCCATGATGGGCTGCTGATCGCGACGCCTGAATATAACGGCTCCATCCCGCCGTTGCTCAAGAACACGATCGACTGGGTGAGCCGGGTGCGACGGGATGGCGGCCAGACGGTCAGGCCGCTTGCCGGCAAGGTCGCCGGCCTCTGCTCGTCCTCCAAAGGCCATTTTGCCGGCATCCGCTGCATCAATCATCTGCGCGCCGTGCTGGTGCGTTGCCGGATGGAGGTGGTGACGCCGGAATGCTCGGTGCCGGAGGGTGGCGACGCCTTCGATGGGGACGGCCATTTCCGTGACGAAAGACTGCACAAATCGATGGAGCACCTATGCCGCACGCTGATCGAAACCTCACGCATGCTGTCGACCAGGGTCGAGGCGTGACTGCCGCTACCATGCAGGCTCACCCCATGCAGGCCAAATCCATGCAGGAAAGATTGATCGTCGGCCTCGACGTGCCGACCGTGACGGAGGCCGAGCAGGCGGTGCGCGAGCTCGACGGTGTCGTCTCCTTCTACAAGATCGGCTATCAGCTGGCCTTTGCCGGCGGGCTCGACTTCGCCAGGGAGCTGGCCAGCGGCGGAACGAAAATCTTCCTCGACATGAAGCTGCTCGACATCGACCACACGGTGGCCAAAGGCGTCGAGAACATCGTCAAGATGGGCATGACCATGCTGACCATACATGCTTATCCCAAGGCGATGCAGGCGGCGGTGGAGGCAGCGCGCGGCAGCGAGCTTTGCCTGCTTGCCGTCAGCGTCCTGACCTCGATGGATGAGCAGGACATGATCGATGCCGGCTATGAATATGACCCGCACACGCTGGTGCTGAGGCGCTCGGAACAGGCGCTGCATGCCGGCATGGGCGGCATCGTCTGCTCGGCCGCGGAGGCCGAAGCGGTGCGCCGCCTCGTCGGGCCCGACATGGCGGTGGTGACACCCGGCATACGCCCCGTGGGCAGCGATCATGGCGACCAGAAGCGCGTGATGACACCTGCGCAAGCCATTCGCAGCGGCTCCAGCCACCTGGTCGTCGGGCGCCCGATCGTCGCTGCGGCGGACAGACGCGCGGCGGCTGAAGCCATCCTCGACGAAATGCGCTCGGCGTAAGGAATAGGGAGAAGAAGAATGCCCAAGGGATACTGGATCGCCCGCGTCGATGTGCGCGACGCGGAAGGCTACAAGGATTACGTCGCGGCGGCGAAGCCGGCTTTCGAGCGCTTCGGCGCGAAATTCCTGGCCCGTGGCGGCGAGCATGAGAAAGCCGAGGGCCCAGGGCGCGCGCGCAATGTGCTCATCGAGTTCGAATCGCTCGCCGCCGCGCATGACTGCTACCATTCGCCGGAATATCAACGCGCAGTGACGATCCGCCAGAAGGTGGCCGACGGCGAGATCGTGCTGGTGGAAGGGGTCTAGCGAAAGAGCCTGTTCGCCGCGGTTTCCGCCATCGCGTCGACGAGTTCCAGCCCCCATTGCTGGCGGCAATAAGCGCGGAAATCGAAGCACGGCAGGCCGGGGCAGACCTCGAACTCGATGAGATGAACCGTATCGTCGGCCTCGACGCGCAGGTCGACGGAAAACACGTCCCGCAGGCCGAGCCCGTCCATCAACCGTTTGGCAATCGTGTGGATTCTGGCATCGGCCACCGGCTGACTGTTTGCGACCGGAGCGAGTTCGGGTTCGGCATAATGCCCAGCGGCCTTCGCCGCCTCGCCGGTGTCGCCATAAAGCGCCAGGCTGTCGGCCATGGTCTGGAAATCCGCGCCTGACTCGACAAAGGCGATGCCAAGCGCCTCGGCACCGGTTTGCGGCGTCAGCCCAAGGAAGCTGGCGCGCACATTGCGGCCCGCGACATAGGGCTGGACGACGACATCATCGCGATAGGCCGCGAAAACACGCCGGCTAAGCTCCAGCGCGTGACCGAGATCGGTTACGCGCGAATCCGGCCAGATGCCGATCTTGGCGCCGAGCCTGTTGGGCTTGACGAACCAGCCGGCGGCGGAGGCCGGCGGCTCGACCAGCCAGTTTCCATTCCGGGCAAGACCCGCCTGCGGCACCGGCAGGCCGAGCGCGCCAAGCACGGCGCCGGAACGGAACTTGTCCTGGCAGAGCGCGAACAGCGCATCGTCCGCTCCGATCGTCCTCATTCCGTTGAGCCGAGCCAGCGCGGGTGCGGCGCCGCCCCGGAAATAGGCGATGCCGTCGGTCAGCGTCCAGACCAGCGTCGTGGAAGGATCGGCTTCGGTGAGCGCGCTCGCGGCATGGTCCAGCTCCACCGCCGCGAAGGTGAGGCCACGCCTGTCACAGGCGGCGGCCAGCGCGTCGAATTCGGGGGCGAGGTCGGTCGATTGCGCCAGATAGGACGATATCTCGGCCGCGCGCTGCGGTGCGTGACCGTCGGCGACCAGGCGGTCGAAGCAGGCCTTCACCGGCTCGTGAACGAGGATCAGCTTTGGCTTGTGACTCGACATGAGACGAACATTCCCGGCGGTGCGATCACCTAGCATCGCACGGCCGACGCAAACGGCTTTCGCGAAACCGACTCAAGCCGGACGCCTGCGTGACAGCACCACGATAGATATGCGCGGAGCCAATCGCCCGGCCTGTTCAGGCGATCAGCACGCGCGGTTCGAAGCGGCCGTTGACGGGAATATCGAGGACGAACGTCATGCCGGCCTGCGGATCGAGCTGGCGCTGCTTGTCGTCCTTGCCCTTCCAGGCCGACGTCACCGCCAGCCGGTCGGCGTTCCTGCCGACAAAGGCCGGGCACGAGGGCTGCGTCACCGGCATCGCAACTTCGCGCAGCAATGTTCCGTCGGGCGAATAGGCCTTGACCGCCTTGCCGCTCCAGACGGCGTTCCACAGCACGCCGTCGCGGTCGACGACCGATCCGTCGACATAGCCCTTGGACGAGCGATGGTCGACGAACACTTTTGGTTCTCCAGAGGGCAGGCCGCTCGCCGGATCGCAGGCGACGCGCATCAGCAGGCCGGTCGAGGTGTCGGTATAATAGGCGAGCGCGCCATCCCCGGAGAAACAAATCGAGTTCGACACGGTGATGCCGGAGAACAGCTTGCGCAGTTCGCCCTTGAAAAACCAGTAGATCGCACCGGCGCCCTTTGCCTCGCTCTTGCCCATCGTCCCCATCCACAAGGCGCCGCAGGGATGGACACGGGAATCGTTGGACCGGGTAAGGGGGTTGTCCGCCTCGACAGGCGTATGCAGCGTCATCTGGCCGGTCGCGACGTCGCGGACGAAGAGGCCGGTCTCGGTGGCGATCAGCTGGCGCTTGTCGTCGATGATGGCGATGGCGCTCGCCATCTGGCCAAGCTCGTGGATCTTCAGCGCACCACCGGCCACGGGCTTTTCCAGGAGCTGGCCGTTGACGATGTCGAACCAGAACAGCGCATCGGTGGCGGGATCGTAGCTTGGCCCTTCGCCGAGCTCGCAGACATGATCGGAAAAAACCGAAACCTCGTTCATCATGCGTCTCCGAATGCTACGTCCCAGGCAGCGACGGCGGCGTGAGCGCGCGCCGCCACGTCATCGACGCTCATGCCTGGCTTGAACAGGCTGGAGCCAAGTCCGAAGACCGTCACACCAACCGCCTTGTAGCCGGCAAAGTCCTTGTCCGAAACGCCGCCGACCGCGCCGACCAGCGTCTGCGCCGGTAGCACGGCCCGGATCGCGGAAATACCCGATGCGCCGAGCACGCTGGCGGGAAAGAATTTCAGCGCCGAGGCGCCGAGCCGGATCGCCTGGAAGGCTTCCGTGGGGGTAAACACGCCGGGCATGGTGACCATGCCGTATGTCCTGGCACGGCCCATGACCTCGGCATCGATGTTGGGGCTGACCAGCAGCCGGCCGCCGGCCTGGTGAAGATTGTCGACGTCGGCCCCCGTAAGCACCGTGCCGGCGCCGACCAGGGCGGTTTTCGGCAGCACTTCGACAATCCTGGCGATCGACGAGAACGGCTCGGGCGAGTTCAGCGGCACCTCTATCGCCTCGATGCCGGCATCGAACAGCGCCTGGCCCATGGCGATCGCCTCAGTGGGCTTGAGGCCGCGCAGGATAGCGACCAGGCCGCGCTTGAGTTTTGGAAAGGGTGCGGTCTGGCTCATATGGCGGCTCCACTTCTGGCAATCATGCCATTCTCCCGCGCGGCCTCGATCAGCCCGGCGCGTACTGCTTCGTCGGCGTCGACGGTGCGCACACCTAGCCCGGCAAGGCCGAGCGCAGTCTGGTAAAGCACCGCCAGCGCGCCCGAGGCAACCAGCACGACCGATGTCGCGCCGGCGCCATGGCGGCGCCGGGCGGAGGCGATCTCGCCGCCGATCAGCAGGCCCGACAGGCAGGCGGCCGCATCATCGCCCTTGAGATCCTGGAGCAGGCCGGCAGCGCGGATGGCAAACAGCCGCGAGGTGACATCACCACCCTCGCCCAGTGCTGTTTCGCACCAGCGGCGGAAGAACGGATTGTCGGGAGCAACCGGGCTGGGATGTTCGCCCAGCGAATGGCGCAGGATCGAGTGCGCGGCAAGCACGGAAAACAGCTCGCCCGTCGGCCAGGTGCCGAAGCCGGCGACGGCGCCATCCTCGACCAGCACCCATTTCGAATGGGTGCCGGGCATGCAGACCAGTTCGCGGCCTCTGGCCGGCAGGCCAGCGCCGGCAAGCTGCGTCTCCTCGCCGCGCATGACGTCGGGCGCGTCGGCCAGGCGCTGGGCAAGGCCGGGGACGATGCGGATGTCGCGTTTCTGATCTGGCACCCGGGCGGCGACGCCGAGAATGGCGCCGAGCGGCGACGGCACGCTGACATAGGGCGCCTCCAGCCAGCCCTGGCGGGAGCCGGCCATGCCGCAGATGATTACGGGCAATTCCTCCGGCGCTCCCATCGCCGCCAGATGGCCCTCCAGGATATTGGCAAAGCCCTTTTCGCGCGCGGTGATCAGGCCATCGTCGCCGCGACGCTCGGCAAGCACCTTGCCGCCGCCGTCGATCAGCCAGGCCCGAAGCCGGGTCGTGCCCCAATCGAGCGCCGCGACTGCCGGAACGTTGCTGGCTGGGCTCATAGGAAGCCACCATCGACGATCAGCATTTGCGCGGTCAGCATCCGCGAGGCGTCCGAGGCCAGGAACAGCACCGTGCCGACCATGTCGTCCGGCCGCATGACGTCCCTGATGCATTGCTTGGCGACATGGGCGGCAAGCGCCTGTTCGGTCACCCAGCGCTCCTGCTGCCGCTCGGTGATCACCCAGCCGGGCGCGACGGCGTTGACGCGGATGCGGTCGGGACCAAGCTTGCCGGCCAGCCCCTTGGTGAGGCCGAGTATGCCCGCCTTGGCGGCGGTATAGGCCGGCATGTCTGGATGGTTGATCAGGTAGGAGGTCGAGGTGAAATTGATGATCGAGCCGCCGCCGGCCCGCTTCATGCCCGGCGCCACGGCCTGCGCGGTGAAGAAATGCGGGCGCAGGTTGATGGCGAGGTTGTTGTCCCAGAACTCGACGGTGACGTCCTCGACGGCATGGCGTTCGTCCCAGGCGGCGTTGTTGACCAGCACGGTGACGTCGCCATGCGCCTCGGCCGCCCTTGCCGCAGAGGCGCGCAGCGCCTCGACGTCGCGCAGATCGGTCTTGAGGTAGAGCGGTCGGTGGCCGAGCTCCTTCTCGATGCGGTCGGCGAGCGCGGTGCTCGGCGCGTCGGCGATGTCGAGGAAGGCGACCTTGGCGCCTTGGCGCATGAATCCTTCGGTCAACGCCGCGCCGATGCCGGAGCCGCCGCCGGTGATCAGCACCGAAGCGCCTTCGAGGTCGGCAAAACGCGCCGATGGCATCATGAGTTTCGTCTCCCGGGTCAACCGGCGCGCATCCTAGCCAGACACGTCCGGCGGGCAAGGGCGAAAAGACGCTATTTCGGGCTTATGTCGGACAAAAAGGCCTGGCGATGGCGCGAGACCCGCCAGCGGCATCGCCGCTTGGCCGGCATCGCCGAATTTAGCCGCTCAGATCGCCTTGGCGCGCAAGGCGCCACGAAAGGAATCGCGGAGGTAGCCCAATGTAGCGTCGGCATCGACCGGCTTGCCGAAGAGATAGCCCTGCCCGCCGGCGCAACCGAACTGGACCAGCCGGTCGGCCTGCGCTTCCTCTTCGATGCCTTCGGCAACCACGTCCATGCCGAGCCCTTCGCACATGGCGAGAATGGCCCGAATGATGTGTTCGGACGGCCGGTCGTCGAGAATGGAGGAGACGAAGGCGCGGTCGATCTTGAGCTTGTCGAAATGAAACTCGCGCAGGCGGCCGAGCGAGGACTGGCCGGTGCCGAAATCGTCGAGCGAGACACGGATACCGACGCGGCGCAGATCCTCCACGATCTGCGCGGCCGAGGCAGGGTCGTTCATCAGGCCGGTCTCGGTGATCTCGATCTCCAGCCGGCGCGGATCGAAACCGGTGCGGTCGAGGATCGCCAGTATGTGCAGGCCGGTGTTCTGATCGACGAGCTGCGAGGGTGACAGGTTGAAGGACAGGAACAGGTCCTTCGGCCAACTCCTGGCGGCTTCCGTCGCCTTGCGCAGCACCAGCTGCGACAGCGGGCCGATGATGCCGCGCTCCTCGGCGATCGGAATGAAGACGGTCGGCGGCACCGCGCCGAGGTCGCGGTCGGTCCAGCGCGCCAGCGTCTCGAAGCCGATGGTGCGGCGCGTGGTGAGGTCGACGATCGGCTGGAAATGCGGCTCCACCTCGCCGGCGGAGACGGCGCGGCGCAGCGCCTGCTCGATGCGGGTGACGCGCTTGGCGGCCTCTTCCATCTCGCGGGTGTAGACGACTACGCGGCCACGGCCGGAGCGCTTGGCATGGTAAAGCGCCGTTTCGGCCTTGTTGATGAGGATCTCGGTGGTCTCGTCGCCGGAATAGAACAGCGAGCAGCCGACAGAGGCGGAAAGCCTGGCGGTGCGTTCGCCGACATCATAGGGCGCCGACAGGATCTCGATCAGCATGCGGGATTTTTCCGCCGCCGCCTCTTCCGAGAATACCAGGGGATAGAGGAAGGCGAATTCGTCGGCGCCGATGCGGCAGACCGTCGAATGACCGTCCATCGAGGCACGCAGCCGCATGGCGACCTGGATCAGGATGTCGTCGCCGGCCTTGTGGCCGAACAGGTCGTTGATCGGCTTGAAGCCGTCGAGGTCGAGAATGCCGACGGTGAAGGGTGCGGGATCGTCGGCGCGGTCGCTGATCAGGCGGTCGACCTTGTCGAAGAAGCGGCGATGATTGCCAAGCCCGGTCAACGGATCGGTGAACGCCAGATCCGTGCTTTCCCTGTTTGCCTGACCGGTGCCAAACGGAGTTTGCATCGGTGTCCCTGCTCGTCCCTGCTTTTGTCGTCGGAATTTATTTCGAGACTGGCAGCAAACCCTTTAGGAAACGTATCGCGCCAACCGATTTTCGAGACTCGCGAACGATCCCACGATGCTATCTGAAGCGCTGCAGGTGATCGACAAGGGCGAGCAGCTTCGGCGCCAGGTTGCGACGGCCTGGATAATAAAGATAGAAGCCGGCAAAGCGTGGGCAGTAGGTCTCCAGGATGGGCACCAGAACACCGACCAGAAAATCATAGCTCAGCCAGCGCAAAGCCATCCCTATGCCGGCATGTGGGTGACAGCCGATGGTCATGTCCGTCACAAGCTGCTTCCAAATGGCCGCTACGACGAAGCGCGTGGGACCCGGGAAAGCGCGTATCGGGGCGTTACGAAGTCCGGGGAAATCACATCGACTATTGGGACGATGCCGGATTCACCGCCGATGGCAGGTTCGTCGACGGCGTGCTGCATCACGGCGGCATGATCTTGTATCGGAAGGAGTAGCGGCTGCCGGTTGGATCAGCCGCCGAGCCGGACGCGGTAGAGTTCCAGGGGGCTGCCCCTGGTCTCCGCCACCGGCTCCAGCCATTCCGGCACGCTGCCGCGCATCAGACCGGCCAGAAAACCGTCCGGCGCCCTGGCCGCGAACAGCCGGCTTTCCGGGTTGCCGCGGCAGAGCGCGACAAGGCCGACATGGTGGCTTTCGACGACGGCTTTCGCGTCGGTGGCCGAGCCCAGCAAGGCGTCGAACACGAGCAGGTTACCGGCGACGTTGCGATGATAAGGCCCGGCGAACACGCGATGACCGGTAAAGGCGAGGATCGGCGAGCCAAGATTGGAGATGGCAAGCACCGTGGCGGGGGCCATCGCGCCAAGCACGGCGAACGAAGCCTTGCTGTTGCAGGGCGCATCGACACCGGCATCCCTGGCGGGAGCAGCGGTTGCGAAGGCGCTCGATGCCGCTTGAGCGGCACCCGACCAGATGGCGTTGACCGAGATCAGCCAGGCCGCCGCCATCCTGAGCACGGAACCACTGGACGGGCTGGCTTCTGCCCGCTGCCGCCATTTGGTGATCCAGGCCGAAAGCGGGATCACCGCGAAGGCGATGGAGAAGGTCGAGCCGCGCACTTCCCAGGCACTGACCAGGACCGCCACCACCAGCAGTGCGGCGACGAGGCTGTCCTGCCGCCGCCAGCCGCCATGGCTGAAGCGGAGCGCCGTCAGAACGATCGCCACCAATGGCGTGGCAAAACGCGCCACCGCCCTGGCCGGATCGCCGGCGACAAGCTGGACGATCGACTGCGCCTCCTCGATATAGCCGAGCCACATTTGCTGCAGGCGCGGATCGAGATGGGCATAGGGCGCCGCCAGGCATTGCGGAAACACGAGCACCACGACGAGAGCGACAGCGACGGCGAGCAGGCCAAGCGACATCAGGCGCCGGGCGGCCGTCGCGTTGGCGGCCTTCCATGAAGCAATGATTGCCAAACCGGCGCCGGCAAGCCCGGTGACGGCGAACTGCACGACCGAGAACGTGTCGCATTGGGCCTGGCCCCAGGACGAGACGGGGATGGTTGCGGCGAAGATGAGAGCCGAGGCGCCGGCGACGCCGAGGCCGAAATCCCTGGCGATCAGCCTTTCACCCTCCCGATTGCCGAGAAACAACAGCGCGACGACGGCGCCGAGGGCTCCGGCATAGGGCGCGCTTTCCATGCCGATGGCGAGGGTCAGCGTGGCGCAAATGCCCGCGACGAGGGCAGCCGGCCGATGCGTTGGCGCCTCGAGCAGCAAGGCGAGGCTCGCCAGCGTCAGCATCAACTGGACATTGTGATGATCGAGCGCGCCGGGAGAAAAAATCCCGATGTAATACAAGGCCGCCCCGCCGACGACGGCGGCGGGCAACACAGCGGACGGGCCGGCGAAAGCGCGCGCGGCGCGGATGGTCAAGAAGATCGCGAGCCAGAACTGCAGGGCGGGCCAAAGTATCTGCACGACATGTTCGGCCATGGCGGTGCTGCCTGTCAGGGCCGAAACGGCAAGGATGCTCAGCGCCAGCGGCGCGTCGAGCAGCCGCGACCAGTGCATGACGAAGCCGCCTTCGAGACCCATCCTGTACTGGTGCAGGTCGAACCAGCCCTGGCCCGCCAGCAGGTCGCGGACCTCGACCAATTGCAGCAGGCTGTCATTGTCGCCCGCCGGATTGGCCAGTTGCGGGAATCCCTGCTGGACCTCGAGCGCCAGCAGCAGCAAGGCGGCAAGCAACGCGAATCCGATATCGGACTTCCAGGTGGAAGTTCCCCTTGCCGTGCCCATCCCGATCGCCCTTGGCGTGAATGCCGGGCCTTTCCAGGCCAATCGACACTCGTGAAGTCGGTCTTAAACCTAGCCTTAACGGCTTCAATAAATAGTAAAACCGCCTGAACGCGGCCGGTTTCCGGAGCGCGGCCGCATGGTCGACAAGGCATTCGGAGACGAAAATGCCGCAAGACATCAGCCGTGAACCCACCATCGCCGTGCTCCTGCCTTGCTACAATGAGGAGCTGACCATCGCCGAGGTGGTGCGGCGGTTCCGCGAGACGCTGCCTGCGGCAACCATCTATGTCTACGACAACAATTCAAAGGATCTGACGGCCCTGCGCGCCCGCGCGGCCGGCGCCATCGTGGTTCGCGAGCCGCGCCAGGGCAAGGGCAATGTGGTGCGGCGCATGTTCGCCGACATCGACGCCGACATCTATCTGATGGCCGATGGCGACGGCACCTACGCGCCCGAAGACGCACCGCAACTGATCAACACGCTCTTGACCGAGCGCTGCGACATGGTGGTGGGCACCAGGCGCGGCGTCACCGACGATGCCGGCCGCGCCGGCCATGCCTTCGGCAACCGTGTCTTCAACAGCCTCTACAAATGGCTGTTCGGCGACGATTTCACCGACATCTTCTCCGGCTACCGCGTCTTCACCAGGCGTTTCGTCAAGAGCTTTCCCGCCGTGTCCGGCGGCTTCGAGATCGAGACCGAAATGTCGGTGCACGCCTCGCAGCTCAAATTGCCGGTCAGCGAAATCGCGCTCGACTACGGACGCCGGCCGGAAGGCTCGTCGTCGAAGCTGTCGACCTTCCGCGACGGCGCCAGGATCCTGTGGATGTTCGCCATGCTGATGAAGGAGACGCAGCCGCTGCGCTTCTTCGGCGCCTTTTCGCTGTTCTTCCTGGCTTCGAGCCTGTTCCTGATGGCGCCGGTGCTGGTCGAATTCGCCGAAACCGGCCTTGTACCGCGCATGCCGACATGGGTGCTGTCGGTCGGGCTGCTGCTTCTGTCCATGCTGGCGGCGGTGACCGGACTGATCCTCGATTCGGTCTCGCGTGGGCGCGCCGAACAGAAGCGGATCTTCTACCTCTCCATGCCTTCGGGCCGGGTCGAGCGCCGCACGGGCGATTTGGTTCGGAAGCCTGAACGGGGCAAGGCCTCCCGCGCGGCCTGAACGATGCAACGCGTCGTCCGCTTTGTCTTCGCAGGCGGCATCGGTTTCGTCGCCGACGCGGCGGCGCTGTGGCTGCTACTCGCCGTCACGCCGCTCGGGCCCTTCGTCAGCCGCATGCTCTCGATCGGCCTTGCGCTCTGCGTCACCTGGCAGATCAACCGGCATCTGACCTTCTCGCCGTCGAGCAGGGGAGTGACACAGGAAGGCGCCCGCTATGGCGGCGTCGGCGTCGCCACCAGCATCGTCAACTACGCCGTCTACTCGGCGATCCTGCTGGTGCTGCCGGCGGCGCCACCACTGGGCGCGCTTGCCATCGCATCGCTGGTGGCCATGACGCTGTCCTTCCTGGGTTACTCGCGGCTGGTCTTCGACCGTTAGCGGCGTGGCCCGATTGGCAGAAGGCGCCGCGACCCTTATATCGCATGCGTTGACTGCGTTGGGGATCCGCCATGAAGCTCAAAATCGCCGTCCAGATGGACCATGTCTCCACCGTGTCGATCGCCGGCGACACCTCGTTCGCGCTGTCGCTCGAAGCGCAGCGGCGCGGCCATCAATTGTTCCACTACACGCCAGACCGGCTGTCGCTGCGCGACGGCAAGGTTTTTGCCCGCGTCGAGGAGATGCAGGTGCACGACGAGAAGGGCAGCCACTACTCGCTGGGCGAAAAGGTGCGCACCGACCTGTCGGAGATGGACGTCATCCTGCTGCGCCAGGATCCGCCCTTCGACATGAACTACATCACCACGACCCATATCCTCGAGCGCATCCATCCGAAGACGCTGGTCGTCAACGACCCGGCCTGGGTGCGCAACAGCCCGGAAAAGATCTTCGTCACCGAGTTTCCCGACCTGATGCCGGACACGCTGATCACCAAGGATCCGCTCGAGGTGGCCGCCTTCCGCAAGGAGTTCGGCGACATCATCGTCAAGCCGCTTTACGGCAATGGCGGCGCCGGCATTTTCCATCTGCTGGAAGCCGACCGCAACCTCGCCTCGCTGCTCGAAATGTTCGGCCAGCTGTTTCGCGAGCCCTATATCGTGCAGCGCTACCTGAAGGATGTGCGCAAGGGCGACAAGCGCATTATCCTGATCGACGGCGAGCCGGTCGGCGCCATCAACCGGGTGCCGGCCGAGCACGATTCCCGCTCCAACATGCATGTCGGCGGCCGCGCCGAGAAGACCGAGCTGACCGAACGCGAGCGCGAAATCTGCGCCCGCATCGGACCGTCGCTGAAAGAGCGCGGCTTCATCCTGGTCGGTATCGACGTCATCGGCGACTACATGACCGAAATCAACGTCACCTCGCCGACCGGCGTGCGTGAAGTGCAACGCTTCGGCGGCGCCGACATCGCCAGCCTGTTCTGGGACGCCGTCGAAGGCAAACGCAGGAAATAGCGCCTATATCCTACGATGGTCGGGCATACTGTTCGGCGCTCATGACTTCGATGCAGACGAAGCGTTCGTTGCCTTCCACCCAGGCATCGTGGCCCGGCGGAATCGTATAGGACGTGCCTTGCTCGAAGGTTTTCTGGGTTCCGTCATTCATTTTGACGGTGATGGTTCCCGAGACGACGTAGCCGACATGCGAAACCTGACAACTGTCGGTCTTGACCACCGGCTTCACGCATTCGGACCATTTCCAGCCCGGCTCCATGTTGAGCCGGCCCAACGTATAGCCGGGAAGACGCACCACTTCGACGCGCGTCTTGTTCGGCGTGCGAACTTCGTCCGGGCTGTTGTGAGACTTGGACGCTAATTTGGTGACTTCCACACCGGCCATGTCATCCTCCCTGTACTCGACGCGGAGCCTGACGTTGCGATTGTCGGAACCGCGACCGGATTCATATCCCAAATGGGGCCGGCATACAATTATAAGCAGTTTCTAAAATGCCTGTTGACTGTGCCCGCTCTTCTCCGGCGGCGCCGGGCCGAACAGCCTGTTTTCATTTTGTCTTAACCATGTTCCGCTTTCTGCAACCGCATACAAGCGCTGTGCAACCGGGGCGGTTACAGGTTCCGGAGGTGTTCCGGGTTTGATCGGGGGCTGTCGGTCAGCGATAGCAGGCGGTCGCCCCGCCTGCTCGACCAGCGTGGGCTGTCCGACCATCTCAAGCGCGATATCGGCATGCTCGACGGCCACGCGCCTTATGGCAGTATCCGCTGAGCGCAATCTGGCGGACAGGGACAGGAGGGAACGATGAATATACCGGCGAAAACCCTGGCACAAGAGCCGCCGGACGATCGAGTCGTACGAGGACTACGCGGTCCGTTATGACGAGATTGTCGGGCATATCCCGCATCCGAACGACCGGGCCGCGCTCGAGCGCGCCGCGGCGATCATCGGGCCGGGCGGCCAAGTCCTGGAGATCGGGTCCGGACCGGGCCGCGATGCGGATTTCCTGGAGGGCCTTGGCGTCAAGGTCCGCCGAACCGACGCCACGCGGCGCTTTCTCGACCTGCAGGCGGCGCGCGGCAAGACCGGCGAACGCCTCGACGTGATCACCGACGAGCTTGGCGGTCCCTACGACGCGGTGGTGGCGCTCGCCGTGCTGATCCATGTGCCTCGCGACCAGATCGACCAGGTCCTGGCGAAGATTGCGCGTTCATTGCGGCCCGGCGGTGCCTTTGTCGTCTCGATGCGCGACGGCGACGGCGAAACGGGCGGCAGATACCTTACTGTCGACTGGCGCAAGGACGCCTTCGCCGCGCGCATCGAGGCCGCCGGCATGGAGCTTGTCAGCCACAGCTTCCGCGTCGGCAGGAAGCAGCGGGGATGGAACACCTTCCTGGCGGTGAACAGCGCGCGCTGACCGACCGTTTCCGGCGCGGGTTGCCGCGCGTTCGCCCTCATCCCGTGCCGCTCAATCCGGGGCGTTGCGAACACTGGAAGACCCGCGCACAAGGCAACAGGCTGACACGGACGACAGTGACCCCATCCGACGGTATGCACCCGTTTGCCTTTGTTCTTGTATTGTTCTTGCCTAAGCCTGAAATCTGTGGTTGTCTTGAGCTGACGTCGCTCGCGGATTGTTCACAAGGGCTGGGGCGAGCCGGCATCGGGGGCAGAATATGGTGGCGCGGGTTCGTACGGTCGCTTTCCAGGGCATCGAGGCCGTGCCGGTCGACGTGCAGGTGATGATCGCGCCCGGCAAGGTCAACATGCAGATGGTAGGGTGGATTAATTAATTTCTCACCGGTACGTTGAGCTGGAATCGGGGCCGGTTTACAAGCTCTTTCATGGAACCAGGAAGCTCCGGACCGGCGGCATATTCGTACATTCGAATGTCGACAGATATTCAGTTGCGGGGTGACAGCCTCCGCAGGCAAGAACAAGCCTCGAAAAGGTACGCCGAGCAGCATGGTCTGCGACTCATCGAAGACTTCAAGCTTGAGGATATTGGCGTATCGGCTTTCAAAGGTGCCAACGTCACCTCCGGTTCGCTGGGCAGATTTCTCGACCTAGTTAAGGCAGGAGACATTGCCAAAGGGTCCTACCTGCTCGTCGAGTCATTGGACCGGATAAGCCGCCAACAAGTCCTTGATTCCGTCCCGGTGTTTTTCGATATCGTGAAAAGCGGGATCAACGTCGTAACCCTCGCAGACAATCACATCTACCGGGCTGGAGACACCAATTTCGCCGATGTGATCTACTCGGTCGTTGTGCTTGGACGAGCTTACGAGGAGTCAAAAACCAAGAGCATCCGTGTAGGTGCAGCCTGGGCCAACAAGCGGCAAAACGCTGGAAACAAGAAGCTCACAAGGGTTGCCCCAGCATGGCTTTCACTTCGCGAAGATCGCACCCAATTTGACGTCATTTCCGAGCGCGTCGACGTCGTTCGACATATTTTTCAAATGGCGGACGCTGGGCACGGGTCATACGTGATTGCACGGCGTCTCAATGAGTCAGGTGTGCCAACATTCACCAAGTCCAATGGCTGGCATGAGTCGTACGCTACCAAAATTCTGAATAGCCGCGCCGTATTGGGCGAATTCCAACCTCATCGATTTGATGAGCACGGAGAACGAATTCCCTTCGGCGACTCGGTGCTGAACTATTTTCCCAAAATTATCGAGGAGGCCCAGTTCCTTAGAATCCAGGCATCTCGGCGAAAGAGGTTGGTCGAAGGCGCTGGACGGAAAGGCCCTGAGTTCCGGAACCTTTTTACCAAGATAGCTAAGTGCGACTATTGCGGTGCCCCAATGCGGTTCGTCCACAAGGGTTTGCCGCCGAAAGGCACACAGTCACTCAGATGTACCAATGCGGTACGCAAGTTGGGGTGCGTGAACAGCAGTTGGAAATACTCCGATTTCGAGACATCGTTCCTGTACTTTGTCAAGGAGATCGACCTCACAGCCACTTTGAACGCAGCGACTGAGAATTCTGAACGGGCCTCGGTTGAACAGCAGGTCTCCGCCATTGAGGAAAAGATCCTCCAGCTCCGAGCAAAGCGCGAACGGATATTTGAGCTTCTAACCAGTCCGGGCGCATCGATGGCATTCATAATGGGCAAGCTCGACGAATGCGAAAGCCAAATCGTCAAGAGGAACAACTAGCAAGCGACGTTAGGAAGCAAATGTCGACTGCTCAGGCCAGGCCAATAATCACGGCTTCCGAATTGAGATCGTTGATCGAGACGATCCAGGATATGTCCGCACCGGATATTTTTAATCGTCGCGCTGCGGTCGCCAATCGTTTGCGGATGGTAATTATGTCATTGAGGCTGGAGGTTGAGGGAGCGCGACCTAAAATCAAGCGGATCAAAGAGTTTCTTGAAACCGACAATGTTGACCTGGGCGAAAGTCGCCAGATTCTCGACGCGATCGAACGCACAAATAGTGAAGCCCAGCGGTACAATCGTAGCTTCACCGTGGTACTCGCTGACGGTATTTCTCGAAGGATCGTCTTGAGCAACGACAATCCGACGGACTTCGTCGCCGAGGTACTCGTTAATGGCAGCGGAGCCGTTTCAGGGAGCGATCGCGGAATTCCACTCGGTGTATCGGACGGGTGGCATAACGTATTCGATAAGCCCGCCTCGGTCCAATAAGACAAAGTTTCTCTAGGCGAGCCAACAATACCGGCATGTCCGTCGCACTAAATAGAGGTGCCGATCATCCGGCATTACGTTTAGAACCTCCAGAACCGATCTGCTCCGTTTTCCCATTTGCTCCAATTCACATTCGACATCGGCATTTGAGCCGTGCCGACGGCTATCCTCGCACGACTTCAGACACCTAAACGCATTTTCAACCCGTCAACTCGATGGGTTTATATCCCTATGACAGAAGACAACTCACATGCTGAAAAGCCACCCACACGCCTCTCCACCCTCCATCCCATCTCAATATGCATCCTGGTTCGATGACAGGATCGAGCAGTTCATCGAAGCTCGCAAAGGCAAATACGAACCCACATCATTCTTCAAAGGACGGAATGGTTTTTTCATCACGATCTCTTTCGATCACAGCCTTCGCAAGCAGCGGCTGGAAGATTCCGCCCTGGTCGACGGCTCAGGCGCCAAAACGGAGATGGACACGTTCCAGGACCTGTACAACGTGATCTGCCGTATCCTAATTGGACGGAACTACCATCGACCCTCATTCCATGACCTCAAACCTCTGGCCATCGGTTGTCTGGACGTGAACGGATCGAGATACTGGAGATCGATGGGGGAGCTAGAGAACGCTCATATTCATTCAATTTGGATTTTCACCGACCAAACTACAGATGGATTTCGAACGTTGTTAGCCGACAAAGAACGCCTCGCATCCATCAAAGAACGGTTCTCGATTCGAGAGCTAGATGTCCAGCAGCTCGACCATGACCATCGAAATTCGACGGGTGACAGTCGTGCATCATCGTACATGGCGAAATTCATGGTGCACAATAATCATGAGCTAAAAGTCGCTGACGATTTCAGGGTGCTGCCATTTCAGGTCGAGAAAACGCTGAACTGAGACAGGGTTCAGGCAGGGTGCGTGAATGTTTTTGAGGTGAAGACGCGATCGCAAATCGGGTGTGCCGACAGCATCGGAAATCCGGATGGCCCTACTACCACCCTGCGCGGAGTTCCGCAGTTGAAGAGAAGCCCCGTCAAACCTGCGTGTGTGGCTTGGTGTGGTTTCCCATCGTGAGAATAGGTTTGCAGGGTAATGCCTGAAGTTGTTGGAATGTCCGTCTTTCAACGTGCTCGGAAGGAAGATGCCCCACCCCCCCTAACAGAGAGGGGGACAGGGCATGTGTTGATATAGCTAATCGAGTGCCAGTCCCCTCAAGCGGCGAGTTTGGGACGTTCGGAGTCCCCCCGGATTTGCCGACGTGAAGAGATTTCCATCATCTGATCCAAGCTGATTTGACTGATCCGGTACGGAACGACCGTGGGACCGCCAGCACGAGTCTTGGGAAGCTTTTCCAGGTCAAGCCCAACCATGGCCAGAAATGGTCGCAGCTGGGTGATTGGGTTGCCCTCAAGGCTTTTGTGGATCGCAATGTTGAACTGCTGCTGGATCGCAATCCGATTTCTCTTCACCCACTCAATGAAGGGTTGGAGACCAAGCTTACTGAACTCGGCTTCAGGATTGAAGACAAAGCTCCCATAGATGGGGGTCATGGAAAGGGTTTCCATTAGCAAGATGCGTGAGGCATTCGCATTCGGGATCAACATAGCCATCTGGTCCCGGCGCTTTGCATCCCCAATCCCATCGCGAAGCGATATTGCCGTAGTTCGATCAAGCATCGTTTCGAAGCAGCTCACGCGCGAACGGAACCGACCCCTGTCATCGAGTGAGATTAACTCGGCAGAGATCGCCGTGTTGTAGAACGCTTCGATTGCAGATCGCTCGTAACGAGCGAGATCAGCATCGCTAGCGAACTCGTAATTTCTGATCCGTCGCTCGATTCGCTCAAACTCGTCATTCGAGAGCGGCTCCGCACGCATAAGACGATCGACTTGGAACTGCGAGCGACGTTCCCTGCCGGCACCCAGAATGCCAACGCCAACGTGAATGAGATCGGCATCTGGGCCGACATGTTCAATTTCCCAACCCTGCTGCTTCTTGTAGTGGAGGAAATTGCGCCACAGGTCGTTCTTCGAAGCGCGCTGATGTGAAATGATTGCCACAGCAATGTCCGTCAGCTGGTCAGGACGATAGATGGCTTGAGGAATGGCGTCGTTGGTGTATCCATCGATAGTCGCATCCATGAGGTACGTTGTGAGCACATCCCGACTGACCACGCCTAGGTTCGTTTCAAATGCACCCTTCGCGGGCGATATGAAGACCTTCACCTGTTTCGGATGGCGGACGCGTCCCAGCTGCTGATCGCACTCGAAATGTGTCAACACCTGCGGCACGAACAAACCATACACGACGTCGTAGAAGCATTCGTCACCGTCGAAGGTGATATCAACGCCCGAGCTGATTGACGGTGAGCACAAGATCGCCTGATACTTCTTCGCCTCGACAGCGGGGCTCTTAATGAACTCAGCTGCGGCGGGGTCCTTCACTGCCGTCTCTTCGGAGGTGATCACCAGAATCGGGGCGTCTGGGCATTCCTCCCTGACTTGGGTAGCGATCTCTTGGATTCGTTCCTTAGAATTTGCCGTGAAGAAGCATCGCTTACTCGATTTCAGTGAGGTGACAAAGTCGCCGATCAAGTGCTGTTCGGACGTAAAGACCTCGATCTTGCCCTTCGGCGATACGTGCTGATTGATGATGATTTGAGTGCGCCTTCGGCCATTCAGCCGTTCAGCCCATTGGTTGATGAAGGAGAAAGACGTCCAGGACAGGTCCGCATCAGCTGCGATTACCTGCTTGGCCCGGCTCAGAATATTGATCAGCGCAAACAGAGCGTGCCGCCGCTTGCCATCGAGCGTCCTTGAAAGCGAGTGCGCCAGCACCTGCTCAGACTCGTCGATCACAACGAGATCGTAGGATTGTTCAGCGACAACCTTCGTTATGCTGTCCAAGCAAATGCCATAGCGTTTGCGGCGAATGGAGAGGGGTTCGTCGACCTTGTCATCGTGAAGGTAACAAGCGAGACCCAAGCGCTGGCACATGGAATCGATCAAAGCTCGCCGATGACCTATCAAAAGGACACGCCCTTTATTGGATTGAACGATTCTCGCAAGCTGTTCGGTCTTGCCCGATCCCTTCGGGCTCTTAATGTATGTCGTTTCACCGCGAACCGCGACATCGCCGAGGAAACGCTCGTTTCGAAATTCGATCGTAGCCGTCCTGAGACCCTCAATAGCCTGGTCGTCTATGCTCAATGGCCTCTGGTCCATATGCTTCAACGAGAAATCCAGCGTGTTCCTTGCAGCCGTTTCGAAGCTGTTAAAGTCGTATTGATCGGCTTGCCCCTGCCAATGCGTCACTCCACAAGCGGAGCAATACACCCCTTTGCTCTGCTTGCTGGCGTTTTCAACGACGAAGGCGCTGGGGTTCTTGTCGTCGTGAACCGGGCAGTGCACTTCGGTCTTGGCTGGCGCGCTAGCGAGGAGTATGTCGTCTCCCTTCGCGGTATGGACAACCAAGTCTGCCGGCAATTGGATGGTGGATCGGCCGCTCCCGACAATACCGAGAGACCGGTCCTTGAACCCTGCGGCAGCGGTTTGTTCGATCAGCTCGTCTACGATCGCAGATGGCAGCGTCATTCCGATTTGGGTGATCTGCGCGCCTGTGTTGCCATAAAACATGCGGGCAGCGTCAACTGCCTTCGGGTCTCCGTTGAGCTTCAGCGCAAGTGAGCGCGTTGCCGCCTTGACGTCGTGAGCGTTCAAGAGGGTCTCTTCAAGGACGAAAATGATCCGGAAGCGATGCACTTCGGGGGTGTGGCTGCACGTCGTATAAAGGAATGACGCGTGCGCCTGGACGAAGGGGTGCTCTATGGCCTCCGTGAGCGTCGTGCCGCCGTCAATGTCCACCGACAAAATGTCTGTCGCGACAAAGTTGTCGGCTTTCCGTCTACCGTTGAGCTCGGCACAATATGCGTGACCTTGCTTAATGTGAGCGATCAGCTCGTCGGCATTTAGTTGACACGGTTCGAAGCCCTCGGCCCTTGCTAGGGTATCGCCGAGTTCGTCTTTGTTAATGAGCCGCTTGTTTATGGACAAACGGAGGGGTTTGGTCGTGAAACCATTCATGAGAAGATCCTTTGATTTTGGGTTTTAAGTTAGGTTTGGTGGCCCAGCGGGATGCTGGAATTTTTGAAAATATGAATTTTTAAAAATGTGATGCCGCTTTATCACTTAGGCCTACGTAGCATTAATTGGTTTAAAACGCAATATATCGGCGACTTTGGCGAATATATACTTAAATTAAACCAATAGTATATTGGTTTAATTTATTTCGCAGAAACCACCGAGATATCAGTGGGTTGTGCGGACCCCTGCCGCCGAAAAAAGTAGGGCGGTCAAAACCCGCTGCTGAGCGCTGAAAAAAGTTTGCTGCAATGATGCCTGAACCGCGTCGCGTTGACCTTCTCGGCCGTTCGACGGGATGCTGTTGTCGATCAACAAGGAAGGAGATCACAATGGCATTCGAAGGATTGAAGCTGGTCGCCACCCCGAAGCAGGACGCATCGGACCCTGCATCCAAGCGGCGGCAAAGGCTGGTAATGCAGATCGACCATCAGCTGTATATGGCCGAACCGGAAAACGTCGGCCGAAAGTTCCGTGGCCGCTGGTGGACAATTGGGATCGACGGCAAGCCGACACTGGCAATCAAGTACGGCAAAATCCCCCTGGAGCTTGCCAAAGGCAAGCATGCGTTCGCATGCCCGGATATTGCAGGCGTCACCGATGCCCTTCAGAAGGCCCGAGTAGCCGCTGTGGACGGAGCATTCGACGTACAGTTGGCGACTGTGTCAGAGCAGGTCAGGGCTCGATTCAAGAAGGGACGCTGAGCACCCATCGCCTATTCCGCGGTTGGGGGAATAGGCACCGCCACAGCAGTCGGGTCAAGGAAGGACAGCCGACTATCGGACCAGTCCAAGGTTGACCCGACACTGTGTCACAATAGTTGGTTCGAGGACTGTGACCCACTGGCTGTCCAACACGTATCTCTCTATGGCTAAGTCAGGACGCCCCAACTCATAAAGCCTAGCTAACCCCGTGGTTTCGTGACTGCTTATCTGTGCGAGAGTGCGTTGCGCGCCTTCAGATGCCAATATTCTTCGAAGCTCCTTCGGATTGTAGGATGTTTCCCGCTGGATTCGCCCGCAATGATTCAACAGTTCACAGGCTAGTTGGCTGTCTTGTTTCGGGCTTAGCGCCATTCGTTCCCCCTCAATGCCAGCCAGAACGGCTAGCCTGTCCTTTTTCGCCCGGCTTTCAGCGTGGTCGGTACGGCTTCCCCGTCCACCGGTTCCCGAAACAGCTGTGAAATATGGATGCTCATGGCATCAGCCAACTTGTTGAGCGTGACGATGGTTGGGTTGCGCGCTCCGCGCTCCAGATATCCGACATAAGCCCGTTCAACGCCAGCCGAGAGCGCCAAGTCATCTTGCGAGATGCCTCGTTCAACCCGTAAGCGCCGGAGATTCCAGGCGACTAATGACTGCACTTCCATTTTCAGGAAGCAATCAGTTGCCCTTGCCCGAAACCACGTAATATAAGACCATGATTATGGGCTGAGGAGCTTATCTCCTCGGGGTATCAGACTTGTTGGGGGACTAATGGACGAGACCGCTTCGCCGGCCGCAACGATCGACTGTCCGTATTGCGCGGAGCCGATCAATCCGAAATCCAAGAAGTGCAAGCACTGCGGGGAAATCCTCGATCCGCAGATGCGGGAACTCGAGCTTTTAAAGAGCCAGCGGAACACCCCTCAGGTGTTCATGAATGCCGGCGGCGGAGCTGCCGCTGCTGCGGCTGCTTCTGGGGTCGGGACGATGTTGAGGCGATTCCCCCACTGGATGCATGTCCTTCTGGTGATCCTGTCTGGCGGGCTTTGGATTCCGGCGTACATCCTGATGTACCTGTTCCGAAACAAGCGCTACTACTATTGATAGGCTGTCCGATGGATGTCCTCTCCACGCGCTTCCTAACCAGCAATACGATTAAAACGGCGCTCCCACTGGTAGCCTTGATGGCCGGCGCGCCGATAGCCCACGCGTCTGATCCGCTGCCGGTTGGGGATGGCGCCTATATGATGTCAGCCAATGCGTGCGAGCAGTTTCGTAAGGGGGAACTGGACTCGATTGAGTTTTCGGTCTCGAAAGGCGGCCACGCGTATGAAGTTCCCGAAGTGGGGTGCGTGGTCGCTTCGGTACGCAAGCTACGGACAAATCGTTATGTGGTCGAAGCCGATTGCCTGGAAACCGGAAATCCTTTCCAGCGTTCGTTCATACTGGATGTCGAGAGCGAGCAGACGATACGAATTGACGGTCAGCAACTGACTGCCTGCGAGGTTAAGGGTCCGACTGGCAAGCTCATTCAACGTACCGAACACCTTCCCGGTATTCCGATCGTTCCTGCCAACAGTGAAAATGGCACGAAAGCCGAGACCAAAAGGGCAACCCCACCGACGAAGCTGATTCGTCAGTGGGAGGCAGCTAACGAGAATTGCCGTGGCGGCTCCGGAGATGATCCTAAAACCCTCAAGGCGTGCGGTGTCAGAGACACGCTGGCCCATCAGCTTGCAACGGTGAAGTGGTGCTATGGCAGAGAAGGCCAATCCCATTACCAGTACAGATGGCACCGCTGCCAGAAGGGCTCAATCCACTACCCCTCATAACTGCCATGCTCATCGGGATGACAGCGGGTAAGCTGGCCGGCAATATGCCTGACCGTCACAAGATGCCGATCAGGGACCCGATCGCCTTCTGGATCGCGTCCTCATTCCGCTTGTAGAAAATACGGGTACCGACCCGCGTTGACGTGACCAAATTGGTCTTCGTCAGCCACTTCATGTGAAGGCTAACGGACTCCTGGGTGATCTGAAGCTTGCTCGAAATCATTTTGTTCGTCAGCCCGGTGTCGGCCGCATCGGGAACGTCAGGGAAATGCTCCTCAGGGTAGTTCAGGTAGTCCAAGATTTTCAGCCTTGCGTCACAGGCAAGCGTCTTCATCAGTCGGTAATCCATCGCCGGCTCCATCAACGTGCTTCTGATGGGCGGCTATCCCCTAGCAACCGACTATCGACAACGACATGTCTTGAGACAGATTTTCATATTTCCTCGCTGTTTAGCGGCGTTTCTAACGAAAAGCGGCGCAAAGTCCGCGTTTAACCCGGCTTCTACAGCCTAAAATGAGCGTTAGAAGCGTTGTTTTTCTCCGTAGATCGGCGCTTCGAAATCCTGCGGTTGTCGACGAGGATGTTTATGGGGAAAGCGGGCTATCAGGAGATAGCCATGCATCACTATCGAAATAACACGCAGCTCGTCCGCAATCTGTCGGACAATTCGATGATCGCTCTACTGGCGCGGCAAGACAGCGATCAGGTTCACTCGATCTGGCAGAGTGATCGCATCTGCGAGTACCTGCTCGCATCAGATAGCCGGCGGCACACTTGGCATGCGTGGCTTGCTATTCATGGCACCGCCATCTGCGATGTTGCCGACACATACCGGCTTTTGACCTTCTCCAAGTCCCGGCAGATTCTCACGCACGCATTCGGCTCCTCCCCTGCGGGCATGGTCCCGGCACTCAGCAAATTGGGACCATATGCTAGGCCAAAACACGTTTATGTGGCGCTTCATCAGGCGCTTTCAGCATGTAGGCCGCTGGCAGATCACATCTTTCAGGCGACCGAAATCCGGGACGACGACCTTGTCTCACTGGCATCAGCCTCGACCATGCTCGTGTCGAACCGAGTCTTCCGTGTGCTTCTGAAGTGCAAGATACCCGCCCCGACGCTGGTTGAATTGCTGTGGGTGATCGCACAGTTGGCACCGATCCACGATGATCAGCACCTGGTTAGAGCCGTTTCTCAGGGCCGCCAGGCGGCAGCTATCCTCGCCAATTTGCTTGGCCTCATGCCGTTCCCCGACCCACCGTTTGATCAGGTTGGTGACCTCGTTCCGATCACCACAGCTGAGCAGCTTCGAAAAGCCGGGCATGAATTCGACAACTGCCTGAGGGGCGGCGAAGAACTCGCGCACGCTCTCGCGTCAATCCAGTCGGGTCAGCGATACTTCTATCGCTGGATTGGCGATCATCCGACGATCCTCGCATTTTGTAGGTGTGGTATAACGGGATGGATTTTGGCTGAGCGTTCTGGTCCAGCTAATGCCCGCGTCTCGCAAGTTGCGGTCAATCAGATCAGCGAAGCGCTAGCCGGCATCACCGACGTGTTCGTCGGCAAAGAAGGCGCAGGCTTGTTAGAGTGGGTCTGTGCGAGATGATCTCGACGGCCGGCCCGCCGTTGATTGGCCTTTCGCCAAAAGCTAGGAAGGCTGGATGCTTCAAAGGAGAGAGCCCTTGGCCGACGAGACCATCAACCTGATCGAATTAACCGCCGATATCGTTTCCGCCTACGTAAGCAACAATCCTGTGCCGGTTGCGTCACTCTCGGACCTGATCCACAGCGTGAACCTGTCTTTGTCGAGGCCTCCTTGGTCGCTCATGGTGGCACGTTCGGCGTCGGCACGCTAATTACCGCTGACCGAAAAATCTCGCAGTAAAGACACTTTTCGTCCCGCTATTTCTGATCTGCCGGCAACTTCACATACGCATTCCGAGCAGCGGCAATATCGCTGCGGCCTAGCCATATCTCTATGACAGGATTTTCATTTACCGGCTTAAGGTTCCCTGTCGTGAGCATAACCACACCGACCTTATGACCTAGTCGATTGGACAGTTCGTTAGATAGATCAACCGCGTCGCTCCGCTGAGCGCTCAAGAAGTAACGTACTTCAGTCGAGTTTGGCGACTGTATTTGATCGCCCTCGTCAACTGCAGAGACATGTTTGGCAAAGCCAAGCTGTGGCAACTCCGAGTTGAGATAACTCACCATTCTATCTCCGATCAAAGTCTCCGACCGGGATGGCACCTGTAGGTACACCGTACTTGTCGCCCTTGCATCTTCGGCCCCTTCACATAAATACACGCTCAAATAGTTCTTTGACCGGTTTCCCGTGATCGGAAACTGGGTTAGTGGCGTCGGCGACTTGCTGTTTACATAATCAGCCCAAGCCAACTCCGAGCGACTCCGTGGGTCTACCCAGACCGTATTCATGCCGTAAACAAAGTTGTGCTCGAGGTTTAATGCAGCTGTAAGCTCCCTCACTCGAACGAAAGCCAGCCGATTCCCTTCAAGTACAAAGTTCGAACGAGTTGTTCTTGTTATCTGCTGCGCCAATTCCGTGGCGAGTTGCAGCCGGTGGCCACTTTGCGAGTCCCCTGTGCAATAATAGATGTCCATCCGCAATGCATCAGAGGCGGGCGACATGTTCGGAATGTCATCTGGCGCGATAGTGTCTTGCGAGACGATAACGTCATTTGTAGTAAACCTATGGATGTCAGTCACCCCGGGCGTATACTCGTTAAAAGCAAGAATCGGCTCGTTTCGGGATTTCGCACCGACTTGGTCCAGACCCTTTTGAATAAACTCGGTCTTCTGACCTTTCCCACCTATCCCCTCCTCGGGCTCTTCGGGTCGGAATAAGAGTGCGGAATCGGTGCGCCAAATCGCAAGTGGTTGTGGACAGCCCTTAAAGCAGAATACTGGCCGGTAGGGCATTAGACCCTGCCGTTGAGCGTACTGACGCTTACCCTCATCGAGTGCCTCCTGAGCGTTGTATACTCGGAGTCGCAATTCATCAACAAATGTGCTGACGTTGACCTTCTGCATGTCCTCATCGGCAAGCATGGACAGGATGGTGCTGGCGAACATCGTTGATCCGGCCCTGCCACCGTCATCGGCTGGCAAGCCAGGCGGAGTCGAATATGCCACAATTATGTTCTTGAGTTCCTTCTGAGAGTCGTCGGGATATCCATATGTCAACGAAATCCGCTGCACCTGCTTAGCCGTCAAGGCCTTCGGCGATTTCTTGATCAAGTCGTCGACCTCAGATCTGTATTTATTCAAAACCGGGTTATCGCGACAAGCATCAATGAAGACCAAAAACCCCTGGCCCGGAAGGCCGTTCAGACCAATAATGTCCCTAGTCAAATTGACGGCTTGATCGCCAAAAATTTCGTAGTCAGGCCCCTTTACAATCCTTTTGAGTTCTCTCAGCGGGTCGATATCGCTGTCAACACCAAATATATACTCGTTACTGTGATTTTGAGCTCCGTGTCCAGCATAATAAATCACCGCAAAAGGATTGTCACTTCCGTCAATTCTTTCGCCGCTGAAAGCACTAAGTTCCCTCCTAATCTGGGCATTAGTGAGATTGCAGTAAGTGCGTCTTAAATATTGACTATCACCCATCTTGCTCTTGTCTGCCATTGACGGATGAATATGGTCAGGGTCCCAACCGACCTGCAGGAGCGATTGTCGGAAGGCAATCGCTTCGTCGCAGGCAGTATCAAGATCCCCCAAGGAGCTCCCGTTAGCAAGATAGTCAGCATTTCCTATGACCAGTGCATAGCGACTTGGTTCTTTGGTTGCTGGTGCCTGGCCAGCGCTCGGTCTCGTCAGTAGGCCAAGAAGTAAGAAAACGCTGATCGCTATGCCTGAGGAAAGCTTCCGCATTTATCGCTCCGCGCAAAAAGTTAATACGTTGAACAACGGTTTGATGATGATATGTTTGCGTGGGGCTCTTGAAAAGGGGGAAGCAGATGCGAATTTCTCGAAGGACAACGCTTTTAGGTGCGGCGGCAGTGGCGGCGAGCTGGGCCGCGCCATCCGCTCGCGCTGACGCTAAGCTTTTCAACCTTGTTGACGACGATACTCGCGGAGCGTTGGGAGAGCGTGATCTTCTAGAGTCGGGTATTTCTGAAGATCATTTGCGTTCAGCCATGGCCGACTTCATCTTTCCGGACAACGCCGACGATGGAAAGCCCTACGGTATCGATGTTTCTCATCATACTAAGAATGTGCCATGGGCTGATCTTCACGCCGTGAAATGCCAATATGTTTATGTAAAAGCGTCGCAGGCATCGCGCGGCGTCGACGAACGGTTTGTCGAGCACTGGAAGAACGCCACCTCGATCGCAAATGTTCCCGTCGGGGCATACCATTTTCTGTGCCCAAGAATACCGGGCGAAGATCAGGCTAAGTTTTTCCTTTCTCGTGTTGTCCAAGTCGACGGTGTAGCTGATGGCAATCTACAGCCGGTGGTTGATCTTGAATGGGACACTTACGGTCCCGATTTCAAACGAGTTGTGAGCGGTTATGATAAAAAGAAAAGGCCGATTTACAAAGACTATTGGTTGGACGAGAAGCCCAGTGACATTGTAGCGGTCGTGCAGGGATTTGTGGACCAATTGAGGGCTCAAGTCGGCAGTCATATTGTTCCGCGAATATACACGAATAGAACGTGGTGGCATTCCGTCTTAGGCGACAAGGTTAGGTTTAATGATTGCAAGATATGGATATCAGATTACCGTAAGGCAAGTTTTGATAGCCAGCAGCCACAAAGCGTGGTCGGGCATGAATACGATCTGTGGCAGTTCAGTGAAACTGGGCGAATTCGAGCATCCAAGGGGCCGCTGGTTGGTCCGTTTGATTGCAACAAGCTGTCGAGAGGCGCTCTTTCAGATCTGATCATAAGCCAGTGACCAGGGCGAAGCAAAGAAATCACGCTGTTCGCTAATTTCGGGATGAGTCGTGTCTCGCAACATTGTCATCTTTTCAGACGGTACTGGTCAGCGCGGCGGTGTTTTCTTTGATGAAAATAGGAGCAACATCTACAAGCTGTATCGGGCGACCAGGTGCGGTCCCGATTCCACGGTCAATCCCTCGCTGCAACTAACGTTCTACGATCCTGGGATCGGGACGGAACCTATCGGCAGCAGCTTCCTATCCCGCCTTTACAGACGTCTTCATAACTTGGTTGGCCAAGCGACCGGTCTAGGTCTGACGTTGAACATGATACAATGCTATGCTGCGATCATCCGGCTGTGGCGGCCGGGCGATAAGATATTTCTGTTTGGGTTCAGTCGCGGCGCCTATACCGTTCGTGCACTCGGGGGCGTTTTGTCATTCTGCGGTGTACCCACACAGCAAGCAGACGGCGGCCCGCTTTTGCGTGACGAAGCCTCCACGCTGAAGATCGCAAAAGAAGCCGTCAAACAGGTCTACCAGTTCACAAACTCCCGTAACCTGCAGACCGCGACGAAGCGCCAGTTGGCGCGATTACAACAGCGCGATTTGATCGCTGCGAGATTCCGAGCGAGGTACCAGTCTGGGGATCTGGGACAGTCAAACGCTGTGCCATATTTCATAGGAGTGTTCGATACCGTTGCCTCACTCGCTAGCCCTGTCGCCATTGCAGGAATGATCGCTGTTTTTGCGGTATCAGTCGGGATTTTGGCGGCGCTTCTCTCCATTCTTTGGCTGTCTTTCACGGCTTGGTCAGCGATTTTCTTCGGTGTGACAGCCGGAATCGCCGTGATTTGGTACTTGTTTGATCACATAAAAATACCGGGGGCGCTGCCGGGCTTTAGCTTTCTCAAGACGATCCAATGGACCGAGTTTAGGATGCGCTTCTACGATTGGCGACTGTCTCCACGGGTTCCATATGCGAGGCACGCGTTGTCCATTGATGAAAACCGCAAGGATTTCAATCGAGTGCCGTGGGGCACGAAATCTGATCCAAACGACGTCGATGAAAGCGGGGCAAATCGCCTTCAACAAGTGTGGTTCGCTGGCGATCACTCTGATGTTGGCGGTAGCTACCCAGAGAACGACTCCAGGCTTTCTGACACTTCCTTGAAGTGGATGGTTGATGAGGCAAAGGCGGCGGGCCTCCTTTGCGATGACGACTGGCTGAATGTCTTTCCAGACGCAGCAGGTCCGCAACATGACGGACGTCAGGGTACGGTATTCCGGTTCATCGCACCGTTCGTGAGAACCATCCCGGTCGATGCGACCCTCCATCAGTCGGTGTTGGACAGGTTCGCACTACCAGAGGTGCTTCAGTACAACGTGCTGAAACCTTATCGCCCTGAAGGACTGAGGCAGCACGAGAAGGTCAAGCAGTACTATTAGCGGCTGTTCGGTGTCAGACAGCTCCCACCCCTCGGCAATGGTAAAGCCATGCTATTGATCAGGAACCCCGATAGACGGCGGAACGGAACTCAATGCGGTGACAAAATCATCGAATGTGTACAAATGGCGCAGAGAGATCAGCTTCTCGTCGTAGATCGGTCGCTCTACAACAACCACGTCGTTTTCCGTCGGCAAAACGAGCCAAAAGGCAGTGACGCCGTAGGCTGGAACGATCAACATTCGAACTTCAGCGTCGGTAGCAACATTGGAGTCGATCCAACTCACGGATTGATCGACCTTTGCTGCAATCGATGACGAACCGACTTCCGTGACCGTGAAGTCAGTAAGCTGTTCATTCGCCTTAGAGCGAGCGTATCTATACGCCGCCTTTCCGTCGCCAATTTGATGATGCCAATATCCGGTAGACCGTGCAAGGTTAGCGACGTTTTTCGATTTGGATTTTATCGCATCCAATCCAAGGCTCCATATAGGGAAGCTCTCTGTTAGCTGCAGTTCTTGGCCCCCAGGGTTGGGCTCCAGGCCCAGGTCCAACTCTACCCCTTTGGGATCGAGGTGACCGCTGCCAAAAGGCAGCACGGGTAGCCTTTGCGCAATCTGCGAAGCAACCGACTGCTGAATTCCCATCGGCAGTTGTGATGCATTGACCAAGGTCAAACTCCTACACTACCGCCAAGATTGTGGTATGTCATGGCCCATTGACCCATGCCATCCGCCGTTATCACGGCATCAAACGACTTTCTTACCGCAGCATCCGAAAGAGGGTCCATAACAACAACGTCTCCGTTCCCATAGTACCCGGTGAGCAAAACGACATGCGCGCCTGTCCCGGACCATTGAATATACGCCTCTACAGGGCGGTTGTTATCAATTTGGTTTTTTACCTCTTCCAGCGTAAGGGGACGCATCGTTTTGGTGAACGGGAACTCAAGGCCCTTATAGACTACCTCTGGCCACAGTGGTTGATTGCATGCAGGCGATGACGGCGTAGCACAGCAGGGGTGTGCGAACACGTTGGTTGCAAGATCGCACTGTGTGAACTGATTGGTGCCGAGAAAATGGAAAACCATTTCGCAACACGCCGCCCAGCACCAAAGTCTCTGACGTTGATGGCTGAACACAACGTCAAGAGTTAGGTCGGTTCCACCTGGCGGCGCTGGTAAAAACCTGGAGATCGCAACTCCCTCGACGATTCTGAGGCCCATCATTCCACCCCTACGAACCCACCATCGATGGCTCACCAGAAACCCGTCAGCAGAGGCCGCTCTGAGTGCAATCCGGGAGAGCTCGTTGCAGGACACCTTGATTTTGGATCTGGTCTAGGCGTTGTTGCGTATAAGGATCGACCTCGTTGGCAGCCGGCTTAGCGGGCGAGGGCGGCACCACAGTGATAGAGAATTTTGGAGGCTCTGGCGGAGCGCCGGGAGGCGGCGGCGGGCTTGGCTTTTGAACCACATACACAGCGATTGGCTTAGGCGCTGCTGGCGTCTTAATCTTTGCAAATGCTACACTTAGGGTGTCGTCGTTTGTCAACGATCCGCTCGCCTTCGCGGTTTCTGTTACCGTAAGCAGCTTGATCACGGGCGATGAATTTGCATCAATTGTAAGTTTAAACTGGTTCGCGTAACTTAAGGTATCCGGTTGTGCAAAATCGTCATACGTTGCGAATATCCTGTCACGCCACGGAACAATCCCGAGATTACCCGTCAAAGGATGCCAACCGAGTGAACTGACAACCTCCTGTTCTTTATCGCAATCGAGTTTTCGAAGGCTTTTCAAATTTGCACTATAGGCAATAAGGGTGTCACGATGACCGTGCTGGTTTATATCGGCGCCAAAAGGAAGATCTATTACCTTGTTTAAATTTCGATTGTACTTGTGGTCATAGCCGACGCCAGCATCGATTTCGCTGTCAGCCTTCAGCGTTATCTGGGTGGATACAGACCATTTGTCGACATCGAACCACGAGGGCGATTTTAGCTTATCGTCAATAAAAGCCCTCTTCATCTCACAATCCAAATGACGCACAACCAACGCAACTGGAAATCTAGCAGTTGGCGTAAAGTTAGGAAGAGGAGCACACGACGACATAACGAAAGCTGAGACGAATACAGCGCCTAGCTGACCAATTGTCAGGGACATAGGGCGCCGGGATGTTATCAAGTCGTGGAAAATACGACGACAGCCACCTCGTCCTTCGGAAACATAATAAATATGCACCGGACAGCCCCCCAGCCCAGAGTAATACATCATATTTTTCTTATATTAGGGGCTCGAATCGATCTTGGCAATTGCGGTGGATGCGATATTTTACAACTGCTTGTTTGGCAGGACGGTTCTCGACCGCATCACCAAGTCTTACGAGCCACCGATGGTGCCGCCTCTGAAGGAATACCGGGTTGGATGTCCGGCGGCTCGGTGCAACCAAACGATCCACCGAAAGGCACGTGCAACACTGCGCCTTGTAGGTAGAACGAAGACATATTTATTTCGATAGCATTCTCACGAAACGTCTATGTGAGGCGATAGGCTTACGCGAGGCGGTTGACGTCGCTGAACGCGCTCCTGAGCGCGGCTTTGATGTTCTTCACGGACTGTGCATGGAAGCGATGACCGTTCACAGTTTTGATCCCAGCGTGGTTCAAATGACGAGCTAGCGCTGAATGGGACATCGCTTGCCAGCCATCTGGAAAGGACATGCTAGCCAGCCGCGCAAAATCGATCGCCTTCGCCTTGTTTGCAGCGGCAAGAGAACGTCCGTTTTTTCCGAGCAGCTGTCCGCGTCGTTTAGCTTGGGCAAGTGCAGCTTTTGTCCGCTCAGAAATCACTCGACGCTCTTCCTGAGCCAGAGCTGCAAAAATGTGAAGCTGAAAGTCGGTCGCATGGGGCATCTCAGCGACAACCAGCTGAACTCCCTTCTCCATCATGGTGGCGATGAAGCTGACCCGCCGAGAAAAGCGGTCCAGGCGGGCGATTAGCAGGGATGCCCCGGCTTTTTTCGCGGCATTTATCGCTTTTGCCAGTTCAATTCGTCGATCGTTCTTGCCAGATTCCACTTCAACGAACTCCGCGACCAGCGACCCATGGGTCGCGGCAAATTGGCGGACCATCTGCTGTTGAGCGTCTAAACCGAGGCCGGAACGCGCCTGCTTTTTGGTCGAAACTCGGTAGTAGCCGACATATTTCATGGATGACGGCATCGTAAATTGCACACGGAGGATCAACGGGAGGCATCAGCCTTTGTCGGCCAAGACGGTCGCACGCGCTTTCGCATATTGACGATGGAGTTCGAGGTATTTGGCGTGGTTCTCTGTAAGTCCAGAGACTCGGTAACGTTCGAGGGCGGCCAAGCCAGCCTGCACCAATTGAGCCTGTGTCAGATTGCCGGTGTTTAGCCACGAGCCGTCGTCCGCGAGGCTGATCAGCCCTTTGTCAAAGGCCGCATCGAACGCAGGGGAGAGTAGCAGGCCGTTGAATTTATCTAGCTTCTCCACATCACTCGCTACTGCCCAGGGATGAATGTGAGAGGCGACGAGTAGGTCAAGGATGTCTAAGCCCGTGGCGCAGCACTTGCCACTCCATAGATCTAAGAGATCTCTGCGAAATTGTCCTTGACCGACACGAGCTTGAATTATCGTCTGGCGGGTCGTCGGAATTGGGGAAGTCGGCTCCGGCGGAGCGTCAACGTCAATCTGGTTGCCGATACCATTCTGCAACCATACCGGGTTTTCCGTATCCAGGATGGAAGCAATGCGCTCGAAAAGCGGTATGCCATCGATGTCCTGAATACGGGTAAGGTAGATTTGCGATCCTCGACCCGTACCGTCCTCGTGGTTCAGGAGAGGCCGGTATTTGACCCGCTCAGTAAACAGCCCCGCGGTTAGCTCGTCCCGATCTCTCGGCTTGTTGAACAGGATGAACGTGGTTGGCAGCAGCCAACCAAAGCTATGCCATTTGCCATCTGGAAATCCCGCGGGCTTTGCGCTGTCCGGAATAGCCGTACGACGGGCAACGCCAACACCTTCAATCCGCCCGTCTCTTGCGAGGACGATAAACTCGCCTACACGCACTCCTTCGATGATGGACCAATGCCACGCCGGGTCATCGAGAGTTCCGTTTTTCGCGACAGTTTTGTTCGGGCACCATAATGCGCCCGCCGACCGTTGCTCAGCAAACCTCTCGCCTAGATTGACCCACCAAACGCTCATGACAGCCTCCCTAACGCTGCAAAGATCCGCAATGTGACCTTAGAAGGTGACTAACCTATCCCCTGAAAGCCCGACAATCACAATCTGCGAAGACCACCGACGCCATCGGCACTCAGGTCAATCGTCAAACATAAACGCTGGTTTATGTTTTAAGGGATCCGCCAAACCGCCAATGATGGCAACATATCGAATGCCCGCCGGCCCTCGCGAGTTTTGACACCGGCAGCATCCCGAATCAGTCGGCTTCGTGCTATAGCTCAGCTGCCGGACGGCAACTTTGCGGCAGGAAGCGGTACACATGCGTGATTATCCCTTCAACGACAGGGTGGTGCGTGAGGCGTTTAGGGCATTGGATCAGGGCGAGGAAATGATCCGAGCTTCCCATCAACTCGTCACTTCACAAGATCTGAAACGGGCAGCAATAACAGTAATCGCAGCCCATGAGGCCATCAATGCCAGCTTGGACAATGGCCAACTTCAAACCGCGGTTGCTCGCATTCAAGAGATGACAGCTCCCTTTCGTGACCCTGAATTTATTACAGCGGCTCGGCAGTTGCGCGAGGATTTGAGGAACGGCGTCCTGGCCGTCCAGCAAGTAGTTCTTCCCACAGCCGATGCCACGCATCAGTTGCTGCGGGATATCGCCGAGACGGTTGCGCCCTACTCCGATATGTTCCGCACCGTAGCGCTGTGGCGGGAGTCGATAGCGGAGAGAATGATCGCAATGCGATCGAGGTGGGCGCTCGAAGCACATCTCGAAATATCGGTAGCCGGTTTCGCCCGCCTCGCTCGGCTCAGCGACGCGGTCCATAGCCCACAGCCATATGGAGAGCCTGTCTCTGACCTTGTTAATGGCGAGTTGGGCAGCGGTCGTCTTGATGACGAGACCGCGAAACCGCTTGACGCCGATTCTGACGCCATCGCCGGTGGAATGAATGCTGACTTGATCGCATTTGCACCGAATGCCTACAGCGAGGTGACCTTTTCCGCAGGTTTTCGTTTCAGGTTAACGAAGATCGAGCCTCCGCGCGCTATTGAATCTGGAGATCCCGGCGCCGTCTTCGATCCCACCCACTGGACAATCCTTGTGACGCTTGAGAACGCGTTGCGCACTTTAGTCAGTACAGAACTACGCACTCTTGCAGGAGATGCATGGATTAAACGCCGTGTTCCTGGAGAACTGAGAAAGAGATGGGTCGAGCGTCAAGCAGAAGAGCGTGCATCCGGACGACCAATCTACCACCTGATTCAGTACGCGGACTTTATGGATTTAGCACAGCTTATCTGTCAAAATGACAACTGGCCTTCGTTTTGTCATATCTTCGCCAAAAGGGATGACTTCCGGGTTTCACTCGAACGGCTGCATCCAATCCGCAAAGCGATTGCTCATGGGAGACCAATCGGGCGCGCTGACACATTGGTGCTAGTCAGTGAAGGCACCCGTGTTCTGCGGTCACTGAAGATCGCCCAATTCCTACCATAGCATTGATTTCGTCTGGCGGAGGATACGTTCTAATTGGCCAAACTGACGCGAACCTACACTCTGAAAGTGGAGTTCGATCGCGCCGAAAGATGCATCTATTGCGGCTCACGCGGAGGTGCCGATGGGCTGCGTGTAGAGCACATCATACCCGATTCCATTGGTGGTCGACTGATTTATCCAGGCGCCAGCTGCCACGGATGCGAGCAAGAAACGCATGCATTCGAGGGCCGTGTGGTGTCAGCGGCGTATGGGGATACTCGCGCTATTTTTGGGATGCGACGAGGAAACAAGCGCAAATGGCCCTCTCACTTTTCCGTGTCGGTAAAACGCGGCGATGACACCCACATCGTCCCCGTCACCGAGGAAGACCTTCCAACGGCCAATTGGCTAGTGATTCTAAATCACCGCCCGCCCCTCCTTGACAACAAGCCGGCACTGAACGGGCTTAAGGTAGACCTGGCTTTATGGAGCCCTTCTGGAGATTACTTACAGCGGCTGCAAAAGGTCGGCCCGGGTATCGTCGACGCCGCTAAAACCTTTAATTTCGATGATTTCTTTCGCTTTCTGAACAAAATCGCATACAGTTTTGCTCACGCGACCCTGAGGGGTCAGCTGAATCCGCTGACAAATACCTTTGTATACAGAGACCAGGGTAAACGTGTTCGTCGATATGTCGGCGGAGACATCGTTGGGAGGCGAGACGGTCGAGCTAGCGACATTCACGAATTGGACTTGGTTCAGATTCAGTCGGGCTCGATTCTGTACATCGCAGTTAGGGTGCATCTATTCGCGTTCGCGGACTTTCCAGCCTATGTTGTGATTGTGGGCACCGCAAACGACCTTACAATGGCCCCGGAAGGCGCCACTTACCCTGTCGGCCTGCCTGAACGCTGGATTGATAGACACCTTGATCAGACTAGTGCAATTTCCCCCAATACCGGGGTTCGCTTCCACCTTGGACAAGTAAGGCAGCGATGATGTTGGCGGCGTTGCGCCTGGGTGACTGCTCGGCAGTGTTGCCGCGAACAGGCTAAAGTGCTTGGCGAACCGCCCGCCCGACTTCCGGAAGGCGTCCTAGCCAAGTCGCCCATCCAACTCCATGGTGTTCGTCGCTTGCCTCGAGGGATCGACTAACAATGCCCACTACCTTCCCGTCTGCATTTAACACCGGGCCACCACTCATCCCGCTCGGCCAGTGCGCATCGACCTCGAAAACAGGAGTCCCATTGGCTCGGTCGCGTCCGTTCGGGTGAACCGCGATGACTTTGCCATAGCACGCAAACATTCCTTCCTCCACACGTGTTACAATCCGGGGCAAATGCTCTTTCACGGTGTCGATTTGCGGGTAGCCAATGGCGACAACGTGATCTCCGATTTTGGGATCGTCCGGACTAAGCTCTAGGGGAAGTGTGTGAAGTTCTGCCGATAGAGGCTGGGTTCGCAAGACGGCGATATCCGCTGGCGAGAAGTGCAATTCACCGCGCAATTCCCTTAGAGGATCGTCTCCAGGTTTAATAGGTGTATGGGCTGCGACAATTACGGGAAGATGCTCAGTTCTGATGCCGACTGTCCCAAAGACTACACCCGGGGAAAGAAATGCAATTAACGGTTCATTTTCAGGATACTCGAACTTGGGATTAAGGCCATCACGATCGAGCACTCTGGACCGCCCTCGAAGCTCCGCGATCACGTGATCTGCTGTCAGCAACATGCCAGTACCCGATATTCCAAAGGCAGTCCCTAAGCCTTCCAGTGATCCATCTTTTTGCCCTTGAAAAAGCGGGACGACAGCCTTTCGAACATTGAATGGATCGTGGACTGAAAAGTAGCGTCCTCCCGAGTCGTCATTGTGTCGAGGGGATAGCTCCCAGTTTCGGCGACGAGTGTCGTCGGCCTCAAGCGTACGAACGGCGATCCAGCGGTTGTTGGTCATGTCACCTTCAGAGGTTTTTCCACATATATATTGCAAAAGCGTGGTTCTTGCTTTGAGTTCTGCATCAAGCTCAGCTCGAAGCCAAGCGGGACCCCATAAATACCACCGGGGATCACCCTATTCGGCGTGGTGCGCGCAAGCGCATTCGCGAATGTACTAGTGGACCGGCTCCGATGATGGTTTTATATGGTACACGGCAGGGGGAAATGTCATGAAATTTGGTATGCGCAGACCTAGCTTGCGGCGTAGCTTTGCGGCACGGACATCACAAAAACGCATCATCAAGACAAAGCTAGGCCTTCGCGCACCAAGAGGTTGGGGCTGGATTACAAGTCCGAAAAAGGCCGCCTACAATCGGGTTTACAATCGGATGACGTTCTCGTTCTGGGGTCTACTGGCAAAGCTTTTCCACTGACCTCCCGCCAGGCGGGCAGCGATACTACCCGATCGCAACCGCTGCCCCATGCGCTGACGCATAGCCTCCCATATTTTGAAAACTTGAAATATCTGAAAGAGAAGGCCCAGACATGACCGATCTTGAACAAACGCCCTTTGGCGGCGCTGATCTCATCGAGAATACAGAGCCGCGTTGTCCCTGTCTGCTTCTCCTCGATAACTCCGGTTCTATGACCGGCGAGCCCCTTCGACAGCTAAATGAGGGAATTGCCGCGTTCAAGCAGGCCCTCTCCGAAGACAGCCTCGCGGCGAAGCGCGTTGAGATTGCCATCGTTAGCTTCGGACCAGTACAGACTGTTTCCGAATTCGTGACCGTGGACGGCTTTTACCCGCCGCTACTGCAGTCGGCCGGAGCCACACCCCTTGGCGAAGCAGTTATGCATGGCATTCAGATGCTGCGGGACCGCAAATCTGCTTACAAGGCCCATGGCACCCCTTACTATCGTCCATGGATATTTCTGATCACTGATGGCGCACCGACAGATTCTTGGCAGGGCGCCGCCCAGGCCGTGCATCAGGGCGAGGACAAGAAGGAATTCATGTTCTATGCGGTGGGTGTCGAAGGCGCCGACATGGGCGTACTCAAACAGATATCGGTGCGCGCACCACTTAAACTTAAGGGACTACAGTTCGCCGAGTTCTTCCGGTGGCTTTCCGCGTCGCTCAGCTCGGTTTCGCAGTCGAAGCCGGGTGAACAGGTCCCCCTCCAAAATCCTACAACACCTGATGGATGGGCTGTTGCGGGGTGATCCGTGTCAAAGTGGAAATGGATTGCCGCCTCGCGGCGTGGCACCTCCCATGAACGGTCTGACACACATCGGCAGGATGCCTACCGTTGCGTAGTATCTCGATACGGCAGACTAATTGCAGCGGTTTCAGACGGAGCTGGCAGTGCGTCGCACAGCCGCTACGGGGCTGTCATCACTTGCCGCCTGCTCACTAATCGAGCGCGGGCATATGGAAGGGTGCCTAGTCGGGGACTGTTTGAGGAATGGATCGACGAGTTGCGTGATACGATCGCGACCACAGCTGCCCGCCACGACCTGCAAATGCGCGACTTCGCAGCGACCATGCTTTTTGCAATGTCGGATGCGCGCAGTTTATTCATCGCCCACATTGGTGACGGAGCGATCGTTCGGCAGGATGATCCCGATGGCTTATGGGAATGTGTGTCCTGGCCGGAGTCTGGTGAATACGCTTCCACTACCTTCTTCGTGACAGACAATGCTGGCGTTCGCCTGCGCACGGCCACCTTTGAACATTCGCCACATGCACTCGCTTTATTTTCTGATGGGATAGAGCGGCTTGTGCTCGATTTTGCCAGCCAAACCGCACCATCGGGGTTCTTCGACACCATGAGCAGAGCTATGAAAGACAGCGAGCTGCCGGGAGCTCAACGCGCGCTCTCGCGTCAACTCCATTCCTATCTTGGAACGCCGAAGATCAACGAGCGAACCGATGACGACAAGACGATGATCGTTGCCGTACGCCGATGAACGCGCCCATTATTCACATAGGAGGGCAACCGGTTCCACTCGGCCGCAAAATAGGCAAGGGTGGGGAAGGTGAGGTCTACCAACTAGCAAGCGATCCTGCGAAGGCGGTAAAAGTCTATTTCCAGCCAGATCAGCTGCGCTTCGAAAAAGTCAATGCCATCGTCCAAGCTGGGCTTGCCTCGCGCACAAAGCTCGTCTCGTTTCCGACCGAGATCGCAACTGACAGCAAGGGCAGGTTCCTCGGGTTTACGATGAACCTTGTCAGTGCGTCGAAGCCGCTCCATGAACTCTATGCGCCCAAGGCCCGTAAGCACAATTTCCCCGAGGCTGACTACCGCTTTCTGGTGCGCACGGCGAGGAATGCGGCTGCAGCGGTGGGGATCGTTCACAATGCCGGTTGTGTTGTCGGTGACATCAACCATTCTGGTTTCCTGATTTCCGATCGCGCCCTTGTCGCAATTATAGATGCTGATAGCTTTCAGGTAAGCAGTAACGGGACGAACCATCTTTGCCGCGTGGGTGTTCTGGAATACACTCCGCCGGAACTTCAAGGGAAATCACTCGACCAGGTCGTACGAACCATCAATCACGATGCATTCGGATTGGCGGTGGCGATCTTCCAGTTGCTATTCCTAGGCAAACATCCTTTCGCTGGCCGATACAGTGGCGCCGATGAGATGCCGCTCGAACGGGCGATCGCTGAAGGGCGGTATGCCTATTCAGCTCTGCGGCAGACGGGCATGGCACCGCCTCCCCACGGTCCTCGCCCTTCTATCATGCCCAAGGCCGTAGCAATGGCTTTCGAGCAAGCCTTTACTGCCGACGCCAACCGGGTACGACCGAGTGCCCGCGATTGGGTCAATCTAATTGGAACTATCGAAAGCTCGCTTGTGGTGTGTCCCACACATAAGGAGCACTTTTTGCCAAAAGATGCCGGGTCATGCCCCTGGTGCGCAATGGACAATCAATTCGGCACCGTTCTGTTTCCGCCAGTCTTCCGCGCTAACGCAGTTTCGCCGGCTACAGTTGCCAACTTCGACCTCAACCGGGTTTGGGCAGCGATCGAAGCCGTTGCTTTGCCAGATCCAAAGACCGTCATCCCGCAGCTGCCTTTGCAAGCTGCTACGCCGAGTAACGCCGGGAACGCTGCCGTCAGTGCTCGCTTTGCTAACAGGGCATTGGGCCTGTTGATCCTCGGCGCGGCAGGTGGGCTAGTTGCCTTCGTACCGGCGCTTTGGTGGATTGCGCTTGGCATCGCAGCCTTCGGTCTCAATAGGTTCAATTCTAAACCTGAGGCACTCACCCAAGTCAGCAAGTCGCTCGACCAGAGCCGCAGCATTGTGATCGCCGAGTTAGAGGTCTTTCACCGTAATAGCGGCTCTATCGAGCCTTTCCGTATGAAGGGTGAGTTAGAGCGCGCTAGGCAGGAATATCAGAACCTGTCGCAGCTACAAGCGAAGTGGCATAGCGAGTATCAGGATAGCCGTCGGAAACAGCAGCTAACCGACCACCTCGACCGATTCCGGGTCGATAAGGAGAGAATCCAATCAATTAACCGAGGCCTCGCTCAGACGCTCGTCGCATACGGGTATGAGACCGCTGCAGACATTGATCACAATGTCACAAGGGTTCCTGGGATAGGGGATGTGCGCCGGCAACGACTTCTGGATTGGAAGAGGCGTCACGAAGCAAGATTCGCATTTAATCCAAATCCTACACCCGCCGATCAAGCCGAGAGGCAAAAGATCGACCAGAAAGTTGTGCAAATGCGCAGCGACCTTCAGAAACGGTTGATTTCAGGTGCAGATGCATTGCGCGATGCGATCAAGCGGGTTGAGACTTCGAAGAACAATCCGCATGCAGGTTTGGTAGAAGCCTATCGGCGGTTCGCGGTGAGCGAGGCCGATGCAAAAATGATCGGCATTACCGTGCCGCCGTTCAATCTCGCGCCGCCTGACACGATGTTTGCCAACATCCAACATTCCTCCTCTTACTCGGCAAAGCCCGTTTCGCCCGTAGCGCTGCCTAGCCGAAGTACATCGTCATCCGGAAGCCCGGGCCGAGTCACATGTCCTAAATGCGGATCTCACATGGTGAGCCGCCTTGCACATAGGGGTCGCCATGCCGGCAAACGGTTCTGGGGATGTTCTCGATATCCTTCATGTGACGGTATCAAAAACACTCCCTGATGACTCGGTGGACGCCGAACGCTTGCGGGAATGCCATCGTTACGACTTACCACGGCCGAAAGCGCCGCTACCGCGAGCCATTGAAGAGGCGATAGGGAAATAGGATGCGTTGGGGAGCGACTTTGCTTGTCGTCGGTGGATGCTTAGCCGCAGCCATCATGCCGGCGATTGCTACCGAGGCGGACGTGACCGTTTGCTTTACGCCCGGCCAGAAATGCGAGCCGGAAATCGTCAAGGCGATCGACACAGCCCGGGCGACCATTCGCGTGCAGGCTTATAGCTTCAAGTCGTCTCCAATCATCCACGCCCTGCAACGCGCCGCCCGGCGTGGCGTTGAAGTGTTGGTGATCTTAGACAAAACGAACGACCGGGAATACTCAGCCGCAACGCTCCTATCGGCCTTCAATATTCCGGTCTGGATCGACTACCAGCCAGCTATTGCTCACAATAAGGTAATCATCGTTGACGGGCATTTGGTTATCGGCGGCTCTTACAACTACACGGAGGGGGCCGCATCTCGGAATGCCGAGAACGTAACATTCATCGATTCACGGGCGATTGCCGACCGATACCTCGCAAACTGGGAGAGTCGGCTGAAGGTGTCGAGAGCTTTCTGATTTGTTCCCGCTGAGGTAAAGCATGCGAGCATCATTGGCAGTAATGGCTGTTACGATTCTTGTCGCCGAACCGGCTCATGCCGTTAGCGCTCTTGCTGAGAAGATAAACGAAAATCCCCCCTGTCAGCAATTCAATGACGGGTGCAGCGGACGCACAGCGAACTCGTGTTATGGGAGGGGACAATTATGTCCACCCCCCAGAGCGTGCGGCAATCAATAATTGCCGTTATAATACCGGTCGTCACAAGGCGCGGTGTAGATGCGGCCGTAGCGGTCCTGGTAACGGCAGAGTTGTTCGCCGCGACGCTGCGGGGTGGTAGCAGAGCCGACAACAGCGCCGAGCAAGGCACCGCTAGCTGCGCCGATCACTGTGCTCTTGGTGTTGCCGCCGATCGCCTGGCCAAGCAGCGCGCCGCCGGCGCCGCCGACTAGCGCCCCTGTCGTGGCCCGCTGTTGGCCCTCGGTCTGGGATTGGCAGCCCGAAACGGCCGCAGCCAGAAGCACGGAGGCTATGGCTTTGTAAAAGGTCATGTGAAGTCTCCCTTAATCGTCTGAAATCCCTGTCGATCTTCCCGTGGGGCCGCAATACGGCGGAACGGGGGCGCGTTTCGTCACGATATGCGACATGGTTTCTCGCTGGTTGAAGGTTTCGTCCGAGCCGCATAACGCCGTCTGGAACACCCCATTCGATATAAACTGTCCGGAAGTCCGTAACCTCACGGCAGGCTGAAGCTGCCTAGGCTACAGGCTGAAATCGTTGCTGGCACGAGAAGCTATGGGTAATCCGGGCGTTCCGAAGGCCTCCGCATTAAAACCGACAGTCCGGGCGGCGCAATACGTACGCATGTCAACCGACCTGCAGACCTATTCTATTGCAAACCAGAAAGATGCGATCGCTGCATATGCCGATATCATGGGCTACGAGATCATCGCCACTTATGAGGACGCCGGCAAAAGCGGTCTAAGGATTGGTGGGCGGGTCGGATTGCAACGCCTCCTGGCCGACATCGAGTCAAGACGCGCGGATTTCGAAACCGTCATTGTCTACGACGTCAGCCGGTGGGGCCGCTTTCAAAACATCGATGAAAGTGCTTCTTATGAATATCGTTGCCAGATCGCAGGCGTGCGAATCGAATATTGCGCCGAGCAGTTCGTCAATGACGGCAGCATCGGCTCCGATGTACTCAAGGCTATCAAGCGCAGTATGGCGGCTGAGCAAAGTCGGATGCTATCGCAGAAAGTCTTCATTGGCCAATGCAGGTTGGTTCGGATGGGTTTTTGGCAGGGCGGAATTCCCGGCCTTGGCCTCAGACGCCTGCTGCTGGATAAAGCGGGGCAGCCAAAGGCCATCCTTGCGCGCTACGAATATAAGAGCCTCCAGACGGATCGGGTCATCCTGGTGCCTGGACCACCAGAAGAGATCGCTATTGTCCGGTCGATATTCACTCAGTTCGTGAAGGCACGCAAAACACAACTCGAGATCGCAAGGCTGTTCAACAAGCGTGGAATTTTGACGGACCTGAGCAAGGCGTGGACACGGGAATCGGTACACCATGTTATCACCTGCGAGAAGTACATCGGCCACAACGTTTGGGGTCGGGGCTCATGCAAACTCAGCCGGACGCGTATAGGCAATCCGCCATCTCAATGGGCGCGAAAAGACGATGCTTTCGAAGCCATCGTCGACAAAAAACTTTTCAACCGTGCGCAAGTCCTGGTGAAATCCCAATCTGTTCTCATGAGCAAGGAGCAGATGTTGAAAGCTCTGTCCAAACTTCTTGAAAGGCGCGGTAAGTTAACCCGAGCTATTATTGATGCCGCGCCGGAGTGCCCACCGGCCGACCGATACAACAAGCGGTTTGGCGGTCTTCTGGGCACCTACCGAATGATCGGATACGAGCCTCGTCGGGACGTCACATTCTTCGACGCCAACAAGCGCCTTCGAGCGATGCGGAGGAGCATGATCGATAGTCTTGTCGCTGCAATAGACAATGCGGGCGGTCACGCCGTGCACGACAACGGTGACCTCGTCATTATCAATGGCGAGGTGACGGTCGCAATGGCGATCGCCCGCTGCCACGCAACGACCTATGGCTATCCGCGATGGATCACAGGTGCCGAGCGAAACCCTGCGCCCGACATCTCTGTTTTTATGCGGATGAACCCCGACAATGAGACCGTCAGGGATTACTTGATCGCTCCGACCAGCGAGATCAAATATCTGGTTAGGGGGATGGCAGCAAACAATGGAACAAAGCTCGATGCCTTTCTTTTCACATCGCTTGGGCCGCTCATCGCGCTGGGGGAGCGAGCGGCAGTCGGGGAGCTGCGATAGTGGTTTGGGTCTCGAGTATTGAGAAGTTAAGAAACAGCCAGGGAAGGCACACCAAACTGGCAGATCGACGCCCGGACGAGCCCACCAACGTGTTCACCACTCCAGCTTTCCTCAAGGTTTACGAGGCTGAATGCAAGAGGAAGCGTACCTTCATTCGTGAGGGCGACTTGATGCGGCGTAGCATGGGTAAGATCGCCGCAGCGCTTCGAACTCCGATCGCAGACCAACGATTTCGCGACCTGCTTCTTGCGGAAGATCTCGCGACATTGCCAAGAACACTGGCCATCAGAATTCTGGCTGACGGGCGCGACATGGCGGCTTCGAGCGCTGTTCATCGGCCCGTCCCAGGTGCTGTCGGCAGCGAGCTTGTCGGCGGCATTGCCCCAGAGGTAGTTGAGCTGTTCCAAAATTGTTATCTGCCGCCCAAGATTTTTGGCGTGCTGCGAAAGCTGGCTCCTGCCCGACAGCTTGAAGTTGCCAAGCTTATGGTCGCCATGAACAGGGTAACCTATAACTACGCGAAGATGGCCACGGCCTTGAGTTCACAGACGCAGCTAGCCGATTCATCGAGCCCAGAACGCAGGTTCGCTGGCCTGACCGACGCGCAATTGGCAGCGTTGAAACGCCAGTTCGCCAGTCTGTGCAACCGGTTTCGGAACACAACGGAGCAGTATGGAGCTCTGGCACTTGAGCTTGTCGCAGCACGCGAATATCTCAAGGAGCTAATAAACAATGTGCGCGTCGTTCGATATCTTGCGCAGAAATTCCCCGAGGCCCTTTCCGAATTTCAAAGGGCGACCGAGCCTAACCAACCAGCTGGTTAGCCACGTCGTTGACGTGGCGGCGCAGACAGTGTTCCTGGTCGGCACCTATCCGGCCATTTCCCTAACAGCGGCGTTCCATCGTTCTCAATCGCCGATATGCCTTTGATTGGAATCAGTGACAGCTCTTCAGTCTTGCGCTTACGTCCAGCTTTCAGCGCTTCGATTTCGTCATCACGCCTCGCGATGCGGCTTTCCAAGTTCGCGATCCGCTCTGTCAAAAAGTAGCGGCCAACGATGAACCCTCCGCCTGCAAAAAGAACTGCGAAAGCCATGAAGGCTATGGGGTTGGCGAACACCAAAGCCGCATTGGCCTGGAAGAAGTCGATCAGGTCGTGCACTTTCCAACTCCCTCAGTTCCGTGGAAGCTTGTGGATCTCAAGTCGAACCGGGCCTCCTCGGTCGCAACTCGTGCAGAACAGCGCGCGTTCGATGGTGCTAAAAAGCGCGCCTTTGCCATATCGCCGGATCAGCCCGGCCGGCTTCACCTCGGCATGATGCGAACATTTTGTGCACCAGGCCCGCAAAGTGTGCCACTCACGGAGGTCGCCAAGGGAGACGTCCAAGCCAGCGTGAACGCTGCCATCGATAATCGTTTGCGGGGGAATTACGACCTCCCCTGGTGTGACGATCTTTTCCATGACGTGACGACTGTTGTAATGGATCAGCAACATGCCAGGCCGGCGGCGTATCGAGGCCTGCCATGCGGCCTGTCTGACGCAAGAATCCGACGAACGATTGATCGTCTCGGCAAGCGTAGTCTCCTCGCGGTCCCAAACCTCGATGCGGAAATTGTCCTCTGCTGAGTCCGCCATTGCTTTGCCTATACGCGCGTTTGCGGCGCGTCCCCATAGCCCTTTTCTGCTGTATCCATTCAGAGATAAGGAACATATTCCTCTCCCGTCAAGGCCGGCATTGACTTTTCGTTCCTGTTTTGTTCGAAATGATTTGCCGACCTTGGCCTCACGCTCTGCTGCCTTCTACGCCAACCGCTCTTAGGCGTCGTCCGCCGCGCGCTTGCGTTCTATGTCCAACAGCACCATCAGAGGATGGAAATTCGTGTCAGAGGACGAAGCGATCGATGCGGCAGTGAGCGAATACGGCAAAGATCAGACGACGTCGGTCGCGTGTTGTGCATTCGTGGCTCAGGGCGATTCAGACAGGGCCGGATACCGGTTTTGGTTTGACCTGTTCCTGAAGCTCGCCAAATCGGATCACGCAGGTTGGGCGTAGGGCTCAGACTCAGTCTTCGGCTCAAGCAGCTTGCAAAGCCTTTTAAGCCCTTTATCGTTCATCTACCAACAACAGCAGACGGTGGGGATTCTCTTGGCAGAAAGCAAATCAGGTAGGCGGCCAACCAGGCGAAAAGTCGGCCGCAATTCATGGCAAAACATTCGTGCGGATGGGACGACGAGCTCAACATCTACGCGGTACGGCAAAACTACAGTAACTAGCCGATCTGACGGGAGTACAAAAAACACCCATAATGAAGGCGGGGGCCTCTACACTGTGACAGAATATAAAACTCCGTGGAAGACGTCGAGAAAGCGAAAATCTGGAAAGGAAAAATTGCCCGGAATCGCTGTTATGGTGACCATCTTGGCGATTGTCTGGCTAATTGGTCACCTGATGGCTGGCAGATCATAATCGTCAGGCATCTCAGGGTAGGGAGACCGAATACCGAATAATTTTTGATGGCGTACGACCAAAACTTTAGAGGGCCAAGATCGACTGGAGCCACCCAAGAGGTTCCACTTTCTCCCCTATGTCGGCAACAAACTCCTGACCCCTGCCAACAGTAGCGAGGAGGTCGTTCGAATATCGGTTGGATGAATGAAAGGTTAGACCTGTTCCACCTCTATGTGGGTTGAGCCAGTCAGGAATGCGCCATACCGACTTCATTTTGCTCTCAGATGCGGTCAGAATATAGGCTTCTTCCAACGTCCCAAATCCAGGAAGATTTGAGCTGGGCAACAACGATAGCCGTTCTTCGGCAATATAGACGGTATTTTGAAGCACCTTCGGAGAGACCCCGAATGTCTCCCATCCGTCCCGAAGATGGGCGTGGTCAGACAACCATGGGTGCTTAGTTCGAATCCCCTTTGCATCGTCTGCAACCGAAACAACTTCAGCGACCTGCAGCCAGCCGAATATGGCATGCTGAGGTTTTCCGAGATAACGCCAGCACCCCGCCTGCCTTTCAACTTCTTGAAACAGCCCGAAAAAGAGAAACAGGTCACCCGGGCCGACCCCCCGGTTTCTAAGGTGCGATTGCGCCTTACCGACTTGTCCAAGCGCACCGCGCCATCCGATTGGCCTCGAACCCTTCGTCACAGCGGCATCAATGTCCGGATCAAGGTGGCAGAATGCGTCGCCGTTAATCCGGCCCCGGGTAAGATCGCAAACGAGTTGAAAAACGGGCTCGCGAAGGTCGGAGAACCTAGTGTGCTGAAGTGTCGTTGGTATCGGAAAGCTAAGCGGCCTCCCGCTTATGATCGGACTTGGCACACCTCCTGCCACTCCGTCGAACCCTTTTCTGCTGAAGACGATCTTCATGACCTTATGTCCCTACAGAATCCTCTCGTCGTATAGTCAGGATGCCAACGAATCGCTACCCGCGCTGCTGCTCATCCTGACAGGCGAAAAATTACCACTGACGCGTCCAATGGTCTCCAAGACAAACTTAAATTAATCCGCCTCGTTATCCACATCGTCGGCCTGCCGGACAAGGCGGTGGCCGAGAGCCGCGAGCGGGTCCAGGCGGCCCTTCATGCTTCCGGCCTGTCGATGCCGTCGAAAAAAGTAACGATCAATCTGGCGCCCGCGGATTTGCCCAAGGAAGGCAGCCACTACGATCTGCCGATCGCGCTCGGCCTGATGGCGGCCCTCGGCGCCATTCCGGGCGACATGCTGGCCGGCTATGTCGTGCTCGGCGAACTGTCGCTCGACGGCACGATCACCGCGGTCGCCGGTGCGCTGCCGGCGGCGATCGGTGCCAATGCCGAGGGCAAGGGCCTGATCTGCCCCTTCGCCTGCGGGCCGGAAGCGGCCTGGGCGGGGCGGGAATTCGACATTCTGGCGCCGCGCAGCCTGATTGCCATAGCCAACCATTTCCGCGGTACGCAGGTGCTGTCGCGCCCGGAGGCCGGCATCCACGCCTCGGCGCGCGACCTGCCCGACCTCGCCGACATCAAGGGCCAGGAGACGGCGAAACGGGCGCTCGAAGTGGCGGCCGCCGGCGGCCACAATCTCTTGATGATCGGTCCGCCCGGCTCGGGAAAATCGATGCTGGCGCAGCGTCTGCCGTCGATCCTGCCGCCGCTGGCGCCGAAGGAATTGCTCGAAGTCTCGATGATCGCCTCGGTGGCCGGCGAGCTCGGCGAAGGCAAGCTGACCGACCGGCGACCATTCCGCGCCCCGCACCGTTCGGCCTCGATGGCGGCGATGGTGGGCGGCGGCATACGCGCGCGGCCGGGCGAAGTGTCGCTCGCCCATCACGGCGTGCTGTTCCTCGACGAGTTCCCCGAATTCACGCCGCAGACGCTCGATGCGCTACGCCAGCCGCTTGAGACCGGCGACTGCATGATCGCGCGCGCCAACCACCGCGTCACCTATCCGGCACGCATCCAGCTGGTGGCGGCGATGAACCCGTGCCGCTGCGGCATGGCCGGGGAACCCGGCTATCGCTGCCTGCGCGGCGAGCGCTGCCGCACCGACTACCAGGCGCGCATCTCAGGCCCGCTGCTCGACCGCATCGACCTTCGCATTGAAGTGCCGGCGGTTTCGGCCAGCGACCTGATCCGGCCCGACCGGGCGGAAAAGAGCGCCGATGTGGCGCTGCGCGTCGGCCGCGCGCGCACCCTCCAGCGCGAGCGCTTCGAACGGCTCGGCGTCAACAGCGCCACCACCAACGCGCATTGTTCTCCCGCGGTCATCGAAGCGATCGCCATGCCGGACGCCGCCGGCCTGTCGCTGCTCAAGGACGCCAGCGAAAAACTCGCCTTTTCCGCCCGCGCCTACCATCGCGTGCTGAAAGTAGCACGCACGCTCGCCGACCTAGACGCCAGCGAGGCTGTCGGCCGCATCCATCTGGCCGAAGCGATTTCTTATCGGATGAGTGCGGAGCGCATTGCGCAGGCGGCGTAGGCTCGATGCTCGCGACGCGCTTCGTGCGGTGGGCGAGCGCGCGATATTTGTGTTGGAGCCAAGATCTGGTTATCTCGGTACAAATGTAAAAGGTTAATTATCGAACTTCTGTTAGCTGCCTGCTTTAGCGCTCGAAGCGTTCGGATCATGGCGCGGCCTTGACGGCTGGTTGGCGCCCAGCGGTCACTAAGTTCTCTCAGGTTTTGCAACATGCCCTCTTCGAGAAGCAGCATCGACGGACTTCGGACCGACCAACTGGACGGCCTCAGATTTCTGGCGTTTGCAATGGTGTTCTTCAGCCATTTTTCGGCGCCTGCCGAATACAGCTCGGTTGTCATGGTTCAGAAACAGGGATGGGTCGGGGTCGAGATATTCTTTGCCCTATCCAGTTTTTTGCTCTTTCGGCTCTTCGAACAGGAGCGGGCCAGAACTGGAAGAATTTCCATCTCGCAATTCTTCGTGCGGAGGCTGTTACGCATCTATCCGCTGATGGTGCTCTTTCCGCTTGCGATGCTGCTTGCCTATGGTCCGCAGAACCCGGCTGCCTATGGATGGCTTCTTGGTCTGGTCTCGTTTGTCGGCAACTACATCGCCTGGTTTCCGGACAATTGGTCGTCGATCCGATACACAGCCCAGCTCTGGTCTCTGCCCTATGAGTTCCAAATCTACCTGCTGCTGCCGCTTCTGTTCCTCCTGTATCTCAGCGTTGGAAGGCACGCCCTTGCGACCGGTTTGCTTTGCGTTCTGCCATTGTGTCTGCTTGGGAGGGTGGCGTTCGCGTTGAGCGGAGTGGCAACTCAGGCGGTCTATATGACGCCGCTCTTGAGACCTGAATCGACAATCGTGGGAATCCTCGTCGCAATGGGCCTGACTAGAAGACTCCCGCTGCCGCTGGTCGCGGCTGTATTTCTCTTGAGCGGGATAGGGCTGGTTTTCCTGCCCTATATCCACACGCCCGTCGGATCGGTTCTGGCCTACCTCCCGGCCGGGCTTTTTGCCGGCTCGCTGCTTCACATCGCGCTTTACGCGCAAAACGCGTAAAGGCCGAAGGAAATCGTCCCAAGATAGGCCAGCGGTGGCCAGCGTAGCAGGTGGGCGACGTTTTTCCACGCCTGGTCATTCGACCAAGGCAAGGCCCTGCTCCAGCTGGCCCACATTCCGGAAAACTACGCCACCACCTGCCTGGCAGGTCTGGCACACTGTGTTCTGGCGGCAACGCTAAGCTACCGTGTCCTGGAGCAGCCGCTTCTCCGGCTGAAGCCACGTCGCAGCCATCCTGAACCCGTCCAAGACGATGCGGTGGCGGCAAACGCGTGATCTTGCACAGCTACAGCGCATCTGCGGCGGACCATGCCGAGATGGCGCACCAGTTCAGCCCTGTTTCGCCTTCAGCTCCAGCCGCCGCTTATGCAGGACCGGCTCGGTGTAACCATTTGGCTGGCTTGTTCCCTTGAACACAAGGTCGCAGGCGGCCTGGAAGGCGATCGAGCTGTCGAAGTCCGGCGCCATCGGCCGGTAGAGTGGATCGCCGACATTCTGCAGATCGACGATCGCGGCCATGCGCTGCAGCGAATCCCTGACCTGGATTTCCGAGCAGACCTTGTGGCGCAGCCAGTTGGCGATGTGCTGCGAGGAGATGCGCAGCGTGGCGCGGTCTTCCATCAGGCCGACATCGTTGATGTCGGGAACCTTGGAGCAGCCGACGCCCTGGTCGATCCAGCGCACGACATAGCCCAGAATGCCTTGCGCGTTGTTGTCGAGCTCACGCTGGATCTCGTCAGGCGTCCAGTTCGGCCGAACGGCCACCGGCACCGACAATATGTCGTCGAGCTTGGCCTTCGGACGACTCTTCAGAGCCGCCTGGACGGCATGCACATCGACCTTGTGATAGTGCGTGGCGTGCAGCGTCGCCGCCGTCGGCGAGGGCACCCAGGCAGTGTTGGCGCCGGCCTTGGGGTGGGCGATCTTCTCGACCAGCATCGCCGCCATCAAATCGGGCATCGCCCACATGCCCTTGCCGATCTGGGCATGGCCGGCGAGCCCGCATTCGAGACCGGTGTCGACATTCCAGGCCTCGTAGGCGGAAATCCAGGCGGCCTGCTTCATATCACCCTTGCGGATCATCGGGCCGGCTTCCATCGAGGTGTGGATCTCGTCGCCGGTGCGGTCGAGGAAGCCGGTGTTGATGAAGACAACGCGCTCCCTGGCGGCGCGGATCGCCTCCTTGAGGTTGATTGTCGTGCGCCGCTCCTCGTCCATGATGCCCATCTTGATGGTGTTTGGGGCCATGCCGAGCAGGGCTTCGACGCGGTCGAAGATCTCGACGGCGAAGGCGACCTCCTCCGGCCCGTGCATCTTCGGCTTCACCACGTACATCGAGCCGGCGCGGGAGTTCATCCGCCGCCCTTTCGGCCCAACATCGTGCAGCGCGATCAGCGCCGTCATCGCGGCGTCCATGATGCCTTCCGGCACCTCGCTGCCGTCGCGGTCCAGCATCGCCGGATTGGTCATGAGATGGCCGACATTGCGCACCAGCATCAACGAGCGGCCAGGCACGGTGAGCGTGCCGCCGGCGGGCATGGTCCAAGCGCGGTCGGGGTTGAGCTTGCGAATAAAACTCTTGCCGCCCTTGGTGATCTCTTCGGCCAGGTCGCCCTTCATCAGGCCGAGCCAGTTGCGGTAGACGACGACCTTGTCCTGTGCATCCACAGCCGCGACCGAATCCTCGCAATCCTGGATGGTGGTCAGCGCTGATTCCAGGATGACGTCGGCGATGCCGGCCGGATCGGTGCGGCCGATCTGGTTGGCGCGGTCGATCAGGATCTCGACATGCAGTCCGTTTTTCAGCAGGAGCACGGCTTGCGGATTGGCGGCGTCACCGCGATAGCCGACGAATTGTTTGGGATCGGCCAGCGTCGTCGAGCCGGCGCCGGCGCCGAGCTTCAGGGCGCCGTTGGCCACCGACAGGCCGTTAACCCCTGCCCATTTGCCAGAGGTGAGGGGCACCGACTGGTCGAGAAAATCCTTGGCCCAGGCGATGACCTTGGCGCCGCGCGCCGGGTTGAACCCCTTGCCCTTCTGCGCGCCATCCGTTTCGGGGATGGCGTCGGTGCCGTAGAGCGCGTCATAGAGCGAGCCCCAGCGCGCATTGGCGGCATTCAGCGCATAGCGCGCGTTCATCACCGGCACGACGAGCTGCGGTCCGGCGACGACGGCGATTTCCGGATCGACATTTTCAGTCGAGACACTGAAGGCCGGCCCTTCCGGAACGAGATAGCCGATCTCCTTCAGGAACGCCTTGTAGGCGTCCATGTCGATGGGCGCGCCATTGTCGCGGTACCAGCCGTCGAGCTTTTCCTGCATGGCGTCGCGTTTTGCGAGCAGCGCCCGGTTCTTGGGCGCGAGATCATGGACGATGGCCGAGAAGCCGTTCCAGAAGCGCGCCGCTTCGATGCCGGTGCCGGGTAGCGCTTCGTCGACGACGAAGTCATGCAGCTCGCGGGCAATGCGCAATCCGGCGATCTCGATGCGATCGGTCATCAGGCTACTCCAGATGAAAGCTTTGCGGGGCGTTTGGCATGTTTGGGGTTGCGGGGTCAATTCAGCTTAGGGTGAAGGTGGGCGCATCCTTCCTTCTCCCCTTGTGGGGCCCGAAGGGCGGGCGAGGCCCGTGACTCGTCCAGGGGGGTGGATCGGCGCGCTAGCGCCGAGACGGATGAGGGGTGTTCCAGCGGGAGTGAGACGCTGGCGTTCCCTGGAACACCCCTCATCCGTCGCCTTCGGCGACACCTTCTCCCACAAGGGGAGAAGGGAAGAATGCGCCCTCAAACCGCGATCCTTGGCCTGCCCGAGGCCACCGCCACGACATGCGCTTCGATGAACATACGTTGGGCCTCCACTGTCGAGACCCGGAACTCGGTCGCCACGTCGATCTCGGCGCTGTCGGTGCCGGCATCAAGGGCCCGCTGGGCGACAATGGCGCGGACATCCGCCTCGGCGGCGGCGATCGCCGCCGCCTCGTCGAGGAAATCGCGCACCGTTTCACCCGAAGCCAGGCGAAACAAACCCTCCTTGGGCTGGCTGACACGCGCCTCGGCCGAGACCCTGACCTGGCCGACGACGGCGCCAAGCGCGTTGGCGACATCGGTATCCCGGGGCACCACGCAGTCATTGCCGACCAACGGCGCCAGGCCGGCGTAATGCAGGGGGGCCGAAGCGCCTAGCCCAATGACCGGACGGTCGAGCGCGACGCTGAGGCGGGCGATGCCGGGATGGGCGTCGACGGCGCGCTGCACCAGCGCGTGCGCCACGGTCGCCGCGCCATCGAGCCCGTCCTCGGCAAAGGCGGTTTCCAGGATGTATTCGGCCGACCATCGCGTCAGCGTCACCAGCACCCGATCCGAGATCGCTTCCGGGGAGGCCGCGATCGCCTGGCCACGGCCATCGCGCCTGCGGGCGAACAGTTCGGCGCCAAGGCGGGCGGCGGCGGCGTCCCAGTTCGCCTGCTTGCCAAGCACATGCGCGGCGTCGGACGGGGTGAAGCCTGAGATATGCACCAGCCCGCGCGAGACCAGCCGGTTCAGCGTGGCATTCTGGGCATTAGAGGTCAGCAGCCTGTCGAGGGCGAGCGGTGTCGCGCCGATCGCCTCGTAGAGCTTTGCCTCCGGGGCGGTCAGCCCTGCGGCGAGCCGGTCCGGCACGCCGGTGCGGACCGCGAAACGGCCATCCATGCGGCCGGTGTTGGGGGCGCGCAACTGGCGTTCGAGTTCCGCCGTCACCGCCTCGCCATGCGCCATGCCGGCCAGCGCCAGCGGCACCAGGCGGCGCGGCCCGAGCAGGATTTTCGGATTGAGCGCGCCGTCCTCCAGCGTCACCTCGGAATCGCCGCCGAGGCCGAAAGTGCGCATGGCCACCGCCTCGACCATGGTGCGGAAGCCGCCGACGGTGGCGCCTTCCGGATCGAGCCGCGGCCGGCCGCCATCGAGCACCGCGACATCCGTGGTGGTGCCGCCGATGTCGGAGACCACCGCATTGTCGAGCCCGGTCATGTGGCGGGCGCCGACCAGGCTGGCGGCGGGACCGGAGAGGATCGTCTCGATCGGCCGCTGGCGGGCAAACGCCGCCGAAACCAGCGCGCCATCGCCGCGCACCACCATCAGGGGCGCTGCAATGTTGCGCGCCTGAAGGAACCCCTCGGTCGCCGCCACCAGCCGGTCGATCATCGAGATCAGCCTGGCATTGAGCAGCGTGGTGAGCGCACGGCGTGGCCCGCCGAGCTTGGCCGACAATTCGTGGCTTGATGTGACCGGCAGGCCGGTCCTGTCGCGGATCAGCTCGCGGGCGGCGATCTCATGCGCGGGATTGCGGGTGGCGAAATAGGCGCAGACGGCAAAGCCGGACACCGACGCGCCGAGTTCCGGCAGCATCGCCTCCAGCCCGGACAGGTCGAGCTTTGCCGCGTTGCCGTGCACATCATGGCCGCCGGGACAAAACACCACCGGGTCGGTGCCGAGTGCCGTCTTCAGCCCATCACGGGCAAGATCGGCCTCGGAAAAACCGATCATGACCAGCGCCACCCGGCCGCCCTGCCCCTCGACCAATGCGTTGGTGGCGAGCGTCGTCGACATCGAGACCAGCTTGATGTCAGCCGGATCGGTGGCCGCCTTTTCCAGCACCGCGTCGACGGCACCCGAAATGCCGACGGCCAGATCATGCCGCGTGGTCAGCGCCTTGGCCTTTGCCAGCACCTTGCCCTTGTTCGGCCCCTGCTGGGGACCTTCGGTCTCGGACCACAGCACGGCATCGGTGTAGGTGCCGCCGGTGTCGATACCGAGGAAGAGAGGGGCGGGCTTGGTCTTGGCGGTCATTTTGGGGCGAAAGTCCGGGGAAATGGTTTGGTTGCCTGCCCTTAGCCGATACGGGCTCGCGGATAAAGCCGGGAGAGGTGGGCCAAGGAACGCGGCACTGGCGCGGTGGAGAATTTATTGAAAGGTTGGCGTGAGGCGCCCCCCTCTGTCCTGCCGGACATCTCCCCCTCAAGGGGGGAGATTGGCAGTCTCAGTACTGGCACTGGCCCAGCAACGTTGGCGATAGGCGAAACCCGGTGTGGCAGCTGATCTCCCCACCTGAGGGGGAGATGCCCGGCAGGGCAGAGGGGGGCGCCTCGCGCCAACCTCCGCAGCTATCCGACAAACCCAACCTCTTATGACTGCCATCGCAGAACGGTTTGTTCGCCGAGTGGCCGCAGCGGCACAGGAAGACCTTCGTGGTGCGGTCGACCGTGTGGCCGGTGCCGGTGACAATCTCGACATTGCCTTCGAGCTTGAGCGGGCCGTTCGTGGTAGGCGTCGCCTTCAGCGGGCCGTCACGGGCCTCCAGCGCGGGCGTGTCCTTCAGCGCCGGTTCGCCGGTGGCGGCAAAGCCCGCCTTGATGTGGCTGTTGTCGCAGAACGGCTTGTTCTGGGAGGCGCCGCAGCGGCAGAGCGTGGCGCGGAAGAATGTCTCGTCGCCAAGCACGATCTCGGCATGCACCGCCAGCGGACCGTTTTCGCGCAGCCGCACGGTGTTGACCACAGGCGGTTTTTCCTGCGGGCCGCCATCCTTGCGCAGATAGGTGATGGCGCCCGAGGGGCAATTCTCGGCCAGCGCGACGATTTTCTCGACGCTGGCCGCCTCGGGATGGATCCATTGGCCCGGCGCATTGGGCACGAAGACATGCGGGTCGCCGAGCACGCAATTGCGCGAATGGATGCAGCGCTTGCCGGAAAATCCGACGTCGATCTTGTCGCTTTCGACCATGCCGGCCATTGGCGTGCTCCCCTGTGTGCCTGGAGCACACCGCGCCTGAATGCACGCGGCGTGCCTTGGGTGTTTGGGCTATGGTCCCCAGCGGGAAACCCGTCAAGCTGGCAAACCGGTCAGGGGACCAGATCGATCTCCTCGGTCTCGCCGCCGCTGCAGGTATAGCAGCAATCCTCGCATTTTTCCTTGTTGCCGGGGCCGACGCCCCAATAGGTGCCTTCGTCGCCGTCAACCCAGGCGCCGTAGCAGATCGATTCGCCTTCATTGCAGGATATCGGCAGCTGCTTGGTCTCGCCGTCATCGAGATAGAAATCCTTGCCTTCGCCCGGCCAGACATAGTCGCGGTCCTGGCTGTAGAGCTCGAGGCGCATGGCGTTGGGATGGCTGTTCTTGACGGCGAAGGTGACGTCGCCGGCATGGGCGGTTGATACAAACAGGACGGCAAGCGAACACGCGGCGGCGAGCCGGCGCGCTGATGTGAAAGACATGGAAACCCCCGATGTAGAATCGGCCCCCACGGCCGATGGGGGATCATGACATGACGCGGGCGGATGCTAAAGGGATGATGCCGGGCAATCCCGTCCAAATCATCGCGGCATTTCGCCTTGTCGCTGCCAGAAGGGCAGTTTGGCGATTTCTTCCTCGGCCTGTGGCGTCGTCAAACCGATGTCGTCGATCAGATGCGGACTGACCTCCGACATTCGCTTGAGGTCCCAGCGAAAGCGTGTCCGCTCGCGCCAGGCCGCTATGGTGTTTCGCAAGACCGCCAGGCGCCGACGCGGCGCTTGCTTGGGACTTGCGGGCTGCCGCACTGCCGGCGGAACCGAAGCAAGGATATCGTTCATGACAACCTCCGTGGGGCCGGACTTCTATGCCCTTAAGCTGAATGAGGTTGCATTCTGCGGGACGCGAACGCCGCCGTAATTAAGGCCCGCCAAATAGTTCTCAAAAGTTCCAAACGGGCGTCTAACTCTTTGTTTTCACGCAATTCCTCCGGGGAAAGCGCTGTGCGCTTCTCCGAGGCAAACCGCTTCGCACTTTTCCTGGAATTGCTCTATAGATGCGCCATGCAGGGAGAGCGCTTTGCCTTTGGCCCGTTCGTGCTCGATGCCGGTGCGGGAACGCTGCTCCGGAACGACGTCCCCGTGGCCATCGGCTATCGCGGGCTGAAGCTGCTCGCGGCGCTGGTCGCAAGGGCCGGCGAAATCCTTGAGAAGGCCGAACTCATGGACGCGGCGTGGCCCGGCACGGCCGTCGAGGAAGGCAATCTCACCGTCCAGATCGCGCAATTGCGCAAGCTGCTCGGTCCGCCCGGCATTGCGGGTGAAGGAGGCGGCGAATGGATCAGCACCGTTCCACGCGTCGGCTACCGCTTCACGGGAGCCGTCGAACAGCTCGCCGGCGCCAAGCGAAAACCGTTGCCGCTGCCTGACAAACCATCGATCGCGGTGCTGCCCTTCGTCAATTTCAGCAACGATGCCGGGCAGGACGCTTTCTGCGACGGTTTGACCGAAGACCTGATCACCGACCTGTCGAGGATTTCCGGCCTGTTCGTCATCGCGCGCAATTCGACCTTTGCCTACAAGGGAAGGGCGATGGACGTGCGCGAGATCGCCAGGGAACTTGGTGTCCGCTACCTGCTGGAGGGCAGCGCGCGGCGCGACGCGGGGCGCGTGCGCATCAACGCACAACTGGTCGATGCAGCGAGCCGCGATCATCTCTGGGCGGAACGCTTCGACCGCGGCCTGGACGATATCTTTGCCGTCCAGGACGAGGTGACCGCCAAGATCGTGGAGGCGTTGCTCGGCCGGCTGCGCGCGCCGCCGCCACGCAACCGGCCCACAAATCTCGACGCCTACGATCTGTGCGTGCGGGCGCGCAAGCTGATCGACGATTCGCCGCAGACGGCACGGGAAGCGCATCTGATGCTGACGCGCGCGGTTGCGCTCGACCCCGACTACGCCGAGGCCTATCGCTGGCTCGCCATGAACCACTGGATGGGATGGGTGCACTGGGGCGAGCCGATCGACCCTAACCGCCGCATTGCCCTGGACCTGGCGCGCAAGGCGGTCGCGATCGATCCCAACGATGCCGGCTGTCACTGGGTGCTCGGCAATTTGCTTGCCTATGAGCATGATTTCGCCGAGTCGGATGCCGAATTCGCCAGGGCGTTCGAACTCGACCCCAACGAGGCGGATGCCTGGGCGACATTGTCCGACATAACGACGCTCGCCGGGCGGGTGGAGGAGGGCCTGCAGCAGATCCGCAAGGCGTTCCGGCTGAACCCGTTTCCGGCAAGCTGGTACTATCTGACGCTCGGCCAGGCGCAATATGCGGCGCGCGACTACGCTGCCGCCGTCGAGACGCTGCGCCGGGACGAGACTTACCGCACCAGCTCACGCCGCTTCCTTGCGGCAAGCCTTGCCCAACTTGGCCGGCTCGACGAGGCGCGCGCGGAGGTCGAGCTGTTCCTTGTCGGCAACCCGCATTTCACGACCCGCCACTGGGTGATGACGGAACCGTTCCGCGACGACGCGACGCGCGAGCATTTCATCGAGGGCTTCCACAAGGCCGGCCTTCCAGACTGACGCGCCGGAATGACCGCCTGCACGGGATCCCCGATCACGGCACCAGGTCGATCGTCTCGGTCGTGTGCTCCACGCAGATGAAGCAGCAGGTATCGCAGGGCTGGTCGTTGTCTGGGCCGACGCCGGCAGAAATCTTGTCGTTGCCGTCGACCCAGGCGCCATAGCAGATGCGTTCGCCCTGGTTGCACGAAAGCGGCACCGATTTCTGCGAGTCCGGATCGACAAGGAACACCTTGTCGTTGCCCGGCCAGACGGTCTCACGGTCGCGGCTGAACAGCTCGACCGCGACCGCCTCCTTGCGCAGGTTCTTGACGAAAAAGGCCATGTCGGCGGCATCGGCCGAATTGGCCAGGACCAGAGCCGCCAGCGCAACCATGCGAAACATCGTCACCGCCGACCTCCCCCGAATCATCGCGGGCAGGTTCGCACGGCCGCCCGGAACTAGGAAGACACGCGGCCCTCCGCAGTGATCTCACGCCCCAGCCTCACCGCTTCACGCACCAGCAGATCGAGATCGTCGCGGCGGGTGCGATGATTGGTGATCGCCACACGCAGCCAGTGCTCGCCATGCACGGTGGTGTCGGAGAGTGCCGCTATGCCTTGCTCCTGCAGCCGCAGCATGATCTCGGTGTTGAGCGCCTTCAGCGCTTCGCCCGCCAAGCCGGGCTGATAGCGGAAGCAGACGATGTTGATGGTCGGCGCTGCCGCCAGTTCCAGCAAAGGCTCGGCCTCGATCAGCCCGGCCAGATAGGAGACCTGCGCGATGTTCTGGTCGATCAGGCGGCCGAATTTTTCGACGCCATGCTCCTTCAGCGCCATCCACACTTTCAGGGCGCGAAAGCCGCGCGAGGTCTGCAGGCCATAGTCGTGCAGCCATTCGCCGGATGCGAGGCCGCGCGGCGTCGATTCCAGGTATTCCGGCGTCACCGCGAAGGTCCGGCGGTGCGCCGTGGCATCCCTGACCAGGGCACAGCCGACCTCGAACGGCGCGTGCAGCCATTTGTGCGGATCGAGTGCGATCGAATCGGCCCATTCGATGCCGGCGACGCGATGGGCGTTTTGCGGCGCGATCGCGATCAGCGCGCCAATACAGCCATCGACATGGAACCAGAGTCCTTCCTCGTGCGCGAGTTTGGCAAGCGCCCTGAGGTCGTCGATCGCGCCGGTGTTGACCGTACCGGCATTGCCGATGACGCAGGCCGGCGTGAAGCCGGTTGCCCGGTCCTCGGCGATCGCCGCGCGCAAGGCCGATATATCGATCCGCAGCCCGGCATCGGTCGCGATCCGGCGCAGCGCCCGGTTGCCGAGCCCGAGCGCTTCCATCGCCTTGCGATGGCAGGAATGGATCTGGTCCGAGCCGTAGAAGCGCAGCGGTTTTTCGATGGCGGCGACGCCGTGTTCGCGCACATCGATGCCGGCCTTGACATTGCGCGCCACGGTCAGCCCGATGATATTGGCCATCGAGCCGCCGCTGACCAACGTGCCGGAGGCCGACGCCGGAAAGCCCAGCATCTGCTTGCACCAGTTCACCACCTGGCTGTCCATCAGCCCGGCGGCATGGTTGCCGCCGCCGAGATTGGAGCCCTGGATCGCCGCGAGGAAATCGCCGAGCGCGCCGGTGAAGTTGCTCGACCCCATGTACCAGGACCAGAAGCGCGGATGGATGTTGCCCATGGGGTAGGACATCACGGTGCGCGAGACCTCGCCGTAGACGGCGGCAAGCGGTGCCGGCGAGCGCGGCAACGGGGCGGTGAAAGAGTCCCGCACATCGGCCGGCATCTCCCGCCACACCGGGCGGTCGCGCACGTCGCGCAGATAATCGACGGCATCGTCGACGACCCGGTGCGACAAGGCCTGCACATCTGCCCAGTCGGCGGGGTCAAGCGTTTCCTCGGCCACCATGCCGACGGTTTCTCGCGCGATGTCCATGACTGCCTCCGTCATGCCGCCGGAAACTGGCAGCCGGGCGTCGAGCGCGACAGCGCCAGCTCGTCGGCATCCATTTCGGCCTCGATGCCGTCGAACAGCGGTGTCGACATGTAGCGCTCGCCAGTGTCGGGCAACATGCACAGGATCACCGATCCGGCCGGCGCCTTTTCCGCGACCTGCCGCGCCACGGCGAAGGTGGCGCCGCCGGAAATGCCGGTGAAGATGCCTTCCTTCTGGGCTAGCGCCCGCGCCCATTTGATGCCCTCTGGCCCTGCGATCGGCATCACCTCGTCATAAAGGCCGGTTTCGATCGCCTCCTGCAGGACATTGGGGATGAAGTCCGGCGTCCAGCCCTGGATCGGGTGCGGCTCGAAGGCCGGGTGGCTGGCGGTGGGGGCGCCATCGGCAGCGCGCTGCTGCGCCTTGCCGCTGCCGATCAGTTGCGCGTTGGCCGGCTCGGAGAGCACGATGCGGGCATCCGGCCGTTCGCGGCGCAAGACTCGCGCCACGCCGACGACGGTGCCGCCGGTGCCATAGCCGGTGACGAAGCAGTCCAGCCGCGAGCCGGCGAAATCGTTGATGATTTCGCGCGCGGTCGTCGCCTCGTGGATGGCGGCATTGGCGGCCGTCTCGAACTGGCGGGCGAGGAACCAGCCATTGGCCTCGGCCAGCTCGACCGCCTTTTTGTACATGCCAAAACCCTTTTCGGCGCGCGGCGTCAGCACCACCTTGGCGCCGAGCATGCGCATCAGCTTGCGGCGCTCGACCGAAAAGCTGTCGGCCATGGTGACGACCAGCGGATAGTTTTTTTGCGCACAGACCATGGCGAGGCCGATGCCGGTGTTGCCGCTGGTCGCCTCGACCACGGTCTGGCCCGGCTTCAGCGCGCCGCTGCGTTCGCCCTCCTCGATGATGTTGAGCGCCAGCCGGTCCTTCACCGAGGCGCCCGGGTTGAAGAACTCGGCCTTGACGTAGATGGTCGCATGGGCCGGCGCGAGATTGTTGATGCGCACCGCCGGCGTGTCGCCGACAGTGTCGAGAATGCTGTCGAACAGGCGCCCGCGCCCGGCAGTGGTCCTGATTTTCTGTTTGTTCAACATCGTTGATCTCCTCGATCGTGTTCATCTTCACGAACCGGTTACGAACCGGCGGCCCGGGCGGCGAGATTTCGAGACCTTGCCGCGCTAGGACTGACGTTGCCGGCGATGCGGCAATGACCGCTGCCGGCGCGAAATTCGCCGCCGGATGCGCCAGATCGTGTTTGGTGATAAAGCAGGGGCCGACAGGCCAGCGTGGGAGCAGGCGTGGAAACGGACGTGGAATCCGCACCATCGAGCCAGGACGGCGGTATGCCGGGCCTGTCCGTGCGCCTGCTCGGCCAGTTGGCGATCACGCGTAACGGTGTGCCGATGGCACTGCCGGCCTCGCGCAAGCTGCGGGCACTGCTTGCCTATCTGGCGCTGGCGCCGCACCCGGTGGGGCGCAGCCGCCTGTGCGAACTTCTGTGGGACGTGCCCAACGATCCGCGAGGCGAGCTGCGCTGGTGCCTGAGCAAGTTGCGCGGCGCTCTCGACACGCCGGACCAGCGCCGTGTCCGCACGCAGGACGATATGGTCGCGCTCGATCTCGGCGGCTGCCTTGTCGATGCGCTGGAGATCAGCCATGCCGCCGCGCACGGGATCGACAAGCTCGATGCGGAGCGGTTGCGAGTGCTGGCAGAACTCTTCGCCGGCGATTTTCTCGACGGGCTGGAACTCGAACGCAATCCGCACTTCAACAGCTGGCTGATCGGCCAGCGCCGCCGTTTCCGGTCCGTCCACGCGGCGGTGCTGGAACGGCTCGTCGCGAGCCTGCCCGCTGATTGCGACGAGGGGATCACGCATCTCGACAAATGGGTGGAACTCGCGCCTTTCGACGAGCGCGCGCATACGACGCTGCTGGCGAGCCTCGCCCGGCGCGGCGAGATCGCCGCGGCCGAGGAGCATCTGGCGGGGGCGGCACAGCTGTTCCAGTCGGAAGACCTGGATTTCGCGCCGCTGCGGACAGCCTGGCGCATGATCCGCGACCAGCAGTCGGCTGCCTCGCCGCGGCCGCAGCCGGCCTGCCAGTCCACAGCATCGCAATTGATGACACCTGGTCCGCCCGACTCCGGTCTACTCGACTCCGGTCCACTCGAGCCGAGCCATGCGTCGCTGGCGGTGATGCCGTTCGTCGAGGAATCCGGCCTGCGCGGCGGGCTGGCCGACGGCCTCACCCACGACATCATCACCCGTCTCGCCAAGCTGCGGGATTTCTTCGTCATCGCGCGCGGATCGGTGTTCGCGCTGGCCGACAAGGGCATCGCACCCGAAGAGGCCGGTCGCCGGCTGAAGGTCGACTATGTCGCCACCGGCACGGTGCGCAGCATGGCCGGCCGCCTGATCGTCAGCGTCGAACTCGTCGAGGTGCGTACCGCCAGGATCGTCTGGGCCGAGACCTTCGAGCACCGTCCGGACGACATTTTTGCCGTGCTCGACGACATCGGCGACAGCATCGTGTCGTCGATCTCGGTGGAGGTCGAGACCGTCGAGCGTAACCGAGCCCTGCTGAAGGCGCCCAACTCGCTCAACGCCTGGGAGGCCTACCACCGCGGCCTCTGGCACATGTATCGCTTCACCCAGGCCGAGAACGAAACGGCGCGGCATTTCTTTGCCAGGGCCTTGCAGCTCGATCCGACCTTCGCCCGCGCCTATGCCGGCCTGTCCTTCACCCGTTGGCAGAACGCCTTCCAGCGCTGGGGCGACCGCGACCGCGAAAGCGCGCTGGCCTTCGAGAGCGCCGGCCAGAGCCTGCTGGTCGACGACCACAATCCGGCCGCGCACTGGGCAATGGGGCGGGCGCTGTGGCTGCGCGGCGAACAGGAGGGCTCACTCGGCGAACTGGAACAGGCGGTGAAACTCAGCCCCAATTTCGCGCTCGGCCATTACGCGCTGTCCTTCGTCCACTCGCAGTCGGGCGACCCCAGAGCGGCAATAAGCTCCTCAGACCATTCGCGCCATCTCAGCCCGTTCGACCCGCTGCTGTTCGGCATGCTCGGTGCGCGGGCGATGTCGCATGTCCGGCTCGGCCAGTTCGAGGAGGCAGCCGTATGGGCGCTGAAGGCGGCGGCGCGGCCGAACGCGCACGCCATCATTCTGGCGATCGCGGCACATTGCCTGGCGCTGGCGGGGCGGCTCGACGAGGCGCGCGGCTTTGCAGCCGCCATCCGCAAGAGTTTGCCGGACTACCACGCCGACGATTTCATCGGCACGTTCCGCTTCGAGCCCGACGCCGAAGCGTTGTTCCGGCAAGGCGCCAGGCGGATCGGGCTCGGCTGATTTCAGGCTTGAATCGCCTGCATTAACGAAGTCGGCAGGAGTTGCTTAACCGTTCACGGCTATGTGACCTCCGGGGGGTAGATCGCAAAGTGAGTATGATGAGCAACAGCCCCGACAAGCGCAGCGAATGGCGCGCCATTCTTCATATACAGGCCCGCGTCGCCGTGCTGTTCGTTCCGGTCGTGGCCAGCCTGCTGCTCATCGCCGCCCTTGCCGGCAACGATCGCAAGTCCGTTCCCGATGTCGACCGGACTATTACCGGGTCGGTGCGATAGATGAGGCCGAACCCGCTTTTCCCAGCTCGCCGAAGCACTCAGTAAAATCGCGGGATCGGTCCGTTCTGCGGCGTCGTGCGGTCGCCGAGGTCGAGAAAGATCTCGTCGACATAACACCAGCCCCAGCCTTCCGGCGGATCATAGCCCTCTATGACGGGATGGCTGGTGGCATGAAAATGCTTGGTGGCGTGGCGGTTGGGGGAATCGTCGCAGCAACCGACATGGCCGCAGGTGCGGCAGAGCCGCAGATGCACCCACCACGATCCGCTCTTCAGGCATTCCTCGCAGCCGAGCGCGCTCGGCGTCACGTCCTTGATCCCAGCCGCGTGTCTGCACTCGTCAGCCATCACACTCCCCCGACCAGTTGAGGCGCGTCGGCATGGCTGCCTTCCCGCGCAAGAAATGCATGCAATGCGGCCACCACCTGGGCGCCTTCGCCGACAGCCGCCGCGACGCGTTTGACGGAGCCGGAGCGCACGTCGCCGATGGCGAACACGCCGCTGCGGCTCGTCTCCATCAGGCCATGCGCCGATGCCATGTCCGATCCGGTGCGGATGAAACCCCTGGCATCCAGCGCCACGTCGGATTGGGCGAGCCAGTCGGTATTCGGGTCGGCACCGATGAACAGGAAGAGATGGCGGATCGGCCGCGTCGTCGAGGCGCCGCTCGAGCGGTCGCGCCAGCGGACCGTGGCAAGATTGCCTTCCTCGCCGTCCAGCGCCTCGACCTCGGTGCCGGTCAGCACCTCGATGTTCGGCTGCGCCCTAATGCGCTCGACGAGGTAACGCGACATCGAGGCTTCGAGACTGCCGCCACGCGCCAGCAGCGCCACTTTCCTGACATGGCTGGCCAGGAAGACGGCCGCCTGGCCAGCCGAATTGCCGGCGCCGACCAGCGCAACTTCCTGACCGCCGCAAAGCCGTGCCTCGATGGGCGAGGCCCAATAATGCACGCATGTGCCCTCGAACTCGGCGAGATTGGCGACATCGAGGCGGCGATAGCGCGCGCCGCTGGCGATCACCACCGAGCGCGTGCGCACCGTCTCGTCGTCGCCGACGGCAAGCTGGTAGCGCGCGCCGTCGGTGGCGGCACCGAGCAGCTTCACTTCGTCGGGAATGACCATCTCGACGCCGAATTTCTGCGCCTGGTTGTAGGCGCGCGCCATCAGCGCCATGCCGGTGATGCCCGTGGGGAAGCCGAGATAGTTCTCGATGCGCGCCGAGGCGCCCGCCTGCCCGCCGAAGGCTCGGCAATCGAGCACGATGGTCGACAGGCCTTCGGAGGCCGCGTAGACCGCCGCCGCCAGCCCGGCCGGCCCGGCGCCGACAATGGCGACGTCATAGACCTTGCTGGCGTCGACCGGCCGCAGCAGGCCGATGCAGCGGGCGAGGTCTTTCTCCGCGGGATTGAGCAGCAGCCTGCCGTTCGGGCACAGCACGACCGGCAAATGGTGGGGATCGACATGGAAGTGTTCGAACAGGGTCTTCGCGCAACGATCGGTTTTGGAATCGAGCACGCGGTGGGGCTGGCCGCTGCGGGCGAGAAAGCCCTGCAGGCGAAGGACGTCGCCATTGTCGGCCGGCCCGACGATGATCGGACCGATCGTGCCGCTCTCGAGCAGCCCGACGCGGCGCAGGATCAGCGCCCGCATGATGCGCTCGCCGAGATTGGCTTCCTGCACCATCAGGTCGCGCAGCCTCTGCGAGGAGATGACGAACGCCTCGACCGGCTCGGCCGCTTGCGCATTGACCAGCGAGGGACGGGCCGAAAGCTGCGCCAGCTCGCCGACGAAGCTGCCCGGGCCATGGGTGACGATCGTCTCGCGCCGGCCGAGCTTGCCGTCCTGCGTGATGTCCACCTTGCCCGACAGGACGACGATCAGCCCCGGGGACACATCACCGGCCTCGAAAATGTGCGCGCCGGCGGCATAGGCGCTGGCCTCCCCGAACCGGCGCATGCGATCGATGTCGGCCTCCGCCAATGTCGGGAAGGCCTGGTCGCGGCGGGCGCCGAAGATCGCGGTGGCGGATTGTGACATGGGAGCGAGCGTAGCGAAGCAGCCGCCCGGTTTGAAGCGGTTTGTGTGGGGACTGGCCAGGAGGGGAGGTCATCGAACAAGAAAAAAGCCCGGACGAACCGGGCTTTTGTCTTGAGCTTCTGAACCGATCGAATGGTTCGAAACGGGAATTTGGTGCCCAGAAGAGGACTCGAACCTCCACTCCTTGCGGAACACGGACCTGAACCGTGCGCGTCTACCAATTCCGCCATCTGGGCTGGTGCGGGCTCAATAAGCGGGCAAGCGATTGCTGTCAACGCGCTTTTTGGGACAGGACGCCAAAAGCTGGGAAGTCGCTTTAGCAAAGCTGGTGGAGGCCCGCCGCCGCAACTCGCCAGCCGTCAGCCTTCCAGCACTTCCTTCGAGGCCACGGTCGAATCGGCGTTGAGCTGGTAGATGACAGGCACGCCAGTGCCGAGTTCCAGCTTGACGATCTCCTCGCCCGACTTGCCGTCCAGCGCCATGATCAGCGCGCGCAGCGAGTTGCCGTGGGCGGCGACCAGCACGGTGCCGCCGCGCAGCACGTGCGGCTGCAGATCGTGCAGGTAGTAGGGCCAGACGCGGGCGCCGGTGTCCTTCAGGCTTTCACCGGCGGGCGGCGGCACGTCGTAGGAGCGACGCCAGACATGCACCTGCTCCTCGCCCCATTTCTGGCGCGCATCGTCCTTGTTGAGGCCGGAAAGGTCGCCATAGTCGCGCTCGTTCAGCGCCTGGTCGCGAATGGTCTTCAGGTCGCTCTGGCCGACGGCGTCGAGAATGTGCTGGCAAGTCTTCTGCGCCCGGACCAGCGCCGAGGTGAAGGCAATGTCGAATTTCAGGCCGCGCGCCTTGAGCTTCTGGCCGGCGGCCTTGGCCTCGGCGTGGCCCTGGTCCGTCAGGTCGACGTCGCGCCAGCCGGTGAACAGGTTTTTCAAATTCCATTCGCTCTGGCCGTGACGCACGAGCACGAGAGTTCTCGACATTTTTGCTCCTCTGGGGTCTGAGCATTCCAGGAAAAGTGTGTGGCGGTTTTCCGTCCGGACTTGCGTAAGGACGAAGATGGTTCAGGGTCGTTTCAGGCAAGCCCGAGCACGTCCCGCATTGAGTAAAGGCCCGGCTTCCTGCCGCGCGCCCAAAGTGCGGCCTTGACGGCGCCGCGGGCGAAGATGGCGCGGTCCTCGGCATGGTGAGACAGCGTGATGCGCTCGCCGGTGCCGGCCAGGATCACGCTGTGGTCGCCGACCACCGAGCCGCCGCGCAGCGCGGCGAAACCGATCGAGCCGGTTTGTCGCACACCCGTGTGGCCGTCGCGTGAACGCACATCATTGCCGGCCAGTGCAATGCCGCGCCCTGCGGCGGCGGCCTCGCCGAGCAGAAGTGCGGTGCCCGACGGCGCGTCGACCTTGTGCCTGTGGTGCATTTCGAGGATCTCGATGTCGAAATCATCGGCATCGAGCGCGCGCGCCGCCTGTTCGACCAGCACCGCCAGCAGGTTGACGCCGAGGCTCATATTACCCGACTTGACGATGGTCGCGTGGCGCGCGGCGGCAGCGATTTTCGCATTGTCGTCGGCCGAACAGCCGGTCGTGCCGATGACATGGACGATGCGCGCCTGCGCGGCGTAGCCGGCGAACTCGACCGTCGAGGCCGGGGTGGTGAAATCGAGCACGCCATCGGCCCTGGCGAAGACCGGCAGCGGATCGCTGCCGATCGGCACATCGATGCGGCCGACGCCTGCAAGTTCGCCTGCATCCTTGCCCAGATGAGGCGAATCCGCGCGTTCGACCGCGCCGATGACGCGGGCGCCCGGAATGGCATGGATCGCGCGGATCAGCGTCTGGCCCATGCGGCCGGCCGCGCCGACCACCACAAGTCCCATATCGCTTGCCGGCTCGCCTGATGTTGCCGATGTTTCGCTCATGCCGTGCTCCCGGCGATGTTCTCGGTCTCTAATTCCTGAACCGAAATCTCGGCCGGCACGCTGTCGTCGACAAGCCCCAGGCCCTTGACGCCCTGTATGCGGTGGAAACGGGCATAGACGCTGTGCGGGTCGGCCATCAGCGAGGCGTGCGTGCCCTCTTCGACCAGATGGCCCTGTTCCAGCACGATGATGTGGTCGGCATTGACCACGGTCGACAGGCGGTGCGCGATGACGATGGTGGTGCGCCCTTCCATGACCTTGGTGAGCGCCTGCTGGACACGGGCTTCGGCCTCGTTGTCGAGCGCCGATGTCGCCTCGTCGAGCAACAGGATCGGCGCCTGGCGCACGATGGCGCGGGCGATCGATACACGCTGGCGCTGGCCGCCGGAGAGTGTGGCGCCATTCTCGCCGACCGGCGTGTCATAGCCTTGCGGCTGCTGGCGGATGAACTCGTCGGCCGCGGCCAGGCGCGCGGCCTGTTCGATCTCGGCGTCGGTCGCCGAGGGGCGGCCGTAGCGGATGTTGTCGCGGATGGTGCCTTCGAACAGATAGGGCGCCTGCGAGACATAGGCGATCGAGCCGCGCAGCGACTGTTTGGTGACCTTGGAAATGTCCTGGCCGTCGATCTCGATCGTGCCGCTCTCGACGTCGTAGAAGCGCTGCAGCAGCGCCACCAGCGTCGTCTTGCCGGCGCCGGATGCACCGATGACGGCGGTCATCTTGCCGGCGGCGGCGACGAAGCTCAGACCCTGAAGGACAGGCGCCTCCTCGACATAGCGGAAGGACACGTTGTTGAAGCGTACTTCGCCGGTGGTGAAATGTGCCTGTGTGGCGCCAGGAGCGTCGCCCTGCTTCGGCTCGAGGTCGAGCAGTTCGTAAATCATGCGCGCGTTGACCAGTGCCCGCTCCATGCCGACCTGCATGCGCGCCAGGCGCCGCGCCGGATCATAGGCCAGGATCAGCGCGGTGATGAACGAAAAGACCGCGCCCGGCGGCTGGCCCAGAACCAGCGCCCGGTAACCGGAATAGGCGATGACGGAAGTGACGGCGAGACCAGCCAGCATGTCGGAGATCGGCGACAGCCGTTCGGAGACGCGGGCAATCTTGTTGGAGCGCTGTTCGGCGTCGTTGGCGAGCTTGCCGATGCGGCCCGACAGCTCGTCCTCCATGGTGAAGGCCTTGACGATGGCGATGCCTTGCGTGGCTTCCTGCACCGCGCCGATCAGCCGCGAATTGATGAGCACGGATTCGCGCGTGATCCGCCGCACGCGGCGGGTGAGGTAGACGACGGCCCAGATCAGCGGCGGCCCGATCAGCAGCGAGCTGAGCGACAGGACCGGATCCTGGTAGACCATGACGCCGAGAAGCCCGATCAGCGTCACGGCGTCACGGGTAATCGAGGTCAGCGTCAACGACAGCAGGTCGCGGATGCCGCCAACGTTTTCGTTGACCTGCGCCGCCAGCCGGCCGGAGCGTGTGTCGTTGAAGAAGCCGACGCCGAGCTTCATCAGGTGATCGAAGATGCGCTTCTGGTAGCGCGCCACCAGATTGTTGCCGATCTTGGCCAGCGCCACCGCCTGGCCATAGCCGGCGAAGCCGCGCAGCAGGAAGGCCGCCATGAAGCCGGCGCAGATCCACACGATCGCATCGCCACGCCGTTCGTAGAAGATCTGGTTGACCATCGGGGCCATGATCCAGGCCGTGAAGGCGGTCGTGCCCGAAACGATCAGCGAGCAGGTGATTACCATCACATAGGTCCAGCGATAGTCGTGGCTGTTCTCAGCGAGAATGCGGCGCAGCACCGCTGTGACCTCGCCGGGCCGGGCTTTCAGCTTGTTTGGAGTTTGAAGTGTCAAATCAGAGGGCTTTGTCGGTTTCCGCTTCCCGTGGCCGGGCAATTCGGCACCCCTATTAACGCCAAGCAGCCGGCTTGCCTATGCCTTGGGGTGACTAACTTCGTCGCGCCAGCGCCGGCCCGATGTCTGGACGCCGAACAGCGAGGGGTTCCTGGCATAGGCGGCAAGGCCGAGGAGCGCCGCCAGCGGGTGGGTGATGACATAAACCGGCATGGTGCGCATCAGCGCGCTGTGCGGCGCCTTGTCCTCGAAGGCGGCGCGGAAATTGCCCTCCTTCAGCGCCGGCACGATCTTTTGCGCGATGCCGCCGGTGAGGAACACGCCGCCCCTGCTCATGAACACCAAGGCAAGGTCGCCGGCGGTGCGGCCAAGGCAGGTGACGAAAGTCTCCAGCGCTTCCTGCGCCACGGGATCGGTCTTGGCCAGCGCCGCGGCGGTGACCTCGGCCGGCGTGGTGAAGGGCGACGGCTTGCCGTCCGCCCTGGCCACCGCCCGATAGACATTGACGAGGCCCCGTCCGGACAGGATCTGCTCGCCCGAAATGCGGCCGTCGAGCTTCTCGATGTGCGGGAACACCTCGAAATCGCGGGCCGAACGCGGCCCGATGTCCATATGGCCGCCTTCGCCGGGCACCGGTATCCAGTGATGCAGCGCGTGGACCAGCCCGGCGACGCCGAGCCCGGTTCCCGGACCCAGCACGACGCGGCCGGCATTGGGCTCCGGCGTGCCGCCGCCGATCTTTTCCATCTGCTCTTCGCCGAGCGCGACGACGGCCAGCGCCTGCGCCTCGAAGTCGTTGAGCACGACGATGTCGCTCAGGCCGAGGCTGGCGAACATCTGCCGGGGCTTGACGATCCACGGGCAGTTGGTGAGTTCGATCTCGTCGCCATCGACCGGACCGGCTACCGCCAGTACCGCCGAATTGGGCCGGACCGAGGAGCGATCGAGCACGGCCGACTGGATCGCCTCGTCGATGGTGCTGTAATTGGCGGTCTGGACGATGGTCGGCTCGCCGGCCTCGGAATTGGCGTCGAGCACGATCGAAAAGCGCGCATTGGTGCCGCCGATATCGCCGATCAGGATCGGAAACCGCAGCAAAGTCTCGTCATCGCCTGTGCCTGGCATGCTCTTGTCCGTCCCCCGGCGCCCTCGATGGCGTTTCGCCGTTCTTCCGTTGACTAGCGCATGAGTTTGAAAAGGGAAACGGTTTTCGGACCCGGCGACGCTTAGGGAGAGGTTCTGCGGCCAAACGGCCACTGTTTCATGAAAGCAGGCAGCTAAACCGATTGAGCTTGCCGACGGCGCCCGACAATCACTTCGCAGGCGGGCGTGGACGCGGCACCGGCACGCCGATCTCGGGTGTCGCGGTGAAGGCGTTCAGCACGCTTGGCAGGCCGGCCGTGCTGCTGGCCGTGACGGCGGGTAGCGACGACGCGTCGGGCTCGGGCGCGGGCGCCGCCACCGCGATCGGCACCGTGTCGCCGTGATAGGTCGCCGCCTCGGCCGAGGCAGGCCCCGGCGCGTCGAGCACCGCGCGGCATTCCTTGGGCAGGTTGGCCATCGTCATCAGATCGCGAGCCTTGGGCGCATCCGGGTTCTTGTTGGGCCGCCACGGCTCCTGCGTGAACCACCAGGCCAGCGGCTTGCCGCAGCCGTCATCATCCGGTGTCGCTTCCTGCGCCTTGCAATTGGGCGAGCCCGGCTGACAGCCGATGCGCATGTGGAAATGATAGTCGTGGCCCCAGAACGGCCTGATCTTGCGCAGCCAGGAGCGGTCACCCTTGACGGTGTCGCAGAGCTTCTTCTTGATGCCCGGATTGACCAGGATGCGCTCGACCTGCGGATAGCTCGCCGCCCGCTTCAGCAAAGCCGTATGCTGCGGCGTCCACAGCGCATCCTTCACCAGATGCGTCTTGTCGTCGACCATCAGCGTGGCGCTCATGGTCTCGCGCCGCGCCCTGCTCATCGTGCGATCGGGCATCGGCGTCAGCCAGATGTCGGCGTCGAGCCCGATCTGGTGCGAGGCATGGCCGGTCAGCATGGGGCCGCCGCGCGGCTGCGCGATGTCGCCGATCAGCAGGCCGGGCCAACCGTCGGCGACGGCATCGCGCGACAATCTCTCGATCAGCGCGATCAGCGCCGGATGGCCCCAGCGGCGATTGCGCGATGGCCGCATCACTTGCCAGGTCGGGCCATCCATGGGGATGGCGACGCCGCCGGAAAAGCAGCCCTTGGAATAGAAGCCGAAGGATTGCGCCGCGGTAGCCGTCGGCAGTTTCTCGGCGCCGAACAGGTCTTTTGCCCGTTCCTCGGCCGCTGCGGGCTGCGCGGCGAGACCTGCCAGGGCCAGCGCCGCCGCCAATACCCAATTTCTGGCGCCAGGCGATCGCGTCGATGATTTCATGAACCGCACCCCCGTGCCTCCAACGCCGAATCATACCACGCCAAGCGCCGCGCTTCGATCATCCTGACCCCTTCGCGGCCTTCATCGGGCTGCGCGGCGCGCCGTCGCGCCAGTCGCCGCTTGCCCACATATAGTCGAAGGCGGCGCGATAGTCGGGAAAGCGAAACCGATAGCCCGCCGCCTTGATCGCCGCATTGGCTACCCGCTTGTTCTCGCCATAGAAGGACCGCGCCATGGGCGAAAGTTGGGCGGTCTCGAAGGGAATTTCAGGCGGCGGTGCGACACCCATCAGCGAAGCGGCATAAGCGACGACATCCTGCGGCGGCGCCGGCTCGTCGTCGGTGACGTTGAAGATGCCGCCCGTATTGCCGCCGATCAGATGCCAGAGCGCACCCGATATGTCGTCGCAATGGATGCGGTTGAAGACCTGGTCCGGCTTGACCAGCCGCCTGGCCGTGCCGTTTTCCAGATTGACCAGCGCGTTGCGGCCCGGACCGTAAATGCCCGACAGTCGCAGGATCGCCACCGGCCGGTCGATTTCCCGGCCGAGCTTCTGCCAGGCCTGCTCGGCCTCGACCCGCATCGTCGAGCGCTTCGAAACCGGCCGGCACGCGGCCGTTTCATCGACCCAGGCACCGCCATGATCGCCATAGACCCCGACGGTCGAGAGATAGCCGATCCATTTCAGGTCAGGCATCCCTGCGATCGCCTCGCGGGCGGCAGTCAGCACGGGATCGCCGGCTTCCTCCGGGGCGACGGAAATCACCAGATGGGTGGTTTTCTCGAGCGCTTCGCCGATTTCGCCCGTCAACTTGCCGTCGAACAGCAGCGGGGCGATGCCGGCTTGGCGCAACGCTTCGATTTTTTCCTCGGAGCGTGTCGTGCCGAAGATCGGGGCGGCTCCCCTGTTGGCGCGGCCAAAGGCCTTGCCCGAATAGCCGGCGCCGAAGATGAAGATCCGCTTTTCGTTCATGCATGCGTCCTGTTTGGCCGCGCCAGGCGCCATTCCTCGCGGACGGCGCCATCGCTCTCGCTCTTCAGGCCGTTCGCGGCCCGTTCGGCATATTCGGTTTCCGGCACCAGCCGCGCCAGCGCCCATATTGCCGCGCCCCGCACCAGCGGCGAGGCGTCGCCGAGCAGGTCCCGAACGCTATCGGCAAGCGCGGCCTCGCCGGAATTGCCGGCGGCGATCAGCACGTTGCGGACAAAGCGGTCGCGGCCGATGCGTTTGATCGGCGAGCCGGAAAAGAAGGCGCGGAAGGCAGCATCGTCGAGGGCCAAAAGGTCGGCGAGTTCAGGTTCGCGCAAATCGTCGCGCGCGGCGAGCTTGGCCTCGGACGCGGCGCTTGCGAATTTGTTCCACGGACAAGCGGCTAGGCAGTCGTCGCAGCCATAGATGCGGTTGCCGATCGCCTCGCGGAATTCATGCGGGATCGGCCCCTTGTTCTCGATGGTGAGATAGGAGATGCAGCGCCGCGCATCGAGCCGATAAGGCGCGGGGAAGGCGTCGGTCGGGCAGGCGTCGAGGCAGGCGCGGCAGGAGCCGCAATGGTCGATCTCGGCGCTGTCCGGCACCAGCTCGGCCGTGGTGAAAATGGTGCCGAGGAACAGCCAGGAGCCGTGCTCGCGGCTGACCAGGTTGGTGTGCTTGCCTTGCCAGCCCAGGCCCGCTGCTTCCGCCAGCGGTTTTTCCATGACGGGCGCCGTGTCGACGAACACTTTGACGTCGCCGCCGGCCCGCGCGACGATCTTGCCGGCGATTTCCTTCAGCCGGCCCTTCATCACCTCGTGATAGTCGCGGTTTTTCGCGTAGACCGAGATCGCGCCGCGGTCGCGCCGGGCCAGCACGTCGCGCGGATCATGGTCAGGCCCATAATTCATCGCCAGCACGACGATCGAGCGGACGTCGGGCCACAGCGTGGAAGGCTCGCTACGGCGCGCAATCGTTTCGGCGATCCAGTCCATGGAGCCGTGAAAGCCGTCGGCGACGAATTCGGCCAGGCGCGCTGGCGCCAGCGGGATTGCATTTGGGGTGGTGACGGCGACGGCGTCGAAGCCGGCGCGCCGCGCCTCCGCGTCGATCAGCGCACGCAGTTTTGCCGGGTCAGAAGTCGAGATCCGCATAGTGCGATACCGGCGACAGGCCGCGCACGCGGTCGGTCAGGAGCGGCCGGAACGAAGGCCGCGATTTCACCCGCGTGTACCATTCGCGAGCGGCGGGGTGTTCGCGCCAGTCGATCTCGCCGAGATAGTCGAGCACCGACAGCGTCGCGGCGGCCGCCAGATCGGCATAGGTGACCCTGCCGCCGGCCAGCCAGTGACGGGTGCCGGCCAGCCAGTTGGTGTATTTCATGTGCTGGCGGATGTTGGCGCGCGCGGCGCGGATGGCGCCCGAATCGGGCGAGCCGCCGCCCGCCGTTTCCGGCATCACCGGCTTCAACACGCGCTCGCGCACCAGATGGCGCGTCACTTCGCTTTCGGCCTTGTTGAGATACCAGTCGATCAGCCGGCGGATTTCGGCGCGCTGCATCGGGTCCTCGGCGAACAGCCGCTTGTCGCGCTTGAGCACACCGCGTGTCTCGTCGAGATATTCCGAGATCACCGTCGCACCGATGATCGGCACGTCTCCCTCGGCCAGCAGGATCGGCAGCGTGCCGGCCGGATTCAGCGCCAGAAACTCCTTGCGCCGCGTCCACGGCTTTTCCTCGATCAGCGCCAGCTCCTCGCCATACTCGCCAAAGGCGAGGCGGACGAAGCGGCAGGTTGCGAACATGGGATGGTGGAAAAGCGTCAGCATGGTTCCGCGATGATAAAGCGCACTAATGTGGTTTGGATTTGAAGTTCCTGCCCCTCAATGGCATCCGCGTTCAGGAACTTCAAATCCAAACCACATTAGAACTCAAAGTTGACAGTGTGGCTCAGAATCCGGAATTCGCGCATCGCGCTCGTCCCGGGTGTGGCGAATTCCGGATTGCCACACTGGCGAATCGCAGGGCGCACCGGTAAGTCTTGGCCGCCCGGTTAGCGGGCCGTCAGGGGTGTTGCGACCTATAGGGGGACTTCGGCGCCATGACAAGCAAGCCATTCTGTTAGCCGTCACGCCAACGCCGAGGTAGAAATGGAAAGCCAGACCATCGTCGAAGCCCTGCTGCTTGGCCTGCTGGAAGGGTTGACCGAATTCATACCGGTGTCCTCGACAGGCCATATCCTGCTGGCTGGCCATTTCCTCGGCTTCCAGTCGACCGGCAAGGCCTTCGAGATTCTGATCCAGCTCGGCGCCATCCTGGCGATCCTCAGCGTCTATTTCCGGCGCCTGTGGCAGATGCTGCTCGACCTGCCGCATGACCGGCTGACGCGGCATTTCGTCATCGGCATCCTCATCGCCTTCCTGCCCGCCGCGATCATCGGCGCGCTGGCGCACGACTTCATCAAAACGGTGCTGTTCGAATCGCCAAGGCTGATCTGCATCATGCTGATCATCGGCGGCGTGGTGCTGCTGGTCGTCGACCGCATGAATCTCAAGCCGGTCTATCGCGACGTCGAGCGCTTTCCGACCAGGCTTTACCTGCAGATCGGGCTTTTCCAGTGCCTGTCGCTGATCCCCGGCACATCTCGCTCGGGTTCGACCATCGTCGGCGCGCTGCTCCTGGGTGTCGACAAGCGGGCGGCGGCGGAATTTTCCTTCTTCCTCGCCATTCCGACCATGGTCGGCGCGTTCGCCTTCGACCTGTTCAAGAACCGCAACGTGCTGACCTCGGCCGACCTGCCGATCATCGCCGTCGGCTTCGTCGCCGCCTTCGTCACGGCGCTGTTCGTGGTGCGCTTCCTGCTCGACTACGTCTCGCGCAACGGCTATTCGCTGTTCGGCTGGTGGCGGCTGGTGGTGGGTGTTGTCGGGTTGATGACGTTGATGATCTGGGGGTGAGGAGCGGTCCGCACCTCCGCGCCTTCGTCATCCACGGGTCTCCGCGACGTCGCTCCGCCCGTGGATGACGAAGCATGTTTTGCCGCTCTCAACTCCTCCCATAAAACGCATTCGGGACATGCACGGGCCAGCGCCAGGGCAGCACGGCGACCATGTCGAAGCGCATCGACAGCCTGCCATAGTCCGGCTGGCGCGACAGCCAGATGTCGGCCGCACCCTCGATGCGGCGCTCCGATTCGTGGCCGATCGCTTCCATGGCTTCGATCAGCGTGCGGCGCGCCTTGACCTCGACGAACAGCACCAGGTCGCCGCGGCGCGCGATCAGGTCGATCTCGCCAAAGCGCGTGCGGTGGCGGCGGGCCAGGATCCGGTAGCCTTTCAGCATCAGCGCGGCAGCCGCCAGCCATTCGCCGCGATGGCCGCGCCGGTAGGCCTTTTGGCGGCTGGCGCTCGGGCGCTCAGCCACCGCCGGCTCCGGAACTTTGCTCGACCATGGCCCCTGGACAAACGAAACCGTTTGTCCGAGAAAACCGGCTTCCACTTTTCGGGATCATGGTCTGTCCTTGAGCTCGAGCAGCCGCCGATACAGCGCCTGCTTCTGGCCGCCGGTCATTTTAGCGGCTTCCGCCGCCGCCTTGGACGCCGGCATTTCGGCGGCGAGCGACAAAAGCAGGCGATCAATGTCTTCGGGTTCGTCGGCCCTGGTCTCGGCGGGGCCGATGCAGACGACGATCTCGCCTTTCGGCGTATCGGCCGCCGCATAATGGTCGGCCAGCGCTTGTAGCGTGCCGGTGCGCATTTCCTCGAAAGTCTTGGTCAATTCCCGGCCGATGGCGGCTTTGCGTTCGCCGCCCAGCGCCTCGACCATGGCGCCGAGCGACTCGGGCAGCCGGCGCGGCGATTCGAAGAAGATCAGCGTCGCCGGCACCGCCTTCAGTGCCTCCAGCCGTGACAGCCGCTGGCCAACCTTGACCGGCAAAAAGCCGGCGAACAGGAAGGCATCGGATGGCAGGCCCGACGCCGTCAGCGCGGCAAGCGGCGCCGACGGGCCGGGGATCGGCACGACGCGAATGCCCTGGTCGAGCGCCTCGCCGACCAGCCTGTAGCCGGGATCGGAGACCAGCGGCGTGCCGGCATCCGAAATCAGCGCCACGCTCTGGCCGGCTTCAAGTGCCGCGATCAGCTTCGGCCCGGCCTCACCGGCATTGTGTTCGTGATAGGCGGTGGTGCGGCGGCGAATGCCGTAGCGGTCGAGCAGCACGCGCGACACACGCGTGTCCTCGCAGGCGACGATGTCGGCGGCGGCCAGTGTCTCCAGCGCGCGCAGCGTGATGTCGGCGAGGTTGCCGATCGGCGTCGCCACCAGATAGAGCGCCGGATCGAGCGGACGAGCCGCGATCTCGGCCTGCCCGACCACATAGCTGCGCTTGCCCGTCTCGCCAGTCACCAATGCCGTCTCCATTCAGGCCTGTTTGGCCTGCCAAATCTTGTTTGGCATGGCTGGCGCCGGCTTGCAAAACTCGCACTGATGTAAGGCAATCGCCATTCCTTCGCCACAGTAGGGAACGAAACCGGGTTTGGCAGATTTAGCCCCTGATTCCCAAGGGAGGACAGGATGGACAGCCTGACGATACAGGACGCTTTCGAGCCTTACTATGCCGGCCGCAGCCGGAGTGCCGCACGCCAGGACAAACGGCTGCCAGCCCGGAACGACACCAGCCTGACCAAGCAGGCCGCGAGTGCCTTGCCAACAGACGTCAGGCTTTCCGACAACAAACCCGACAGCACGACGGAGCACTGACCGGACGATGCCCAATCGCTTCGATATCTTCATCACCCGTCTTGAAACGAAAACCGCCCGCAACGGCGTACCGCAATCTCCGATAGGCGACCAGCACCGTGGCCGCCGCGACAAAGACGGCGCCAAGCCGGTCCGGAGCGGCGAGACGCATGCAGAGAAGGAGCGCGGAAAGCACCGCCACAAACACGACGCCTGATCTGGCTCAGATCGGCAAGGCGGAGGGGCGAACGCCGGCCAGGCGCTCAGTCCAGATATCGTGAAACGCGCGCTTTCAGAAGCGCTATCAGCTCCGGGTCCATGAATTCGTAGTCGTCCGGGATGTCGAGGCAGATCACCTTGGCCGCCTTCAGGCTGGCCTTGAATTGCTTCTGCAGTTTCGTCCGGTGGGTTTTCTCCATGACAAAGATGATGTCGGCCCAGGCGACAAGTTCGTGCGTCAGCGGAGTGTCGGCATCGTGATTTGTGCCGGCAGACGCGACTTCGATGTCGCGCCGCGTGGAAAACACCTGCTCGGCGGTAGGGCTGCGCAAGCGGTTCTGGCTGCAGACGAAGAGGACGTTTTTCAAGGGTTTAGCGCGCTAGGTCCGCCACCACGGCGTCGAGCACGATCATGCCGGCCGGCGTGGCGCGCAGCCGCGCATTGCCGATCGGCGCCACCAGCCCCTCGCCCTGCAGCACCGACAGCCGCGCGCTCGATAGGCCGCGTCCGGAAAACGCCTCGTAGCGGGAGAGGTCAATGCCTTCGGCGAGCCTGAGCCCCATCAAAAGAAACTCGTCGGCCTCTTCGGAGCGCGTCAGGAGTTCGCCGCCGGTGATGCCATGGCCCTTGGCCTCGACCAGATTGGCCCAGGTCTCCGGCATTCTCTCGGCAATCGTCACCACGCGATGGCCGTTCTCGACGAAGCGGCCATGCGCGCCTGGACCGACGCCGACATATTCGCCGTAGCGCCAGTAGGTCAGATTGTGCCGGCTCTCGGCGCCCGGCCTGGCGTGGTTGGAAATCTCGTAGGCCGGCAGGCCGTGCGCCGATGTGATTTCCTGCGTCAACGCGTAGAGATCGGCGGCGTGATCGTTGTCGGGAATGACGAATTTCTTCGCCGCGTGCAGCGCATGGAAGGGCGTGCCTTCCTCGATGGTCAGCTGATAGAGCGACAGATGGTCGGCGGCATGGCCGATCGCCTGTTCGAGTTCCGCCTGCCAATCTTCCGGCGTCTGCCCGGGGCGCGCATAGATCAGGTCGAAGGACAGGCGCGGAAAGATTTCGCGCGCGAGCCCGATGGCGTGCAAGGCTTCCTCGACATTGTGCAGCCTGCCGAGAAAGCGCAAATCCTTGTCGTTCAGCGCCTGCACGCCGAGCGAGACGCGATTGACCCCCGCCGCCCGGTAGCCACGGAAACGCTCCGCCTCGACCGAGGACGGGTTGGCCTCGAGCGTCACCTCGATGCCATCAGGCACCGCCCAGTTCCTGGCCACCGCGTCCAGAACCCTGGCCACCGTTTCCGGCTTCATCAGCGACGGCGTGCCGCCGCCGAGAAAAATGCTGGTTACGTCGCGCGGTCCAGTGCGCTGGCGCATCGTCGCCAACTCGGCCTCGAAGGCGGCGGCAAAGCGCTCCTGGTCGACCGGCTGGTGGCGGACATGGCTGTTGAAGTCGCAATAGGGGCACTTGGCCGCGCAGAACGGCCAATGCACGTAGACGCCGAAGCCGGGACTGCGGTCGAGCGCCATGGTGGTTGCGGGTCCGATCATGCGGAGCCAAGCCTGACCGAATCAAGCCGAGCTTGGGCGAATTTCTGGAAGGCGCGGGCGCGGTGCGACAGCGCCGTCGCCTGGCCTGGCTTCCAGCCGTGCTTTTCCTCGGCACTCATCTCGCCGAAGGTTTTGTCGAAGCCATTGGGCAAGAACACCGGATCGTAGCCGAAGCCGAGCTCGCCGCGCGGCGGCCAGACCAGCGTGCCCTCGGCCTCGCCGCGATAGTATTCGGCCTCGCCGTCGGGAAAGGCGAGGCAGATGACGGCGACGAAGCGGCCCGTGCGCCGTTCGGGCGTGGCGGCGCCGACTTCCTGTAACGCGACTTCGGTGCGCTGCATGGCCATGGCGAAATCGCGCGATCCCTCCGGCGTCTCGGCCCAGTTGGCGGTATAGACGCCGGGCGCGCCGTCGAGCGCGTCGACGCAGAGGCCGGAATCGTCCGACAGCGCCGGCAGGCCGGTCGCCTTTGCGGCGGCGAAGGCCTTGATGTAGGCGTTCTCCTCGAAAGTGGTACCGGTTTCGTCCGGTTCGGGCAGGCCATACTCCTTGGCCGACTTCGCCTCGAAGCCGAATGGACCCATCAGGTCGGCGAATTCGCGCAGCTTGCCGGCGTTGTGGCTGGCAACGACGATCTTCTTGCCATCTAGCGTATGGAGGTTTGGTGAATGCATCAAAGGCCCCAGATTCTTGGCTCGGCGAACTCGATCGAATTGCCCGAGGGGTCGCGTATATAGATCGAACGGCCACCTTGCGGCCATTCGAATTCGCTTTCGATGGCGATTTTCTTCGCCTGAAGATGTGTTCTCCAGCCGTCGATTTCAGCGGCGCTGGCGGCAAAGCACAGATGACCCTCGCCGACCGCGCCATGCGGCGGCACTTTCAGCTTCGCGTCCGGTGCGGGCGGAATTTTGGTCGCCTCGGCGTTGAAGACGAGCAGGACGCCCGGGCCGCAGCGGAAGAAAAGGTGGCGGCCGTCGACCTTGCCGAGCAGGATGAGGCCGAGGACGTCGGTGTAGAAGTGCTCAGCGGCATTGAGATCGGTGACGTAGAGGGCGGATTCCAGGATGGCGGAGGGAGTCACGAGGTGCCCCCCTCTGCCCTGCCGGGCATCTCCCCCTCAAGGGGGGAGATTGGCAATTTCGATGTTGTCGCACACCCAGCAACGCTGAAAACCAGCGAAGGCCGAGACCGTATCCGATCTCCCCCCTTGAGGGGGAGATGGCCGGCAGGCCAGAGGGGGGCGTTCAAGCTCGGCATTAAACCCTACGCCACCGCCATCTGCTGCAGGCTGACCAGCCGGGAAATGCCCTTCTTGGCCAGGCCCATAAGCGTCGCGAACTGGTCCTCGGAGAAAGGTTCGCCCTCGGCGGTGCCCTGGATCTCGACGATGCCACCCTTGCCGGTCATGACGAAATTGGCGTCGGTGCCGGCCGAGGAATCCTCGACATAATCGAGGTCGATGACCGGCTGGCCGTCATGGATGCCGCAGGAAATCGCCGCGACATGGTCTTTCAGCACTTTCGAAACGCTGGCCATCTGCCGGGCTTCCATCCAGCGCAGGCAATCATAGAGCGCCACCCAGCCGCCGGTGATCGAAGCGGTGCGGGTGCCGCCGTCGGCCTGGATGACATCGCAGTCGACGGTGATCTGCTGTTCACCCAGCGCCTGCAGGTCGACCACGGCGCGCAAGGAGCGGCCGATCAGGCGCTGAATCTCCAGCGTGCGGCCGCCCTGCTTGCCGGCGGAGGCCTCGCGGCGCATGCGCTCGCCGGTCGAGCGCGGCAGCATGCCGTATTCCGCCGTGACCCAGCCCTTGCCGGAATTGCGCATCCAGCCCGGCACCTTTTCCTCGAGGCTCGCGGTGCACAAGACGTGCGTGTCGCCGAACTTCACCAGGCAGGAGCCTTCGGCGTGTTTGGAGACGCCGCGCTCGAAGGAGATGGCGCGCATTTCGTCGAATTGGCGTTTGGAGGGGCGCATTCGGCCTGCTTTCTTGTCAGTTTCTTGAAATCGTGGCCGGCTTTTAGACGCAAGGGGGGCAGCGCGCAAAGGAAAACGGACCGGGCGATCTGACACAGACACCCGGGAGATCTAACACAGACACCCGGGGCGATCCGACACAGACACCGGTTGCGCGCGGCCCACCGAAGTCTATATCCTTGAACCGGAGGTTTTTGGCCAAATGACCAAGCCAGTCGATCCCGCGTCGCAGTCGCCCGCGCTTCAATCGCTCGACATGCGCTCGCGCGACATCTTCCGGCGCATCGTCGATTCCTACCTGAGGGACGGCGAGCCCGTGGGCTCGCGCAGCCTGTCGCGCATCCTGCCGTCCTCGCTGTCACCGGCTACCATCCGCAACGTGATGAGCGACCTCGAACATCTCGGGCTGATCTACGCGCCGCATATTTCGGCCGGCCGTCTGCCGACGCAGGCTGGCCTGCGTTTCTTCGTCGATGCCTTCATGGAGCTTGGCGATCTCTCCGACGAGGAGCGCCGTGCCATCGAGGCGCAGGTGCGGGCCTCCGGCTCGGGCGCGACGCTGGAGCACATGCTGACCGAGGCCAGCCAGATGCTGTCGGGCATGTCGCGCGGCGCCGGCCTGGTGCTGGCCGCCAAGAACGAGGTGGCGCTGAAGCACATCGAGTTCATCCAGCTCGAGCCGACCAAGGCGCTTGCCGTGCTGGTGTCGCAGAATGGCGACGTCGAGAACCGCGTCGTCGAGCTGCCCGCCGGCATCACCGTCTCGCAGCTGCACGAAGCCTCGAATTTCCTCAACGCGCATATTCGCGGCCGCACGCTGGCCGAGGCGCGCACCGAGATCGCGCGCATCAAGGAAGAGACGAGGGCGGCGCTCGACACGCTGTCGCAGGACCTCGTCGAGAAGGGACTGGCGGTGTGGGCGGGCGCCGAAAGCGGCCTGCCGGCCCGGCTCATCGTGCGCGGCCGCGCCAATCTGCTCGAAAACGTCACCGCCCAGGCCGACATCGAATTGCTGCGCCACCTGTTCGAGGACATGGAGACGCAGGATGGATTGATCCAGTTGCTCGACCTTGCCGAGGAGGGATCGGGCGTCCGCATCTTCATCGGCTCGGAAAACAAGCTGTTCTCGCTGTCGGGTTCGTCGCTGGTGGTGGCGCCCTATCGCGACAAGGACGCCCGCGTCGTCGGCGCGCTCGGCGTCATCGGCCCGACCCGGCTCAACTATGCCCGCATCGTGCCGATGGTTGATTATACGGCGCAGCTGATTTCCCGTATGCTGCGCTAAGGCATCGATATTCAGGTGATGCCGGCCTGCAAACGGCTGACATCTGCGCTTCCGGTGCCACCGTTTTCGACTCGGCCTGACCCGAATCTCGACACACCTTTGGTGTGACACCGAAGGACCGGCTGCAAAGGAGAAAAAGAATGGCGCTGGAATCATTCAAGGCCCAGATCAGCCTGCTGCTCGAAGAAATGGTCAACCAGCCGGAGGACCAGCACGAAATTCAGGAACAGCTGCGCGAAAAACTGCGGGAAATGCGCGCCATGGGCCTGCCGTTGCCGGCCGATCTCGTGGAACTGGAAAAACGCCTGGACGACGATTTCTACGCTGCCGGGACCTGATCCCGGAAGTTTGCTCACCGTGCGTGACGGAACCCACGGACAAGCCGATCGTTAATTTCCTTCACGACCGAGTGGAGGAAGTGATGCGATTGGCCGGACTGGCGATGTCGGCACTGTTTCTCACGACCGCGGCTCTCGCCCAGCAGGCCGACCAGCCCGTGCTCAAAGGCCCGGCGGCCTTCGGCGACTGGCGCGCGGACAAGCCCGGCGTGCGCCGGCTGATCAAGCCGGAAGACCTGCCGAGGCCCTATGTCACCAAATCCGCCTCGAACGGCGCCGGCCTGACGGAGAGGCCGCAAGGCGCCAAGCCACAACTGCCGCCCGGCTTTTCGGCGGAACTCGTTGCGTCCGGCATCGACAATCCGCGTGTCGTGCGTGTCGCGCCGAACGGCGACCTGTTCGTCGCCGACAGCGAAGCCAACCAGGTCCGTGTCTATCGGCTGACGAACGGAAGCGCGAAAGCCGCGGAGAAAAGCATCTTCGCCGGCGGCCTCAACCAGCCCTATGGCATCGCCTTCTATCCACCCGGCAATGACCCGCAATGGGTCTATGTCGCCAACAGCGACAGCATCGTGCGCTTTGCCTACCGCAATGGCGATCTGAAGGCCTCGGGCGAACCGCAAACCATTGTCGACAACATCCCCTCGAGCCACCACTGGACCCGCGACATCGCCTTTTCGCCCGACGGCAAGACACTTTACCTCTCCGTCGGCTCCGGCTCGAATATCGCCGAGGACATGGGCAAAAGACCCAGAGGCGGGCTCGACGCCTGGGTCAAGTCGAAGCCGCTCGGCGCCAGTTGGGGTTCCGAGGCGGGCCGGGCCGAGGTGCGGGCTTTCGACCCCGACGGCGGGAATGGACGCATCGTCGCCACCGGGCTGCGCAATTGTTCGGGCATGACCGTGCAGCCGGCGACCGGCGCGCTGTGGTGCGTCGTCAACGAGCGCGACGCACTTGGCGACAATACGCCGGCCGAATACGCGACGACGGTCAGGGAAGGTGCCTTCTATGGCTGGCCCTGGTATTACATCGGCAACAATGAGGACCCGCGCCACAAGGGCGAACGTCCTGACCTCGCCGGCAAGACTGATATTCCCGACGTGCTGATGCACGCGCATTCGGCGCCGCTCAACATCGCTTTCTACGATGGCAAAAGCTTTCCGGTGGAATATCAAGGCGATGCCTTCGTGGCCCTGCATGGCTCGTGGAACCGCGGCAACAGGACCGGCTACAAGGTGGTGCGGCTCAAGTTCAAGGACGGCAAGCCGACCGGCGAATATGAGGATTTCATGACCGGCTTCGTCGTTTCCAATGGCGAGGTCTGGGGCCGGCCGGTTGGCGTGGCAGTGGCCAAGGACGGATCGCTTGTCGTGACCGAGGACGGCAGCGGCACGATCTGGCGCGTGACTTACGGTGACGGCCGGTCCTGATCCCTTGCGAACCGGACATTGCTGCCTGGTGCAAGCGAATCCCGCGCTCAGGGCGTTCTCCCGGAGGCCGCCTCGTGCGACAAGGGCGTGACCGCCCTTGGACGCCAACGCCATGACCCTCACCGGCTTTCTCGCCTACAGCGCCGCTCTCGGCGTCGCCGCCGCCATCCCAGGCCCCGGCGTCACGGCGCTCGTCGCACGTGCGCTGGGCTCCGGCTTTCGCTCTTCGCTCGCCATGTCCTTCGGACTGATGCTTGGCGACCTCACTTATCTGACCGCCGTGGTGCTGGGCCTGGCCTTCGTCGCGCAGGAGTTCGGCATGGTTTTCCTGGCGATCAAATGGGCCGGCGTCGCCTATCTCGCTTTCCTCGGCTGGCGCTTCTGGACCGCCGGCATCACGCCCGAAACCATCGAGGCCAGGAAGGGCAAGGGCGGCTTGCTGTCGAGCTTCATTGCCGGCCTCACGGTGACTCTCGGCAATCCAAAGACGATGATCTTCTATCTCGCCATCACGCCGACCATCGTCGACCTGAAGACCATCACGCTTGCCGACTACGGCATTCTCGTCGCGCTGACGGTCGTCGTCCTGTTCGTCGTGCTGGTGCCCTACCTGGCGCTGGCGGCCAAGGCGCGCTGGTTCCTGAAGTCGCCGCGCGCGCTAAAGGTGCTGAACCGCACCGCCGGCGCCTTCATGGTTGGCGCGGCGGCGGCGATCGCTGCTCGCCAGTAGGACGTTTCTGCCAAACCATTCCCTGGCCCGGCTGTTTCGAGAAATGCTTTTCCGAGGGCCAGGCGTTTTCAGCACAGGCCCCACTCGGATATTTTCCAGCCGCAGCCTATCTTGCGCGGCTGAAAGCCCTATTCTGTCGGCTACTGCCAATTGCCTGAAATCCAGGGAGCGAAACCAATGAACAAGCCCGTCACTTCAGCCCGCGTGCCCGGCCGTGGCCGTATCTACAATTCCATCACCGACACGATCGGCGATACGCCCCTGGTACGGCTCGACAAGTTCGCGAAGGAGAAGGGCATCGTCGCCAATCTGCTCGCCAAGCTCGAATTCTTCAATCCGATCGCCTCGGTCAAGGACCGTATCGGCGTGTCGATGATCGAAGCTCTGGAGGCAGCCGGCAAGATTACCCCCGGCAAGACCACGCTGATCGAACCGACATCCGGCAATACCGGCATCGCGCTTGCCTTCGCCGCCGCCGCCAAGGGCTACAAGCTGATCCTGACCATGCCGGAGACGATGTCGGTCGAGCGCCGCAAGATGCTGGCGCTGCTCGGCGCCGAGCTGGTGCTGACAGAGGGGCCGAAAGGCATGAAGGGCGCCATCGCCAAGGCCGACGAACTGGCCGCGACGATCCCCAACGCCATCATTCCGCAGCAGTTCGAAAACCCGGCCAATCCGGAAATCCACCGCAAAACGACAGCGGAGGAAATCTGGAACGATACCCAGGGCGAGATCGACATCTTCGTCGCCGGCATCGGCACTGGCGGCACGATCACCGGCGTCGGCCAGGTCTTGAAGAAGCGCAAGCCCGCGCTGCATGTCGTCGCCGTCGAGCCGGATGCCTCACCGGTGCTGTCGGGCGGCCAGCCCGGCCCGCACAAGATCCAGGGCATCGGCGCCGGCTTCGCGCCCAAGATCCTCGACACCACGGTCTATGACGAGATCGTCAAAGTCTCCAACGAGGATTCCGTCGCCAATGCGCGCCTGATTGCCCGCCTCGAGGGCGTGCCGGTCGGCATCTCGTCGGGCGCGGCCCTGCAGGCGGCAATCGTCGTCGGCTCGCGGCCCGAAAACAAGGGCAAGACGCTGGTGGTGGTCATCCCCGACTTTGCCGAGCGGTATTTGTCGACGATCCTGTTCGAGGGGCTGGGGGCTTAACCCTCGCATTCTTCCCTTCTCCCCTTGTGGGAGAAGGTGGATCGGCGCGTAGCGCCGAGACGGTTGAGGGGTGTTCCAGCGGAGTGAGGCGTTGGTGTTCCCTGGAGCACCCCTCATCCGACCTCGCTTCGCGAGGCCACCTTCTCCCACAAGGGGAGAAGGAAAGGTCCCGCGAGCGCCTGGCCCGCTGAAAAACTCCTCGTGGCCGTCGGCGCGCAGCTTGAGCCGACCCCTACTTCCGGTTCATATCACCCCCGGCCCGCGCACGACTGGCCGGGGAGGATTTCATGTACAAGCTCTATACACGTCCCGGCAGCGGCGGCTTCGTCGTCGAGGCGGCGCTGGCGCTGATCGATGCGCATTTCGAACAGATCGACGTGCCGAAGACCGAGGCGCCCGATCCGGCCTTCCTCGCCATCAGCCCGTTGAACCAGGTGCCGGTGCTGACCTTGCCGGACGGACGCTCGATCACCGAATCGGCGGCGATCTGCATCCTGCTCGCCGAGCGCCACCCGCGGGCCGGCCTGGCGCCGGCGGCCGATGAACCGGCGCGCGCCGAGTTCCTGCGCTGGATGGCGTTCATGTCGTCGGCCCTCTATCCGGCGATCCTGCGGTTCTACTATGCCCATCGCTACACGGCGGATGCCGAAGGTACCAAGGCGGTGAAACAGGCGGCGGTCGCCGAGATGGACCGCGGTTTTGCCGTCGTCGATGCCGCCTTGCGCGGCCGTGACTGGCTCGCCGGCGACAAGATGTCGGTGGCCGACATCTATCTCGTCATGCTGGTGGCCTGGCATCCCGACATCGACAGGGCGCGGGCGGCCTGGCCTGATATCGAGCGCCTCTGGGCGCGATTGCGGGAGCATCCGCTTATGAAGACGCTCAACACATCGCACGAGATGTGGCCGGCCTGAACGGACGGACCGAAAAGCCGGCCGCGCTCCGGGATCTCACTGCACGAGCGCGGTGCGTTTTTCCTGCAGGAACCGGCGCACCGCCGGATCGCGCTCCAAGCCGATCGCGCGATCATAGGCTTCGACAGCCTGCGGTCCCTGGCCGAGCCTGGCCAGCAGGCCGGCACGCGCGGCCCAGTAGGGCTGGTAGTCATCGAGCCGCTTGTCGTCACCCAGTACGTAAAGGGCCGCCAATCCCGCCACCGCGCCCTCGGTCTCGGCGATCGCCACCGCGCGGTTGATCGCCACCACCGGCGACCCCGCGATCGAAAACAGCGCGTCGTAGAGCTCGCGGATCGCGATCCAGTCGGTGCGGCCGGTCAGCCGCCGCGCCGTATGGACGGACTGTACCGCCGCCTCCAGTTGGTAGCGGCCGATGACGCCCTTGGTCGCGGCGCCGCGAAGACATGCTTCGGCCTCGTCGACCAGGGCATGGTCCCACAATGCATGATCCTGCTCGGCAAGCGGCACATAATCTCCGGCCGGGTCGCGCCGCGCCGCGCGGCGCGCCTCCGCGAACAGCATCAGCGACAGCAGGCCCAGCGCCTCGGGTTCGTCCGGCAGCAGCGAGGCAACCAGCCGGCCGAGCCAGATCCCTTCGGTGGCGAGGTTGCGGCGCCGCGTCTCGGTACCGGCCGGGTCGGACCAGCCCTCCGCGAAAGCGGCGTAGATCGCCTCCAGCACCGCGTCCAGCCTTTCACCGAGTTCGGTCCGCTCCGGCACGCGGAACGGAATGCCGGTCTCGCGGATGCGGCTCTTGGCGCGCACCAGGCGCTGGCCCATCGTGGCCGGCGAGAGCAGGAAGGCGGAAGCGATCGTCGCGGCATCGAAGCCGAGGATGGTCTGCAGGATCAGCGGTGCCCGCACGCCGGATTCGATCGCCGGATGGGCGCAGGCGAACATCAGCCGCAATCGTTCGTCCGGCAGGTCCTCGTCGGTCATGCGTGCCTCCGCTTCCTCGGCAATCAGCTTGAGATGGTCACGGCCGGCTTCGCTGGTCAGCCGCCGCCGCACCGCATCGACACGCCGCCGCCTGGCTACGGCGAGCAACCAGGCTCCCGGCTTTTCCGGCACGCCGGTGCGCGGCCAGCGTTCGAGCGCCGCCGCAAAGGCGTCGGCCAGCGCATCCTCCGCGGCGGCCACGTCGCGCGTGCGCGCGGCGAGCCAGGCGACCAGCTTGCCATAGCTTTCCCGGGCGGCGGCCTCGGCGGCCGCCCGGGCGATATCCGGGCGACTGTCCATCACGCCGTCATTTCTTGGGCATATAGTCGGCCATTTCCCAGATCGGCCGCAACTCGACCGTGCCGGTGCTGGCCGCCGGACAGCGCGCCGCCCAGTCGATGGCGGTATCGATATCGGCCGCCTCGATCATGTAGAAGCCGGCAAGCTGCTCCTTGGTGTCGGCATAGGGACCGTCGATCACGTTGGTTTTGCCATCGGCGATCCGCACCGAGGTCGTCGCCTGGGTCGGGCGCAGCCTTTCGCCGGCCAGCCACGCACCGGACTTCTTCAACGCTTCGGTATAGGCGGCATAGGCCGCGCTCATCTGCTGGGCTTTCTCGACCGGCGTGTTCGCCAGCGCGGCTTCATCGTTGTTGATCAAAAGCATGTATCGCATGGGTCTTCTCCCGTGGTTTGGAAGGCCGCTTCGTTGCGGGCCGAACGTATGTCGCGCGTCGGCGACCGATTTCGACAGGTTGCGGAAAAAACTTTCGGCTCCGGCCGCGCCTTGCGCAAGCGGGTATGTGTTTGGCGACCTCTCAACCATTCGTCTAACGCGTGGAATTGCGGGTTGGCATTTCTCTTTCGCTGCCTAAACTCGCCTCTGTCCGTGTCAGGGAGGTGATGCGGCCACTATTTCAGGGAGGAAACCAGATGTTGAATTTCAGAACGAAATTCGTTGCTGCCGGCGCGATGGCGCTCTCACTTGGCCTTGGTGCGGTGTCGGCCAAGGCGCAGGAATTCATCAATGTGCTGACCGGCGGCACTTCGGGCGTCTATTATCCGCTCGGCGTGGCGCTGTCGGAAATCTACGGCAAGGGCATCGAGGGTGCCCGCACGCAGGTGCAGGCGACCAAGGCCTCGGTCGAGAACCTCAACCTCCTGCAGCAAGGCAAGGGCGAGATCGCGTTCGCGCTCGGCGATTCCGTCAAGATGGCCGCCGAAGGCAACGCCGAGGCCGGCTTCCCCGGCAAGCTCGACAAGCTGCGCGGCATCGCCGCCATCTATCCCAACTATATCCAGATCGTCGCCAGCCAGGAGTCCGGCATCAAGACGCTCGCCGACCTCAAGGGCAAGAGCCTGTCGGTCGGCGCGCCGGCCTCCGGCACCGAGCTCAACGCGCGCGCCATCTTCGCCGCCGCGGGGCTGAAATATGAGGACCTCGGCCGCGTCGAATACCTGCCCTTCGCCGAATCGGTGGAGCTGATCAAGAACCGCCAGCTCGATGCCACGCTGCAATCGGCCGGGCTGGGCGTCGCCTCGATCCGCGACCTCGCCACCTCGGTGCCGATCAATGTCGTTGCCGTGCCGCCCGAAGACGTCGCCAAGATCGGCTCGCCCTATCTGTCGGTGGTCATTCCCAAGGGCACCTATGAAGGTCAAAGCGAGGATGTCGCCACGGCCGCCGTCGGCAATTTCCTCATCACCCGTGCCGATGTCTCGGATGAGACCGCCTACCAGATGACCAAGCAGCTGTTCGAGCATCTCGACCAGCTCGCCGCCGCGCACGCCGCCGCCAAGGCGATCGATCCGGCCAAGGCGCTCGACGGCATGCCGGTGCCGCTGCATCCGGGAGCCGAGCGCTATTACAAGGAAAAGGGGCTGTTGAAGTAAGGTATCGCGGCAATCCGACATGTCTTCGCGAGGCATTGCAATTCGCCTGCTTGGGAGCGCATCCAATGAGCGAAACACCGTCTGGAGCGATAGCCGACGGCAAATCGTCCCTCTCCCATCTCCCCCCGGGCGAAGAGCAGGTCGAAGGGTTGCCGCCGGGCTTCGGCGACGGCATCGCCGGCAAGGCGGCGTTCGCCATCGCGGTCGCCTTTTCCGCCTTCCAGATCTACATCGCCGCCTATGGCAGCCTTCCGAGCCAGGTGGTGCGGGCCATGCATGTCGGCTTCCTGCTGCTGCTCGGCTTCGCCCTGATTGCCAATCTGCGCGCCACCAGCCTGCCGGCCAAGGCCGCGTTCTGGGCGCTCGGTGTGCTCGGCTTCGGCACCGGCCTCTATAACTGGGTGTTCTATACCGACCTCATCCGGCGCTCCGGCTTTCTGACCACGCCGGACCTGATCGTCGGCGCGGTGCTGGTGGTGCTGGTGTTCGAGGCGGCCAGGCGGCTGATGGGCCTGCCGCTGGCGGTCATCGCCTTCATCTTCCTTGCCTATTGCTTCGTCGGCAACCATCTGCCGCCACCCTTCATCCATCGCGGCTATGATTTCGCCCAGCTCGTCGACACCTTCGCCTACGGCACCGAAGGCATTTACGGCACGCCGATCTATGTCTCGGCCGCCTATATCTTCATCTTCGTGGTATTCGCCGCCTTCCTCGAACGCGCCGGCATGATCGCGCTGTTCAACGATTTCGCTCTCGGCCTGGTCGGCACCTGGCGCGGCGGCCCGGCGCAGGTCTGCGTGCTGTCTTCGGCGCTGATGGGCACAATTTCCGGCTCCGGCGTCGCCAATGTGGTGGCGAGCGGCCAGTTCACCATCCCGCTGATGAAGCGCTTCGGCTTCCGCTCGGCCTTTGCCGGCGCCGTCGAGGCGACGTCCTCGATGGGTGGCCAGATCATGCCGCCGGTGATGGGCGCGGTCGCCTTCATCATGGCCGAGACGCTGAACATCCCCTATGCCGACGTGGTCAAGGCAGCGATCATCCCGGCGCTGCTCTATTTCGGCGCCTGCTTCTGGCAGGTGCATCTGGAGGCCGGCAAGGCAGGCCTGCGCGGCATGGCCAAGGCGGACCTGCCAAACCCCTGGGACGCGGTGCGACAACACTGGCCGCTGGTGCTGCCGCTCGCGGCACTGATCTACCTGCTGTTCGCCGGCTACACGCCGGTCTTCGCCGGCACGATGGGCCTCGCGCTGACCATAGTGCTGATCCTCGGTACGCCGCTGGCAGCGCTGATCGGGCCGCTCGCCTTCCGCGTCGTCTTCTGGCTGGCGCTCGGGCTTGCCGCCGCCTCCTTCATGAAATTCGGCATCAACATCCTCAGCCTTGTCATCGCGGCACTCGTCATTGCCTGCCTTGCCTTCAAGGGCGGCCGCGAGACGCTGCAAATCTGCATCGACTCTCTTGCTGAAGGCGCAAAGAACGCGCTGCCGGTGGGCATCGCCTGCGCCATCGTCGGCATCGTCATCGGTACGCTGACGCTGACCGGCGTGGCCTCCACCTTCATCGGCTGGATCATCTCGATCGGCGAGAACAATCTGTTTCTGTCCCTGGTGTTGACCATGTTGACCTGCCTGGTGCTGGGCATGGGCATCCCGACCATCCCCAACTACATCATCACCTCGTCGCTGGCCGGGCCGGCGCTGCTGTCGCTCGGCGTGCCGCTGGTGGTCAGCCACATGTTCGTCTTCTATTTCGGCATCATGGCCGACCTGACGCCGCCGGTGGCGCTGGCCGCCTTCGCCGCGGCGCCGATGGCCAAGGAGAGCGGCCTCAAGATCGGCATCCAGGCGACCAAGCTTGCCATTGCAGGCTTCGTCGTGCCGTTCATGGCGGTCTACACGCCGGCTTTGATGCTGCAGGACGCCGGACCGATCGCCGCGCAGTTCGGCTATCCCGTCGAGGTCGCCTACATCGTTCTCAAGGCGTGCATGGGCATCGTGCTGTGGGGCGCCGCGGCGGTCGGCTTCCTTTCCACGCGCATGGCCTGGTGGGAGCGGCTCGTCGCCTTCGCCGCCGGCGTGCTGCTGGTGGCGGCGGTGCCGTTGACCGACGAGACCGGCTGGGCGCTGTCGCTGGCCTGGGTCGGCTGGCATGTCTGGCGTGCGCGGCAGGCGCCGGCCAGGGCATGATCCCGAACCGAAGGTCAGCGAACGCAAAAAACGGGGCCCGGTTTTCGCAGGAGATCCTGCTCAAACGAGGAACCGCATGAGCCTGTGCATCCTCGCCGCCGGCAAGACGGTGACGCTTGGCGTTGCCGCCTTCACGCTGGCCTGGACCCATTCGGTGGAACGGACGCGCTGGGAGGAGGACTGGACGGTGCAGCCCTCCGGCCTGCAGGTGATAGAAGCCCGCATCAAGGGCTCGGGGGCCGGCATGGAGCCGCCGGAAGGTGCCGAACTGCGCGACGGCTGGTGGGTCTATGCGCCCAAGGTGGGCGCGCAGCGTCGCATCCTGCTCGCAGCCTCCGGCGCGACCGGCGATGGCTGGACGCTGTGCACGGTTCAGGGCTGCCTGGCACTCGGCAAGACGGCGGGCGAGACGATCTCGCTTGAGCCATGCGAACCCACAGGCTTCAGCCAGCCGCGATAGCGCACGATCAGGCCGGTGAGCGGGTGTGAAATCTCGACATGGAAGCGGAATTTTCCGTCCTCGACGGTCTCGAAGGAGGTCGAGCGCGGGCAGAGCCACATCGGCAGTGGCAGGCCGAGAATGCTCCAGCGCCGCAGGATCAGCTTCAGCTTGTGGCCTTCGGCCACCAGCGCCATGGCGAAGGTCAGCGGGCCGAAGCGCTCGCATAACAGGCGCTCAGCAAGCCCACGTCCCGCGAACTGGCGGCTGGAGAAGCTGCGCGCGCCGAATGTCCGCGTCCAGGTTTCTCCATCCGGGTCGACGTCGAAACGGACACGAACCGGGATGTCGGCGGCAGGCCCTGGGAACCCGACCAGCCATGCCGTTAGCCGACCAAGAATGTTGCGTCCGCGCTCGACGCGGGCACGGCCTTCGGCCATTCCAGCCCGATCATGCATGGCTTGGATTTCGCCGGGCAAACCTTGCCAGGCGTCGCCGAGCAGATCGGCATAGAGCGGCCTGTCGGTATCGCCGCTGTCGTCGCGAAAGCCGGGATAGATCGCCCTGCCGGCGAACAGGGCCTCGTAGTCGGCAAGCTCGAGGTCGTTGACGGCGGCCCTTGCTCCGGGCGCCGGCGGATGTCCGTCGAGCGCCTTGCGAACCAGCGCCTCGACAGCCATTGACGGGATCAGCGGCCCGTCATCGCCTTCCGCCAGCAGATGCCAGGAGCGCTTGACCAATGCGCCGGTCGGGTCGGCACCCTCGACGGCCACGAACATGCCGCCGCGATGCTCGCCCCAGCGCAGGCGATTGGACGCCCAATGCATCAGCGGGGCGAGCGGCGACAGCGAGCGGACCAAGCCGATGCGCGCCAGCCAGGCAAGGCCGATCAGGGCGCGGTGCAGGGTTTCGGGAACCGGGCCGGCGCCCATCCAGATGGTTTTGGTCTGCGGCCACAATTCGCCCAGCGCGCGCAGGTCCGGCACGTCGACCAGCGAGAACAGCGTGTTCCCCAGCGGCACGCGTCCCGGCGGCGCGATGGTGGTGCGCATCTGTTCGGTCAGCGGATGGCCCCGCGCCTTGACGCCGCCGCGCAGCAGCGTGACCGGCTGTCCGGCGTAACCCGCGATGGCGCGGATGACGTTTTCGCCGACGCCGGCATAGGGCGACGGCGCGATGCCGCCCCTGATCGTGTCGACCCGCGCCATCCCGGATGAGAGCCGGCGCACCACCGCAGCGGTGAGCACCGGGAAGCTGGAGACGCCGGACAGCACGAACAGCCCTGCCCGTATGGCGGCCGCGTCGAAGGCCGGCATGCCGGCGACGAAGTCCGACCCGTCGGCGAGATCGAGATAATTGACGCCTTGTTCGATACAGGCCTCGACCAGCCGGTAGCAGCCCTCGCCATAGGCCTGGAACGGGCCGCTAGCGTCGACCAGCGTGTCGGGGCGCAGCGACGCCAGTTGCGCGGCGAGATCGCCATCGCGATCGAACACGGCCGGCATCAAGCGCGCGGTGACTGAACCGCGGTGTCCGCACCAGGCCGCGGCCTTCGCCAGCGAACGGCCGGCGACCATGATGATCAGCCGGGGCTCATTCTCCAGGAGCTGGACGATGCGGCCGCCGAAGGTGCCGTAGCCGCCGACGATGAGAAGCTTCATGCGCTTGCCCCCAAGCCAGTCTTACTTACAGCTTCTGATTTCATGCATGTCGTTGTCCCGGAACCGAAGACGCTTCCGGGCGACATGCATTAGCCGATCAACCGCCCGCGCAGTTCGGCCGGCGGGACGTCGCAACTGTCCTTCCTGCCGAACAGGGCATAGCGATTCCTGGCGATGCGATCGTAGAGCCAATCGCGCAGCGGGCGCGGCAACAGCAACAAAGCCCTAGCCGCCCGCCAAGGCCAGCCAAGCTCGGCCATCACGGCGACAAAACTGTCGAGACGGGTGAAGGGAACGCCGCCGACAAGGACGAGATTGGTTTCGTAGCTGTTGGTCGTCAGGTTGTATTTGCGGAACAATGCCTCGCCGAGCGGCGATTGCGCGGTGGCGAAACGGAAGCGCGCCTTGCGGTCGAGGCGCACCACCATGCGCACGAAGCCTGAACAGAACACGCAGGCGCCGTCGAAGACGATCAGCGGATGGCTTGCATCAAAGGCTAGGGAAGGCGGCTTGGGACGGTCGGTCACGCTGGCCTCGGCTGCTTATGTCCCCAGGACACTAAGCCAGCCGATGGCGACGTCAAAGACGCGGCGATGTCGCACGCCGTCTGTCGGCGAAAGTCGGGCGATAGGCGGTGGCGCGGGTCTCGACGCCCGGCCTGCAGATGCGGCTGTTGTGGCGGCTTTCGAAGGTCATGGTCAGTGCGCGCCCAGCGACGTGCCGCGACGGGCGCAGGCCGGACCCGGGCCGCGCATGTAATAGCGCTCGGGCCGATAGGTCGGCGCGACGAATTCGCGGATGGCGGCGACATAGCCGATGAGGTGCGTGAGGAAATTCATTTTACCTGGTCCCTGTCCCGATTTTCGGATGTCCCTTCCGAATTGCGAGAACGATAGCATCGAGGCGTGAATACTCAGTGAACGTGATGTTAATTTCTGGTCGAAAACCCGTCGCTTCGTGGCCGGAATGCGGCTGATTCGGGGTGTTTCGGTGCCTTTTGTCGCCATTTCGTCCGGTGTGACTTTTGCATCACATATGTTTCGTTTGAATGTCGCCTTGGCGCGCTTGTGTTTCAACTTTCGTGCCGCCCTTGGAATTTCCTTACCGGTTGGCCGGCAGGCCCGGAACCGCCCCGCGCAGCGGACGTTGGGATCACAGGACCGGCATTGCCGGCTTAGAGGCATTGCCACTGGCAGGCCGCAATTCTGGACACAAGCAAGAGCAATGGAAAGGCTGAAATCATGGGTTTCTTTTCGAAGGACATCAAAACGCTGGACGATCTCTTCGTGCACACGCTGCGCGACATCTATTATGCCGAGAAGCAGATCGAGAAGGCGCTGCCGAAGATGGTCGGCAAGGCAACCGATCCGCAATTGAAGGCCGGCTTCGAAAAACACCTCGAACAAACCAAGGGCCATATCGAACGCGTCGAAGAGGTGTTCGAGCTGCATGGCGTAAAGGCCAAGCAGGTGAACTGCCCGGCCATTGACGGCATTCTCGAGGAGGCCGACGACGTCAGTGGCGATGTCGACGACAAGGATGTTCTCGACGCCGCGCTGATCGCCTCCGCGCAGGCGGTCGAGCACTATGAGATGACCCGCTACGGCACCCTGATCGCCTGGGCCAAGCAGCTCGGCCGCAGCGACTGCGCCAATGTGCTGGCCAAGAACCTTAGGGAAGAGCAGGCGACGGATCGCAAGCTGACCGAAATAGCGGAAAGCAAGATCAACCTGCAAGCCGCCGAATAGGGGCTGACAGCCGGGGCCGGCGGCAACCGCGCCGGCTCCAGCCGGGCAGGATTGGAACCCATCGGGGTGGTCGTCCGTTGCAGCTGATCTTTGTCAAGGGAAATCATCATGGCGCCGCGCCCGGCCTGGAAAGGCTATCTGAAGCTCTCGCTGGTCACCTGCGCCATCGAACTGACCAATGTCGTCACCCATGCCGATAAGGTCTCATTCCACATCCTGAACCGCAAGACCGGCAACACGGTGAAGCGTATCTATGTCGACGCAGAGACCGGCAAGCCGATCGAGGAGGGCGACGAGATCAAGGGGTACGAGATCGACAAGGGCGATTTCGTCCATATAGAGGAGGACGAGATCGAGGCGGTGCAGATCGAAACCTCGCACACGATGAGCCTCGACGGCTTCGTCGACAAATCCTCGATCCGGCAGATCTATCTCGACACGCCCTACTATGTCGCGCCGGCCGACAAGGTTTCGGAAGACGCTTTCGCCGTCATCCGCGACGCCATGGCGGGCAAGAAGATGGCCGGGCTGGCGCGCATCGTTCTCTACCGCCGTGAGCGTCCGGTGGTCATCGAGCCGCTCGGCAAGGGCATGGTGCTGACCACGCTGCGCTACGACAATACGGTGCGCCAGCCGGAGACGGTCTTCGGCGACATCGAGGCGGTGAAGACCGATCAGGAGATGACCGACCTTGCCGAGCTCATCATCGACAAGAAGAAGACGAAGTTCGATCCTTCGAAATTCGACGACAAATATGAGGAAGCCCTGCTCGAACTGATCCGCGCCAAGAAGGCGGGGCACAAGGCGCCGAAAGCCAAGGCGGCGCCCAAACCCTCCAACGTCGTCAACCTGTTCGACGCGCTGAAGAAGAGCCTGTCGTCGGATTCAGGACCGACGAAGCCATCCTCGGCGAAAGCCAAGCCGGCGGCCAAACGCGCCAAGGCGAAAAGCGCTGCGCCGAAGCGCAAATCGGCCTGAGGATACGAGATGGCCAGCAGCCTCGAACAGTACCATTCGAAGCGCGACTTCAAGAAGACGGCCGAGCCGGCCGGCAAGGTTGCGCGCGGGAAGAAGCACGGCGGCATCTTCGTCATCCAGAAGCATGCCGCCACAAGGCTGCATTACGATTTTCGCCTAGAGCATGACGGCGTGCTGTGGAGCTGGGCGGTGACGCGCGGTCCCAGCCTCGACCCGCACGAAAAGCGGCTGGCCGTGCATGTCGAGGATCACCCCATCGACTATGCCGGCTTCGAAGGCACCATCCCCAAGGGCGAATATGGCGGCGGCTCGGTCCTCGTCTGGGACGAGGGCACCTGGACTCCTGAGGGCGATCCGGCCCAGGCGATGAAGAAGGGGCATATCAATTTCGCGCTCGAGGGCCATAAGCTGCGTGGCAAATGGCATCTGGTGCGGCTGCGGCCGCGCCCCGGCGAGAAACGGGACAACTGGCTGCTGATCAAGTCCGACGATGCCGCCGCACGCCCCGGCGAGGACATTCTGAAGGACGAGCCGAAGTCGGTGAAATCAGGCCTGACGATCGAGGAGGTCGGCGAAGGCAAGGCGGCCAAGGGCGAGAAGCCGAAGGTCTGGCACTCGAACAAGCCGGCCGCCAGCAAGGCGAAAGGCACGGCCAGGAAGCTCGACTTCATCGAGCCGCAGCTGGCCACGCTGGAGCGGGACGCGCCGCCCGGCCAGGACTGGCTGCATGAGGTGAAGTTCGACGGTTATCGCATGCAGGCGCAGATCGCCGGCACCGAGGTGCGGCTCTTGACCCGCACCGGCCTCGACTGGACGGAAAAATTCGGCGGCGAGATCGCGGCCGAGCTCGCTGGGCTGAAATGCAGCGATGCCATCATCGACGGCGAGATTGTCGTGCTGGCCGACAGCGGCGTGTCGTCCTTCGCGCTGCTGCAGCAGGATCTGTCGGCGAAGCGGACAAACCGCTTCCTCTACTATGTCTTCGACCTGATGCGGCTCGACGGCAAGGATTTGCGCCGTGAACCCCTGGTCGAGCGCAAGCACGCCTTGCAGGACCTGCTCGGCGAGCAGGCCGACAATGCGGCGGTGCGTTTCTCCGACCATTTTACCGAACCCGGCAAGATCATGCTGGAACATGCCTGCCGCATGGGGCTGGAAGGCGTCGTCTCGAAACGCGCCGATGCGCCCTACCGCGGCGGACGCGGTCCGACATGGGTCAAATCGAAATGCACGGCACGGCAGGAATTCGTCATCGGCGGCTATCTGCCGTCGGACAAGACCGGACGCGGCCTGCGCTCGCTGCTCGTCGGCTATTTCGAAGACGGCAGCCTGCACTATGCCGGCCGTGTCGGCACCGGCTTCTCCACCAAGGGCGCCAACGACCTGAAGAAGAAGCTCGACGCGCTGAAGGCAGACGCCTCGCCTTTCGATGCGGCCGTGCCGAAGGGCAAGGGCCTGGTCTGGGTCAAGCCGGAGCTGGTCGGCGAAGTGGAATTTCGCAGCTGGACGTCGGACCGTATAATACGCCATGCTTCGTTCCAGGGGCTGCGCGAGGATAAGCCGGCGGAGGAAGTCGTGCAGGAAAAGCCGAAGCCAGCGACAGATAAGGCAGCGACAGGCAAGGTCCCAGCCAAGGCCAAGCCGGCGGCAAACGCCAATACGGCGGGAACGGCGGCGAAAACCACCGTGAAGCTGTCCCACCCGGACAAGCTTCTGTGGCCCGACGAAAAGATTTCCAAGCAGGCCCTGCTCGATCATTACGCGCTGGTATGGCCGCGCATGAAGCAGTTCGTGGTCGAGCGCCCGCTCAGCCTGGTCAGGGCGCCGGATGGCGTCGGCGGCCAGCGCTTCTTCCAGAAGCATGCCTCGGCCGGCATGCATGCGAAGATCGAGAAGACCAAGGATCCCACGGATGGCGAGGAAATCCTGTTCATCCGCGATTTCGACGGCATCGCGGCGCTGGTCCAGCTCGGTGTGGTCGAGATCCACATCTGGGGCTGCACGATCGACAAGCTAGAACAGCCGGACCAGATCGTCTTCGACCTCGATCCCGACGAAGGCGTCGATGTGAAAGCGGTTCGCGAGGCGGCGCTCGACATCAGGGGCAAGCTCGACGAGCTGTCGCTGCCCAATTTCGTCAAGACATCGGGCGGCAAGGGCTTTCATGTCGTCGTGCCGCTGAAACCGGCGGCGGATTGGGCCGAGGTCAAAGGCTTCGCCCATGATTTCGCCAGGGCGCTTGAGCAAGGCGCGCCGGACCGCTACACGGCGACGCTGTCGAAGAAGGCGCGCACCGGAAAGATCTTCGTCGACTATCTGCGCAACGGCAGCGGCGCGACCACCATCGCACCATACTCGTCGCGGGCCAAGAAGGGCGCGACGGTGTCGATGCCGGTGACCTGGGCCGAGATCGAGGCCGGCCTGCCGCCAAACGCCTTCCCGATCGGCGACAAGACGACGCTGAAGCGGCTTTCGGAAGCCGATCCGTGGGCGGATTTCTTCAAGAAGGGCAAGGTGCTGAAGCGGGGGTAATTCGACTTCGACGCCGTGGGGCATCACTCCTCTGGCCTGCCGGCCATCTCCCCTCAAGGGAGATCGATGTCACGATGGCTTTCGCTAATTTCCAACATCGGAAAGAAGGTGCCGGCATCGAAACTGCCAATCTCCCCCCTCGAGGGGGAGATGCCCGGCAGGGCAGAGGGGGGCGCTGTCCCGCCGGCATCGCGAAAGGACCGTCGCCGGCCTCCTCTCACCCCAAAAACACCCTCTCGAACGCCTGCTTGCCCGGCGGCGAAAACACCACGGCGCGGCTGTCCTTCTCGCGGCGCGCCCATTTCTCGGCAAGGATCTTGTCGAGGATGGCGGCGCCCAGCGTCCCGGCGAGGTGCGAGCGCCGCACGCTCCAGTCGAGGCAGGCGCGGCACACCGGCCGCCGCGGCTTGGTGTAGACATCGATGCCTATCGCCGCGAAGTGCGATGCGGCGGAGGGTCCGAGCCTGATCTCCTTGTCGTCGCGGACCAGGATGTTTTTCTCGACAAGGCGATCCAGCATCGCAACGGCCTGCTCGCCGGCAAGGTGATCGTAGCAGACGCGCGCGATGCGCATCGCGCCGTCGCGAGGACCCGGCCGCACGCGCTTGGGGCCAACGGCTTCGGCCACGCCGGTGATGGCTTCGATCATGCCGGCCACTTGCGGGCCAGCCAGCCCGTAATAACGATGCCGGCCCTGGCTGGCCAAGGTCAGCAACCCGCCCTCCATCAGTTTGGACAGATGCGAGGAGGCGGTCGGCAGCGACACGCCGGCCTCCAGCGCCAGTTCGCTCGCGGTCAATGCCGTGCCGCCCATCAGGGCGTTCAGCATGTTGGCGCGGGCCGGATCGCCGATCAGGCTGGCGATGCGGGCAATATCTGGTCCTTCACGCATGGTTTGATCCTCATCGAAGCATTCTTGTCAGGTAAACATTATTCTCCGACCAGATCAAGGAGACGACGATGGCCGCACGAACCGCTTTCACCCCCGCACCGTTGCCCCGCCGCCAATCGTTCCCGTTCATCAGCTGGGTCCGCTCGCGGCTGCCGGCCCGCTGGTATGACCGCCACTTGCAGCGCCGCGACCTCCGCGAGATCGACGACCATCTGCTGCGCGACGTTGGCCTGACACGGGAAGATGTACGCCGCGAATGCGCGAAGTCCTTCTGGCAGGCGTGATGTCAGGACATTTGCCTAGCAGATCGGACGACACAACGGTTCGACGCCGCTCGAACCATCGACGCGATAACACTCTTCAAGGAGAGACCGAGATGACCATAACCTGCTTCATCCGCTATGAGATCGACCCGTTCGGCAAGGCCGCCTTCGAGGAATATGCCCGCAACTGGGGCCAGGCCATTCCGCGCTGCGGCGCCGATCTGATCGGTTATTTCGCGCCGCATGAGGGCTCGGCCACGACGGCCTATGCCGCCTACAACATCGAGAACCTGGCCGCCTACGAAGCCTATCGGGCCCGGCTTGCCGCCGACCCCGCCGGCAAGGCAAACTACGAGTTCGCCCGCCGTGAACGCTTCATCCTCAGGGAGGACCGCATGTTCCTGAAACTGGCTTCCGGCCCGCACGCGCCACTGGTGAAGCTATGATCGCCGTCATCTTCGAGGTGCAGCCCGCACAGGGCCGGCGCGAGGCTTATCTGAGCATCGCCGCCGATCTGCGGCCGCTGCTCGACGGCATCGATGGGTTCATCTCCATCGAGCGCTTCCAGAGCCTGGCCGACCCGAACCGGATCCTGTCGCTGTCGTTCTGGCGTGACGAGGAGGCGGTCAAGGCCTGGCGCAATACCGAAGAACACCGACAGGCGCAGAAGGCAGGGCGGGGCGGCATCTTTGCCGGCTATAGATTGCGGATCGCGCATGTGGTGCGGGATTACGGGCTGACGGAAAGAGACGAGGCGCCGGCGGACAGCCGGGCGGTGAATGGGTAGCGCGACGCTTCTTCCTTCTCCCCTTGTGGGAGAAGGTGGCCTCGCGAAGCGAGGTCGGATGAGGGGTGTTCCAGCTTGGCTCGTAAATTTCGTCCAGCACGGACGCATAGCGAGAACTTCACAAGCGTCTCACTCCGCTGGAACACCCCTCATCCGTCTCGGCGCTACGCGCCGATCCACCTTCCCCCACAAGGGGGGAAGGGAGGCAAGGGCAGCGCTCAAGCATTCCCGATCAGCACACCCGCCGCGAACACCAAGGCACCGCCGAGAACCACCTGGAAGGCGGCGCGCAGGAACGGGGTCTGCATGTAGCGGTTCTGGACGAAGGCGATGGCCCACAATTCGAAGAACACCACCACCGCGGCAACGCCGGTCGCTGTCCAGAAATGCGGGATGAGGTAGGGCAGCGCGTGGCCGAGGCCGCCCAGCGTCGTCATGACGCCGACGGTCAGGCCGCGCTTGATCGGCGAGCCCCTGCCCGACAGTTTGCCGTCGTCGGAGGCCACTTCGGTGAAGCCCATCGAGATGCCGGCGCCGATCGAGGCGGCGAGACCGACCAGAAGCGTCTGCCACGTATCATGCGTTGCAAAGGCGGCGGCGAAGATCGGCGCCAGCGTCGACACCGATCCGTCCATCAGCCCGGCCAGACCCGGCTGCACATAGGTGAGAATGAACTGGCGCTGCTCGGCGGTCGCCTCCTCGACCCTGACTTCGCCCGGGACATGTTTCTGCTCCAGCGCATGCGCCGAGCTTTCATGGCCCTGTTCGGCCGCGGCCAGGTCGTTGAGCAGTTTTCGCGTCGAGGCATCGCTGGTGCGCTTGGCCGCCTCGACATAGAACAGATAGGCTTGCCGCTCCATCGCCTCGACCTGGCCGCGCACGGCCTCGATGCCGAGCGGCCGCACCAGCCAGTCGGGCTTGCGCTCATAGTAGCCCTTCACATGGTCACGGCGGATCAGCGGAATGCGCTCGCCGAAGCGCTTGCGATGGAGCTCGATCAACGAGTCGCGATGGCCGTCCTCCTCCTTGGCCATCGCCTCGAACAGTTTGGCCGATTGCGGGAAAGTCTCGGCCAGTCCGTCCGCATAGGCCCGGTAGATGCGCCCATCATCTTCCTCCGATGAAATGGCCAACGCCAGGATCTCTTGTTCGGAGAGCGATTCGAAGGAGCGGCGGCCGAAGCCGAAAACACGGGAAAGCATGAGGAAATCACCCTAGTTTAGAATCGTTCTAAACTAAGGTTTACGGCGCCCGTGGTCAATCACGCGCTTGGCCACGGTCAAGAATAGTTGAAGCCCGGCCTTGGGCATCGCCCTTCAGTATTGCCGAATGTTCACCTATATATGGCACCAAGCCAAAGAAAAGGAAGAGCTGATGACGGCCAAGAAGCCTCCGCACGCCTATGACCCGAAACCGGCCCTCGATCTCATCGCCAGCATCGAGGCCGACCTGCAGCGCCTGAAGGGGCTGGTCGAGCAGCAGGTCGAGAAATTCGACCCCGCCAATCCGCACAACAAGGCGCCCGACGGCAAGCTGACCGAGGAAGGCGTCGAGTGCTGCTACCGCATGTTCGATGAAGGCAAGTCGCGCTATTCGGTGGCCCAGCAGATGAAGATCTCGTTTGCCGCCGCCACGCATCGGTTCAACAGCTGGCGCAAGGCGGGTGGGGCCAAGCGGCAGCGGACGTTGCTTGGCTAGGATGGGCAGAACGGCCCGGCAGGCAGGTGAGGGGCAGCGCCGCCCGTGGGGTTATGGCCCGTCAACTTGTAATGGTCACATTTTTCCATTGGTGCGCCACGTGTCTTTACGGGCATTATAAGAGGATATCGCCCCTCTTGCTGGACCTCGCATGACCGCTACCACCCCTCCCGGCATCGCCGATATCCACGCCGCCGCCGCGCGCCTCTCGGGGCTGATCGTCGAGACACCGCTGATCGAATCGCAGGAGCTGAACAGGCGCTTCGGCGGCCGCATCCTGTTCAAGCCGGAGACGCTGCAGCGCACCGGCTCGTTCAAGTTCCGCGGCGCCTACAACAAGCTGTCCTCGCTGACCGAGGCGGAACGCAGCCGTGGCGTCGTCGCTTTCTCCTCGGGCAACCATGCGCAAGGCGTGGCGGCTTCGGCCGCGATGTTCGGCGTCAAGGCGGTCATCGCCATGCCGGCGGATGCGCCTGACATGAAGATCGCCAATGTCCGCAGGATGGGCGCCGAGGTGGTGCCCTTCGACCGTTTCAAGGACGACCGCATGACGGTGGTTCGCCCGTATCTCGACAAGGGCATGGCGTTGGTGCCGCCCTTCGACGATCCGGCCATCATCGCCGGCCAGGGCACGATCGGTCTGGAATTGATGCGCCAGGCAAAGGCGATCGGCGTCAGCCTCGACGCGGTCGTCATTCCCTGTGGCGGCGGCGGCCTGACCAGCGGCATTTCCGTCGCGGTCAAGGATGTCTCGCCCGCCACCGCGATCTGGGCGGTCGAACCCGAGCATTTCGACGACACCCGCCGCTCGCTGGCGGCGGGTGCCAGGGTTTCGAACGAGCCGGGCCACAGTTCGATCTGCGACGCCATCCTGACCGCCGAGCCGGGCGTCATCACCTTCGAGATCAACCGCCGCAACCTCACAGGCGCCATCGCGGTTTCCGACCAGGCGACCGCGCAGGCGATGCGCGACGCCATGGCCCATCTGAAGCTGGTGGTAGAGCCCGGCGGCTGCGTCGCGCTGGCGGCGCTGTCATCGGGCGAGATCGAGCTGTCAGGCAAATGCGTTGCCGTGGTGCTGTCCGGCGGCAATGTCGATTTCGGCACTTATGCCGGGATCATGGCGGTCGCGTAAATCGGCTTCATCTGCGATTGGACAAGCTGAAGGCGCTCGATTACTTTGGCAGGTGCTAGCATTGCGGCGATGTTCAGCGCGGCGAACGCGGTTTCGAGTAATTATGGCCCTTTCGATCTACCTTGCCACGAGGCGGAAACTGACACTCCGTGGCGTAAAGAATACATACGATAGCAATCCCATCCTTATCGACAAAGATCTATTCCTACTGTTCGTCACACTTGAGCGAGCACTGCGCTCGAAATCTTTTGACGCCGTTCAGGCGGCAGTCCAGGCCATCGAGAGTTATGCAACCTCCATCGGCAAGCGATATCTGGTCCTTTTTGCGTATTGGTATATCCGGTTTTCGGATGGAACGCCGAAAATGACCACAATCGACAATGGCTTGGAGGGCGGAGGTATGAGGATAACAATGGAATACAGGCGCGCGGTCACGGACGAAGAGATCGCTATCGCTGCTTGGGCCAAGGTCAAGTTCAGCCGATACGGGGATAGTTTCTTCCGCGTGTTGTATTCCAATCAACTTTAATCCAGCGTGCGCCTGAACCGCACCAGGGCCACGCCGGCGAACAGCGCCACGAACGCCGCCAGCCAGCCGATCTCGATCGCCACCGCCGGCAGCTGGGCTCCCTTCAGCATCACCGCGCGGGTGATGCGCAGGAAATGCGTCAGCGGAAAGATTTCGCCGAAGGTCTGCGCCCAGCCCGGCATGCCGCGATAGGGGAACATGAAGCCCGACAGCATGATCGAGGGCAGGAAGAAGAAGAAGGTGAGCTGAAGCGCCTGCATCTGCGTGCGCGCGATTGTCGAGATCGTGTAGCCGAGCAGCACCAGGGACAGCACGAACACCAGCACCGCCGACAGAAGCAGCGTCATCGAGCCGGTGAAGGGGATGGCGAACAGAAGCTTCGACGCCGCCAGCACCACCACCACCTGCACCGCGCCGACCGCCAGATAGGGCAGCACCTTGCCCATCATGATCTCCAGCGGGCTCGACGGCATCGCCAGGAGATTCTCCATCGTGCCACGCTCGGTCTCGCGCGTCAGCGCGATCGAGGTCATCATCACCATGGTCATCTGCAGGATGACGCCAAGCAGGCCGGGCACGATGTTGTATTGCGAGATGCCTTCGGGATTGTAACGCCGGTGCACAACGACATCGAGCTGGCCCCTGGCGGCCTCGGCGGCGGCTTCCTGCATGCCCTGCGCTCTCAGCAGCGCCTGGCCGGCGATGGTGCCGAGCGTCGATATCGCGCCGCTGGCGACCGCCGGATCGGTGGCGTCGGCCTCGATCAGGATCTGCGGCTTGTCGCCGCGCTCGACACGCCGGGCGAAATCGGCGGGGATGGTGACGACGAAGGCGACGTCGCCGCGCGCCATCAGGAACTCGGCCTCGTCAGCGCTTTGCGCGACATTGTCGAAGCGGTAATAGCCCGTGGTCTGCAGCGCCGAGACCATGGCGCGGGTATAGGGATCGCTGCTGGTCGCCACCAGCGCCGCCGGCAGGCTTTTCGGGTCGTTGTTGATGGCGTAGCCGAACAGGACGAGCTGTATCAGCGGCACGCCCAGCATCATGGCGAAGGTGATGCGGTCGCGTCGCATCTGGATGAACTCCTTGATCAGCAGGGCGCCGAGCCTGGCGAAGGAAAAGACGCTGTTCATGCCATATTGTCCTTCGATCCCGACATGAACTGGATGAAGACATCCTCCAGGCTGGTTTCGCCCGGCATCACCGTCACGCCCTTGTGCTCTCTCTCGATATCGCCAAGCGCTGCTTCGAGCTTCTTGCGGTCGGAACCGACGACATGTAGCGTGGCGCCGAACGGCGCCACCTGGTCGACGCCGGGACGGCCTTGCAGCGCTTGGGCCACCTCGTCGAGCCGCGGACCCTGCAGCACGAAAGTGGTCAGGCCCGCATTCTTCACCACCTCGGCGACGGTACCGGTGGCCAGCATCTTGCCGTAGGAGATATAGCTGATGCGGTGGCAGCGCTCGGCCTCGTCCATGTAATGAGTGGAAACCAGCACGGTGAGCCCGCCGCTGGCCAGGCGATGGATCTCGTCCCAGAACTCGCGCCGCGCCTTCGGGTCGACGCCGGCCGTCGGTTCGTCGAGCAGCAGCAGTTTCGGCTTGTGCATGATGCAGGCGGCCAGCGCCAGACGCTGCTTCCAGCCGCCGGACAAGGTGCCGGCCAGCTGGTTGCGGCGCGTCGCCAGGCCGAGGTCCTCCAGCGTGCGCGCGACATATTCCTCGACCGGCTTCAGCCGGTAGAGCCGAGCCACGAATTCCAGATTCTCGCCAATCGTCAGATCCTCGTAGAACGAGAATTTCTGCGTCATGTAGCCGACTTCACGCTTGATCCTGAGCGCATCGGTGCGGATGTTGAAGCCCAGCACCGTGCCTTCGCCCTCGTCCGGCGTCAGCAGGCCGCACATGATGCGGATGGTGGTGGTCTTGCCCGAGCCGTTGGGGCCGAGGAAGCCGACGATCTCGCCCTCGGCGACCGACATCGTCACATGGTCGACGACGGTCTTGTCGCCGAAGCGCTTAACCAGGCCGTGAACGTCGATGGCGTTCATTTTCCCATATCCGCGAGATCGACATCGACGATCTGGCCGGGCTGAAGCGGCCCCGCATCGCCCTCCGGCCGCGCCTCGACGAGGTAGACCAGCTTCTGCCGGTTCTCGAGCGAATAGATCACCGGCGGGGTGAATTCGGGATCGGGCGAAACGTAACTGACGCGCGCCTTCACGTCCGGGCCGCAGCCGTCGCAACGGACGCTGAGCAGGCTGCCGACCTTGACCGAGGAGAACGCGCTTTCCGGAATATAGACGCTGAGCTTCACCGCGCCGTCGGGAAGCACCGAGATGACAGGCGCGGTCGGGCCCGCCGTGTCGCCGGGATTGCGGATGACGTCGTTGACGCGGCCGGGCGAAGGGGCTGCGAGCGTGCGCTTGGACAGGCGCCATCGCGCCTGTTCCAGTTCCGCCTGCGCCTGCTTGACCTGGTTGTCGGCGGCCTTGATCGTCTCGGGCCGCGCCGGCAGGCCGCCGACGGCGAGATTGGCCTCGGCCTGGCCAACCTGGGCATTGGCGGTTTCCAGCGTCGCCGAAGCGGTGTCATAGTCCGCTTGGGTGCCGGTACCGCGCTTGAACAGATCGGAGGCGCGGTCGTTCTTTCGCTTGGCGTCGGCGGCCTGTGCCTTGGCCATATCGACCTCGGCCTTCAGCACGGCGATCTCTTCCGCCCGTTTGCCGACCTGGAGGTCGGCAAACTGTGCCTGCGCCTGTGCAAGGGCCGCCTGCGCCTGCGCCACCGCGATCTTGGCGTCGGCATTTTCGAGTGTCACCACGGTGGCTCCCGGCGTGACGCGATCGCCGCGCTTCACTGTCACCGTCTCGACCTGCGCCACCTCGATCGGCGCCAGGAGCACATAATCGCCCTCGACATAGCCGACGGCGAGCGGTGCCGCCGGGGCGCAGGCAGCGAACAGTTGGGCAGCGAGCGGCAGCGAACACAAAATGCTCATTGTCTTGATCCCTTCATCCCTGCCTCTTTCGGGCGGCCAGTATGGCGCCGAGGTTGTCCGCTGTGACCGCCACCACCTTGGCGGCCTCGGCGGCACCGATGTCGTGCCAGCCCATGCGGCGCATCACCGCCTCGCGGCCGATGCGGAAATAGATGACCTGGCCGATCAACGTGAACACGGTGAGCCGGGTCCGTTCGCTCTCGGCCGGCTCGCCGGTGGCCTGCTCCCAGAGCAAACACAAACGACGATGCGCCGGATCGAAGACGCCTTCATAGATGCGGTCGAGCGCCGCCGTCGGATGCGACAGTTCGCGCAGAACGAACTGCACGATCTCTCCGGCCTGCGGACTGGCAACGACAAAGCCGACCATCCGCTCCAGGGCCGCGAAGAGCTGCGCGCGCGCCGCCTCCGGATCGCCAGCCGTCGCGACCTGTTCATTGAGCGCCTGACCGGCGACGGCCTGAATGGTCTCGACGATAAAGTCGGCGGCAGCTGCGCGAAGACCTTCCTTGCCGCCGAAATGATAGGCGATCGAGCCGATATTGGCCCCCGCCTCGGCCGCGATCTCGCGCGTCGAGGTGCCGTCGAAGCCTTGCCGCCCAAACAGTTTCAGCGCCGCCCGGACGAGCGCGGCGCGCGTCAGCTCTGCCGGGGATGTCTCGCGGCGGGGCGTCTTGGCATCTGGCAGTTTGGTCATGCTGAATACGTTAATCAATCGATTGATTAACGTCAACTTCCGCGCGGCTCAGTCTTGCCATCGCGCGCGGCAAACGCTTTAGTGCGCGGCCATGGGCAAGGAAGTCGAGCGTAAATTCCTGGTCTCCAGCACCGCATGGCGGGATCTGGTGGAAGCGGACATCCGCATCCTCCAGTTCTATCTCGCCATGGCACCCGGACGAACCGTCCGCATCCGCATCAGCGACGGAGCCTCGGCCAAGCTGACGCTCAAATTCGGCAGCAGCGCGCGCGAGCGCGACGAATTCGAATATCCGATCCCGCTGGCGGAGGCGGTGGAGATGCTGGACTTCGCCATCGGACGTGTCATCGAGAAGACACGTCACCATGTTAGGCATCGCGGCTATCTCTATGAAGTCGATGTCTTTGGCGGTGCACTGGCGGGACTTGTGGTGGCCGAACTCGAGACTCCGGAAGACGTTCCGGATGAAATGCTGCCGGACTGGCTCGGCCATGAAGTCACCGGCGATCAGAAGTTCTACAACGCGTCGCTCGCCCTCGGGGGGATACCGGAGATCGCCGCATGAGCTTTCGCATAGACCCGCGCATGCCGCTGACCGGCGAGGTCAGACGCATCCTTGCCGAGGAGATCGGCAAGGCCCTGCTGCATCTGGATGCGGCGCGCACACGGCCGGACCAGGGGCTGCACAAATGCCGCAAGCGGCTGAAGAGCGTGCGTGCCTTGCTGCGCCTCGTTCGTTCCGGCGACGAAACATTCTGTGCCACGGAAAACCAATGCTATCGCAATGTGGCGGCGCTGCTTTCCGGCGCGCGTGAAGCGACGGCGCTGATCGAGACCATCGACCGGCTGGCGGCGCGTTTCGCGAAGGAGAGCGCCGATGGCGGGCTCGATGCCGTGCGCGACAGGCTGTTCGCGCGCCAGCATGATTTGCACGAAGGCGCCGGGCTGCAGGCGGCGATCGGCGCGGCGACCGCCGCGTGCGAAGACGGCATGAGGCGCATCGAAACCCTTGCCCTGCCCGACCAGCCGGAACAGGCCGCCGACGTGCTCGCCGAAGGCGCGCGCGCCACCTTGCGCCGTGCCAGGAAGGCGCTCGACAAGGCCGGCGCTCATGGCAAGGCCGACGATTTCCACGACCTGCGCAAGGCGGCCAAGACGCATGGCATGCACTTGTCGCTGCTGGGCAGGCTGTGGCCGACCCCGATCAAGGCGCGGCGCAAGGCCGTCGATGAACTGGGCGAGCAGCTTGGCGAACTGCATGACGTGTTCGTCATGCGCGCGCTGCTCGAGGCGGACAGCGAGCCGCTTGGACCACCCGAGGACACGAAACTTCTCGGCAAGCTGCTCAAGCGCTCGGAAAAGAGCCTGAGGAAGGCGTGCCTTGCCGACGCGGCCGAACTGTTCGGCGACAGCCCGAAGCGCTCGACGAAGAGGCTTGCCCGCAAGGCCCGCGACGATCTTGCCGGCTCGGCCGAAGACGCCGGCGCACTTGCGGCCACCGGCTGATCCGGACCGAGCATGCTTTGCCCTCGGGCACCGGCCTCTGGTAATCGCCATAGCCGATGACCGAGCCTGGCGACATGCTTCTGGATCGACTGGGCCGCTGGCTTGCCGGTCGGCTGCAGGAAGAATGCTCGGGATACGAGCCCTACACGCCTTCCGACGCCGAAACACTGCGCCGCACGCTGGGGCGAGCGGCCTGGCGCCCGAAGACCGCGACAAGGTCGTCCCCTTCATGATCGGCAAACTCGGCCTGAGATACGATCTCAAGAACATCTTCGACATGCTGCGCTATTTCATGCCGACGCCGTCGGTGCCGGTGCGCTGGCGCCGCCGCATGCTGGCCTTCGGCTCCGGTGACCTGACGCGGGCGATCTGCTCGACGCTTATTGCCGAGGCTTACGGCCAGATCCGCTACCCGATCCTGCCCGAGATCACCCGCGCCCCCGGCCGTGCTTCGGGCAGTCGACCTATATGCCCAAGGAAATCCTGCACATTCGTCACCACTCGCTCTACACGCCGCGCGATTTCGACCTGTCGCCATCGTCAAGCCGACGCTGGAATATGGTTTCGGCTACCGGCAAATGATCTGGGACGACAAGGCAAGCACAGACGCCGCAGCCGCAAAGGCTGGCGCAACCGCGACGGACACGTGATGGCATTCAGCCTAGGTCAGGACATGCCCCTATGGCGCGGCCTACCGCTATCCCGCCGAGGTGCGGGCGTTTCACATGGCGGCCTACATCACGCCGGAACCGCAATAGCACCCTGGTTTTCGGCTCTGTGTTCGACCCAGACATGGACCGGTTCGTCCCGGCCGCGGATGCTCATCGGTCCATGATCGCGCGCATTCAACGGTGTCGTGGGCGATTCCGCCTTCGCGGCCTCAATCAGTCGTGACCCAAAGCAAATATTCGCCTGAAGCTCACGGCAGAGCGATTGCAAACGGCTGGCGACGTTGACGGTGTCGCCCACCACCGCGAAGGACAGATTGCGCTCGCTGCCGACCGCGCCGATGACCACTGCACCATATTGTGCACCGATCCGAACGTCCAGCGGCGGGTATCCCCTGGACACCCGCTGTACATTCCAGTCTTCGAGAGCGGCGATCATCGCTTCAGCGCATTGGATGGCCCGAGTCGCGTCGTCATGGCTGGCTTGCGGAACCCCGAATGTCGCCATGATGCAATCGCCGATATAGTTATCGACGGTGCCATGGTGGTCGAAAACGACTTGTTCCATGCGACGGTGGAACTGACGCAGAAGTTCGAACACTGCTTCGGCCGGATGATCCTCGGAATAGTGTGTGAAGCCGACGATGTCGGCGAACAGCACCGCGATATCCTGCCGGCGGACCGGGCCGAAGGGCTCGTCATCGGTGGCGAGCTGGTCGACGACATTGGGCGAAAAATGCCGGGCGAGATTGGCGCGGGCGCGCTCTGCCTTGACATAGTCTTCCGACAGATGTCGGGAGCGAAAGACGACCAGCGCCATGATCGCGCCGATAATCAGCACAACCAACACGTTGGTCGCCTGCGCAAATGTATCGACGAAATTGGGGTTGAGATAGAGGTTCAATCGCTCTGTCATTGGCAGCGAATAGAGGTTCGTCGCCGGAATTACGGTTCCCGGATGAGAAATCACCCAACCCACCCCGATCGCCCATGTCAGGGCCGCGAGCGCGCCAAGATAGAGTGCCAATCGTGTTGAAAGGGTCAGAGCGCCAAGGCATACGAAAATCAGCAGGAATTTAAAGCTGCCCTCGCGCAGTTGCATCGCGGCCGGCGTGACCTCCAGGGAAAACGGGTTGGGCGTTACCAGCAGAACGGTCAACAGAATGATGTCCAGCGTACCGGCGAGGTAACCGATCCACCATCGCGCTGTGCGACGGCGAGCAAAGAGAAACTGGATCAGGCCGACGAGCTGAAACAGCACGAGGCCCCCCAGCACGAAGAGCAGCGAAGCATCCCAGCGGCTGGTCAATGAAAAAAAGCAAGAGATCACGGCGAGCGATGCCGTACGCGCCCAGAACTGTAATGCAGCCCCCTGGCGTTCTGCGCGCGCCCGCAAATTTTTCAGGCGCGAGTAACGGCGAAGTTCAAGTGTTGGCGCGGTCGGCATAGGATCACTTCGATTTCACGGGGACGTGTCACGCATTCGGCAAATCCGCCTTCTCAATCTGGCAAATCAGTGCGCGAACTATATCATGAATGTGATTTCATTTTTGAAACGCGGCCGCAAAGAGCAAAAATGTCCGGACAAAAGATCATGGTGAAAACCGAAGCAGGACAGGCGGAGGCTTCTCTCTTCAGGTCACCAACAAACCGCACGCCCGGCGTCATTCTCCACATGGATGCGTTCGGCCCGGCCGGCGCTGGGCGGCATGGCGGAAGCTTGGCTGCAGAGGGCTATACCGTGTCGGGGCCGGATCTGTTCTATCCCAACGCGCCCTATCCTGCTCGGGATGATTGGCCGTGTCAGGCTGGTAACGGGCGGCGTCCCTTTGCAGGAGCGGCGGGCCGATCGAACGCGCCGGCGTCGCGCGGATGCGGGCCGATCGGCATGATCGCCTCGAACGGCGTCGCGCCAAAGGCAAACGTCCATTTGTAGCCGACCAGTCCGTCCTCGGGCGTGGTGTGCTGGTCGTGATGGGCCAGCAGTTTCGCGCGGTCGGCCAGTTCCTCGGCCTCGCGCCGCACCATCTCCGCCGTCTCCGGCCGCATCCGCCTGGAGAAGCTGACGAAGGTCGCCTCCCGTTCGAGATGGGTGATCGCCCAGCCGATGAAATTCTTGTTGGTCATCTCGAACAGCGGCCTCAGCGGCCCCTCGAAATTCCACTGGATGGGCGTTTCGACCAGCAATTTCGCCGACAGGCCACGACCGAGCTCGATCAGGCCGAGTTCCTCGAGGTCGCGCAGATAGAGGAACATCGAGGCCTCGCTCAGTCCCTGCGAGCGCATGATGCCTTGCGGCGTGAATTTTTCCGACAGCATGACGAAGACGAAGAGCAGCGCCGGCCGGCCGGCGAGCCTGCGCTCGATCCCGGGCGCGATGTGGTTGACCGGCCCCGGCCCCCGGTTCATCGAGCCGAGCACGTTTTCCAGCTCGACGCCGGCGGCGGCGCAGATCTCCACCAGCCGGTCGAGCTTGCAGTTCTTCTCGTGGAAGATGCGCTTCACCGTCGGCTCGGAAACGCCCATCCGCTCGCCAAGCTCGCGATAGGTGACCCCCTTCGCCTTCAGTGTCCGTTTCAGCGCCTCGAAGATCGGGCCGTTCATGGCATGCACCTCATTCCGGCAGTTTCGTATCGATATTCGATACTAGCGCCAATCACTCTTTCCGAAAAGTATCGAAAACCATAGGTCTCCGCCGTCATCACAGGAGACCGGACATGAAACGCATCATCACCTCAGCCTTCATCGCCGCCATCGGCATCGCGGCTCCCGCCCAGGCCGGCGAGCTCTGGCGCGCAAGCGGCCTCGAACAGCCGGAATCGGCGCTGTTCGACGCCGCCAACAACCGCATCATCGTCTCCAACATCGACGGCAATCCGGGCGATGCGGACGGCAATGGTTATCTCAGCGTGCTGTCCCTCGACGGCAAGGTCGTAACCCAACACTGGACCGACGGCATGGACGCGCCCAAGGGCATGGCGATATCGGGCGGCAAGCTCTATGTCGCCGACATCACCAAGGTCCGTGTCGTCGACCTCGCCAGCGGCAAGCTCATCGCCAGCATCGCCGTACCGAACGCGGTCTTCCTGAACGACATGACATCAGACCAGTCCGGCAAGGTCTATGTCACCGACATGCTGGCCGACGCGATCTATCGCATCGATGGCGACAGGCCGGAGCTGTTCGTGAGGGATGCGTTGCTGGCTTCGCCCAACGGCGTCTTCGCCGATGGCGACAGGCTGATCGTGGCCTCCTGGGGTAAGGGCATCAAGGCCGACTTCAGCACCGCCGAGCCGGGCGGGCTGCTGGCGGTCGACCTCGCCAGCAAGGCGGTGACGCCGCTGGCGGGCGCCCAAAGGTTCGCCGACCTTGATGGCGTCGTCGCCATTGGCGGCACCCTCCATGCCACCGCCTACATGACCGGCACGCTTTACCGATACAGGACCGGTGGCACGCCGGAAGCGGTTGCGCAGTTCAAGCCCGGCAGCGCCGACATCGGCACCGACGGCAAGTCGATCCTCTATGTGCCGCTGATGAACGAGGGCGAAGTGGCGGCGCTGAAGCTCGACTGAGAGCCGGCGTCGCGAGGCCGATCCGCACGACCTTCGCTGACAGCCGTGGATGGCCCGTGGTAGGACGGTCCATCCACGGCGATGGTCAAGGAGGTTTGCCATGGAAGACCGGGAGATCAGAGCGGCCCTGGATCGCCATTGGGCCGCCTCCGACCGTCACCGGTGCCGGTGATGCGGCGCACGGTGAAGCACCTGACCTATGACGGGCAGCCAACCTACACCGTCAGCATCAGGGCGTTTCTCGACGGCAAGGTGGCCCACGAGACCCAGTATTTCGGCGATCCGTTCGAACCCGTACCTTCGCGCGTGCAACGGGTCGAGCGGATATCGTGAGCCACAGCGACGATCATCCGCCGCTCGCGCGAGAAGAACTGCCCGACGATACGGCCGCCCTCGCCCGCTATCTCATCGGCAAGCTGGTGGTGCGCGACTTGCCTGAAGGCAGGATCAGCGGCCGCATCGTCGAGACCGAGGCCTATGTCGTCGGCGATGCCGCAGGGCATGGCTTTCGGGGAATGACGCCACGCAACCGGTCGCTGTTTCTCGAGCGCGGGCACGCTTATGTCTATCTCGCCTATGGCATCTCGTTCATGCTGAACGTTTCGAGCGAGACGCGAGGCACCGGGACCGGCGTGCTGATCCGGGCGCTGGAGCCGCTGGAAGGCATCGCGATCATGCGGCTGAACCGCGGCGTCGAGCGCCTGCGCGACCTGGCGCGCGGGCCGGGAAGGCTGGCTGCGGCATTGCGGATCGATCGTTCGCTCGACGGGCTCGACCTTTGCCGGGAAGGCCCACTATGGCTCGCTCGGGATGGCACTGAAACCGGCGCGATCGGGCAGAGCATCAGGATCGGCATTTCGAAGGATGCCGAGCGCCCGCTGCGATTTTATCTTGTGGGAAGTCCGTTCGTCAGCGGCCCGGGATCGCTCAATCGATGACGGACGGCTGTTCCACCTCCTGTTTTCCCGCCAGTTGCGCCCGCGCATCACGGATCGAAGCGGCATAGGTCACCAGCGGCCGCTTGACGCCGTGGTTGATCAGCATGCGCCGTATCTGCGGCGAGGCGCCCGAAATGATGAAGCGCACGCCAGCGCGCCTCGCCTTGCGGGCCGCGCTTTCGATGACATTGGCCGCCGTCGAATCAAAAAGCGGCACGGCCGAACAGTCGAGGATGAAGTTGCGGCGCTGGTCGGCGATGCGGTCGAGCACGCTGCCGACGGTGGAGGCGGCGCCGAAGAAGAAGGCGCCCGAGATGCGATAGACGACGGTTTCGGCGTCAGCGGCCTCGCTGGAATCATAGGCGCCGGCGCCGCTGTCGGCAACATCCTCCTGCGCCAGATCCGCCTCGACGGCGACGGACTTCGCCATGCGATCGATGAACAGGATCGAGCCGAGCGCGAAGCCGACGACGATGCCTTCGGTCAGGTCGCGGAAGACGACGATCAGGAAGGTCGCCAGCAGCACCAGCGCATCGCCGCGCGATGCCCTGAGCAGCGTGGCGAACGCCTGTTTCTCGAACATGTTCCAGCAGACCACCGCCAGCACGCCGGCAAGAGCCGAGAGCGGGATGTAGCTGGCTAGCGGCGCCGCCACCAGCATCAGCACCAGCAGGATAGCCGAATGGACGATGCCCGAAACCGGGCCGTGCGCGCCGGCCCGCACGTTGGTGGCGGTGCGGGCGATGGTGCCGGTGGCGCAGATGCCGCCAAACAGGGCGGATCCGATGTTGGCGAAGCCTTGCGCCACCAGCTCGCAATTCGAGCGGTGCCGCCGGCCGGTCATGCCGTCGGCAACGACGGCCGACAGCAGTGATTCGATCGCGCCAAGCAGCGCGAAGGCGGTCGCGTCCGGCAAGACGTCGAGCATCCTGCCGAGACTGACCGGGGGCAGGCCAGGCCATTGCAGGCTGCGCGGGATGCCGCCATAGCGCGTGCCGATCGTCTCGGCCGGCAGCGCAAACAGCGCCACGACGAGCGAGGCAAGCCCGATGGCGATCAGCATGGAAGGCCATTTCGGCCGCCAGCGCTTCAGGAAAACGATGGTTGCGATGGTCAACACCGCCACCAAGGTCGCGGCGGGGTTGATCGTGCGGGCCGCTTCGCCAAGCGCGATCAACTTAGGCACGAACGGTCCGGGTTCCCTGCCCGGCAGGGTCAGCCCGAACAGTTCGACGATCTGGCCGGAGAAGATGATGACGGCAATGCCGGCGGTGAAGCCGACGGTGACCGGATAGGGAATGAATTTGATGTAGGTGCCGAGGCGGAGGTAGCCGATCGCAAGCAGGAACACACCGGCCATCATCGTCGCCAGCAGCAGGCCATCGACGCCGACGCGGGCGACCGTCGCCGCCACTAGCACGATGAAAGCGCCGGCCGGGCCGCCGATCTGGAAGCGGCTGCCGCCCAGGGCCGAGATGATGAAGCCGCCGACGATGGAGGTGTAAAGGCCGCGTTCCGGCGTCATGCCCGACGCGATCGCGATTGCCATCGACAGCGGCAGCGCGACGATGGCGACGGTCAGGCCGGACATGAAGTCGGCCTTGAATTGCGGCAGGTGGTAGCCCTCGCGCCAGACTGTCACCAGCTTCGGCGTGAACAATTCGGAAAATGTCGGCTTCACCGGCTGATGGGCCGGTTGATGCACTGCCTGACGCGCTTGATCCATGGGCTGCCTTCCGCACCTGCAAAGGCGGCGGGATCGTCGGCAGGACTGTCGGCGGTCGCCGTCGCGACTTATGCCGGCTCAGCCTAGGGATCCGGCGGCACGGCGGGCTTGATGCGCACGCCCCTGCCGCCGCGCTCGCTGGGCTGGTTCTCGCCGATCAGTTCCACCCCGGCACCATCGAGAGCCTGGATGACCTTCATCAGCGTATCGACCACGCCCCTGACCACGCCGTCGCTCGCTTCCATGCGCTGGATGGTCGGAAGCGAGACGCCGGCGCGCTCGGCGAGGGTCTTCTGGTCGATACCGGCCAAGGCCCTTGCGGCACGCATTTGCGCGGCAGTGATCATCGACCGGAACCCATGTCTGAGTCTGCGGAGATAATGTGTAATACCATCATTGTGATGTTTCAAGCATCATTGTAAATGCGTTAGACATAATCGTTGTCACCTGATTGCCCATTTTCTTCGATACTCCGCGAGACTTTCAAGCTAGGGTGGCATGCATCCGGGGCAGGGGTATACGCGGTTGAGACTTTTCAAGACTTTGACGATATCGGCAGGTTTGCTGTCGCTGGTTTTGGCGCTGGCGGGCTGTGGTGGGCACCTCATCAACAGATTGATCTGACGGCGAGGTCAGGTGTCGTCGCTCACCGCCTGGCGCCGCTGCAGAAGCCTCGCCACCAACCAGCATAGCATCGCCCAGGCGAAGCCGGCGCACCAGCCCGCCAGCACGTCCGACGGCCAGTGGACGCCGAGATAGACGCGGCTGACGCCGACCAGCACCGCCGTCAGCACCGCCAGGAACAACACGTAGACCTGGGTGGTGCGGCCCGGCAGGAAGCGTGCCGCCAGCGAACCGAGCGTGAGATAGGTCACCGCCGACAGCATGGCATGGCCGCTCGGGAAGGAAAGCGAGGTCTCGTTGACCAGATGCGAAACCAGTTCCGGGCGGGGCCGGTCGACGCCGACTTTCAGCAGGCTCGACAGCAGCTGGCCGCCCGCCACCGCAACGAAGATGAGAAGCGCCGTCGCCGGGCGGCGGATCAACAGCAGATAGATGATCGTCGCCGTGGTGATCAGCACAAGCACGCTGATACTGCCAAGGCTGGTGATGTCGCGCATCGCCCCTTCGAGCCATGGCGGGCCGATGGGAACGCCGGGCTGGCCCGGCTGGCGGAAGGCAAGCAGGATTTCGGTATCGAAGGCGTGCGGCGTGGTGGCCCGTGCCACCTCCATCAATTCCTCGAACGCCCACAGCCCACCGGCGATGACCAGGCCGGCCAGCAGCACCGGGAATTCGACCCGGTTGAGCAGAGCTTTCGCAGCGTTCTTCATCGGCACCGTTACAACCGCCCTTGCAGATAGGGTCCAAGCGTGATCAGCGCCACGGCGGCGATCGCCAGCGCGATGCCGGCGGCCTGCAGCGCGTTGACGCGCTCGCCGAAGAACACCAGCGCCACGACGTTGACCGAGACCAGCTGGATGACCGCCGAGAGGCTGAAGGACACCGACATGCCGAACTCGCGGATCAGCCGCAGCATGATCAGATTGCCAAGCGAATAGAGCGCCAGCGTCAGCAGGATCCTGCCCAGGCTCGGTGCCAGCCCCCATTGCTTGGCGGCGGTCGCCGCCAGCAGGAAGATCACCGTCGAAAGGCCAAGCTGCAGCAGTCCCGAAAAACTCAACGTCCGTCTCCCTCGATGCGGCTTCGCCAGATGTCGCGGACCATGTTTCCGAAGCGCGCCGAGACGTCAAGCGACGTCGTTTCCAACGAAGGTCTTGGCAACGGCGAGACTGAAGCTCAATGTGCTGGAATCGCCCGGCATGTCGATAGAAGGGCGGTCAGGGGACCATGATTCGTATTCTTCAGAACTTGGCGCGACGCTGGAGCGAGCTTTCCCTTGCCCTGCAATTCGTCGTTGCCGGCGGCTTTGGGCTTCTGGTCGTCATGCTGGTCGTAGGGACCTGGGTGACGACGCAGATCCGGGACGGCATCATTCGCAATTCGGCTGCCACGACGGCGCTTTATGTCGACAGCGTGATTGCGCCGCTGCTGCCCGACCTGCGCAAGAGCGAGGAGCTTAGCGATTCCGTCAAACAGGCGCTCGACGAGACGCTCGGCCAAGGCGCGCTCGGCAAACGCCTGGCATCGTTCAGGCTCTGGCGCCGCGACGGCACGGTGCTCTACGCCAAGGACGCGGATTTGATCGGCCGCCGCTTCGACCTGAACAAAAATCTGCGTTCCGCCTTCCAGGGCAGTGTCGTTGCCCAGTTCGATACGTTCGACGAGAACGAAGACAAGGAGCGGGCCGCGGGCGTGCCGTTGCTCGAGATCTACAATCCCGTGCGCGAACCCTGGTCCGGCGACGTGGTCGCCGTCACCGAATTCTACGAGATCGCCAGCGATTTCAAAGCCACCTTGGCCTCCGCCCTGCTGTCGAGCTGGCTTGTGGTGGCCGGAACCACCTTGACGGCATTCCTGCTTCTGTCGAGCATCGTCCTGCGCGCCAGCCGCACCATCGACGACCAGCGCGGGGCGCTGCGCCGCCAGGTGTCGGAGCTGCAAGGGCTGGTGACGCAGAACAGCGCCTTGCGGCAACGCGTGCAGCGGGCGTCCCGCCGCGCCACCGCACTCAACGAAAGATACCTGCGCCGGATCGGCGCCGACCTGCATGACGGCCCGGCCCAGCTCGTGGCCCTGGCGGCGCTGCGCATGGACAGTCCGGTGTTCACCGGCGACGGCCATGGCAGTGAAGGCCGCTCGACCGAGGTCGCCATGATCCGCAAGACGCTGGAGGACGCGATGCGCGAAATACGCGGCATCTGCACCGGCCTGGTGCTGCCGCAGATAGAAACGGCGGCGGCCGCGGACGTGTTGCGGCTGGCCGTCGAGGAACATGAGCACCGGACGGGCACGTCGGTGAGGCTCACCCTGCCCGGACATTTGCCCGAACCCGGCGCTTCTGAGAAGATCAGCATCTATCGCTTCGTGCAGGAGGGGCTGAACAATGCCTACCGCCACGGGCGGGGCAAGGATCAGGCGGTGCATGCAGGAATGAAAAACGGCAGGCTTTTCGTTGAAGTGTCGGATGGCGGGCCGGGCTTCGATCCGGCGCGGGCCGAGGGGTTGGGGCTGGCCGGCCTCAGGGAGCGCGTTGAAAGCATCGGCGGACAGTTCGAAACCCTGACCGGGCCGAAAGGCACAAAGCTGGTGATCCGTCTTTCAGTCGAGGAGCAAGCATAATGGACGCCATTCGCATCGCCATTGTCGACGACCATCCGCTGTTCCGCGAAGGCGTGACGCGCAGCCTGTCGGAGATCGGAGGCTTCGAGATGGCCGGAGAAGGCGCGACCGCGCAGGACGCGGAACGCATCGTCTCGACCATGCAGCCCGACATATTGCTGCTCGATATTTCGATGCCGGGCGGCGGCCTCGCCGCGGTTACAAGCATCCTTGCCGACCATCCCGCCCAGAAGATCGTCCTGTTGACCGTTTCAGAGGCCAATGGCGATGTGACCAAGGCCCTGAACGCGGGCGTGCGCGGCTATGTCCTCAAAGGCGTCGGGTCGCGCTCGCTTGCCGATATCCTGCGCAACGTGGCGGCTGGCGAAAGCTATCTTTCGCCGATGTTGTCGGCCCGGCTGCTTTCCGATGTGCAGTCCCTGCAGCCTGCCAACGGCGTGGCGGACCGGCTGCGGCAACTCACCGGCCGGCAGACCGAAATCCTGCGGTTGGTGGCGGAGGGACTGAGCAACAAGGAAGTTGCCTTGCGCCTGGAACTGCAGGAGAAGACCGTGAAGCACCACATGACGGGGGTGCTGTCGAAACTCAGCGTGCGAAACCGCACGGAAGCAGCCCTCATGATGCGCGAGTTTCGCGACCGCGAGACGGACCGCTCATAGAGCGGTTCAGCGTCTGCGTATTTCCGCCAGGAGAAAGCGCTGCGCGCTTTTCGCGGGAAAACCGTTTTTCCTGGAATAAGTCCTCGGGGCATTTGGAACGCCGCAAAAGGAGGTCACCTCCGCCGGGGGGCGGCGGAGGTGACGTGTGAGGCTGGTCGTTGCCTGTTGACCAGCTTCACAAGGCCGAAATTCACAAACCCGAATTCACAGGGCCGAAATTCACAGCGCCTTGAGACGGCTGACATCGGCCGGTGTGGCCGGGCGGTCGATGATGGTGCGGCCGAGCGCATCCTTCATCCTGAAACGGCCGTTCTCGATGTTTTCCGTCATACCGTCGGGGTGCTGAACTGTAATCTTGTTGCCGTCCACGTCGACCTCGTCGCCGGTGGTGGCGTTGACATGGCTGCTCTTGTCGCGCTGGCCCTTGCCATTTCCGTTGTTCCCGCCGCCGCTATTCCCGTTACTGTTCCCGCTATTCCCGTTGCCGCCACTGTTACCGCCGCCGTTGCCGCCATTACCGCCGTTGCCGCCGCCACCATTGCCACCGCCACCACCCCTGTCGGCATGTGCGGTCGCGGCATCGATTCCAGGCACGAATCCATGGAAGGCAATTCCATAGGGAGCGACGGTCAGCGCCAGAAGCGCCGCCGATCTCAGAGCCAGGCGACAACAACGGGCCGTAATCGATCCGCGCATACTGATCTCCGTCGATTGAGCCGGCGCGCTCACCCCAACGTTGCAGTGCAACGAACATCGCCGAAAGACGTGGTGACCGAAAGCGGCCTCCGACCGTTGCGTTTGTCCCCCAGGACCTTTGCAGGCGCAAGATTGGACTAAAGTCCCAGGCCCCGGCGTGAAAACCGGTATCGTAAGGGAGCGGCAGCGCGGTTACGATGTCACGAAAATGTGATCAGTCGACTGTAAGGCGGTCGAACAGGCAACAAAATCCAGCCAAATCCAAGCCAGAGGCTCCCATGACCGAACATCGCTCCACCGATGCCCGATTCCGCACCAGCCTGCTCGAGGAAAACGAAGGCCCGGCCAACAATCCCAGCGAAAACCGCACGATGGGCGAGATTATCGCCGCGCGGTTCTCGCGCCGTGGCTTCCTCAAGGGTTCGCTTGCCGTCTCGGCGATCGCCGCCACCGTCGGCCCGCTGGCGATGATCGCCGCCGACGATGCTCGCGCCGCGGAAGGCTCCGCCTTCACATTCGACGAGCTGGAGGCCGGTATCGACGACAAGCACCATGTCGCGCCGGGCTACGACGCCGACGTCTTGTTGCGCTGGGGCGATCCGCTGTTTGCCGATTCGCCGGCATTCGACCCGACCAGGCAGTCGGCGCAAGCCCAGGCCAGGCAGTTCGGCTACAACAACGACTATGTCGGCTATATCGCGATCGATGGCTCGGCGGAACACGGCCTGCTGGTCATCAACCACGAATACACCAACCCGCATCTGATGTTCCCGGGCATCGTCAAGATCGTCGAGAAGGACGGCAAGAAGTCGGCCGAGGTGGCGCCGCTCTCGAAGGAGCAGGTCGATGTCGAGATGGCCGCCCACGGCGGCACCATCGTCGAGATCCGCAAGGACGGCGGCAAATGGCAGGTGGTGCGTGACGGCAAGCTCAACCGCCGCATCACCTCCAACACCGAGATGGCGCTGTCCGGCCCGGTCGCCGGCCATGACCGCGTCAAGACCAATGCCGATCCGTCCGGAACGAAAGTCTTCGGCACGATCAACAACTGCGCCGGCGGCGTCACGCCCTGGGGCACCTATGTGATGGCCGAGGAGAACATCCACGGCTATTTCTCCGGCGAGTTGCCGGAAGGCCACAAGGAAGCCGCCAACTACAAGCGCCTCGGCATCCCGGAAGGCGCCTATGAATGGGGCGCGCATTATGACCGCTTCAACCTCGCCAAGGAGCCGAACGAGCCCAACCGCTTCGGCTGGATCGTCGAGGTCGATGTCAACGACCCGAATTCGGTACCGCGCAAGCGTACCGCCATGGGCCGTTTCAAGCATGAGGGCGCCGAATCGATCATCGCCAAGGACGGCCGCGTCGTCGTCTATCTCGGCGACGATGAGCGCTTCGACTATGTCTACAAGTTCGTCACCAAGGGCATGTTCAACGCCGGCGACCGCGCGGCCAACAAGGACCTGCTCGACGACGGCACGCTGCATGTCGCCAAATTCGCCGAGGACGGCTCGGTCGAATGGATGCCGATCGTGTTCGGGCAGGGTCCGCTGACGGCGGAAAACGGTTTTGCCGGCCAGGCCGACGTGCTGATCGAGACGCGCCGCGCCGCCGACCTGCTTGGCGCCACCAAGATGGACCGGCCGGAAGACATCCAGCCCAATGCCGGCAACGGCAAGGTCTATGTCATGCTGACCAACAATTCCAAGCGCAAGGCCGATCAGGTCGATGCCGCCAACCCGCGCGCCGGGAATGCCTTCGGCCACATCATCGAGATCGTCGAGGACGGCGGCGATTTCGCCGCCACGAAGGGCAAGTGGGAAGTGCTGCTGAAATGCGGCGATCCGGCGGTGGCCGATGTCGGCGCCACCTTCTCCACCGCGACGACGGCCCATGGCTGGTTCGGCATGCCCGACAATTGCGCGGTCGATTCGGCCGGGCGCCTGTGGGTCGCCACCGACGGCCAGGGCCCGAAGGCCACCGGCCGCACCGACGGCCTGTGGGCGGTGGACACGGAAGGATCGGCCCGGGCGACCTCGAAACTGTTCTTCCGGGTGCCGATCGGCGCCGAAATGTGCGGCCCGCTGTTCGCGCCGGACGACCAGACCGCCTTCGTCGCCGTCCAGCATCCGGGTGACGGCGGCGAGGACTGGGAGGCGTTCGGCCGGCCCTCCTACTACGAGGACCCGTCGACCCGGTGGCCCGATTTCAAGCCGGACATGCCGGTGCGGCCGGCGGTCGTGGCGATCACCAAACAGGGCGGCGGCAAGATCGCCGTCTGACGCAGGGCTAATGCATGTCACCCGGAACTGTGCTCGGTTCCGGGACGACGACATGCATAAAATCAGAAGCTTACAGCGGGTCGGGCGAATCCTATTCGGCGCGACATGCTGTAGACAAAACAAGAGGGGCTCCGGGAATCCGAAGCCCCTCTTTTTGTGCGCTGCCTGCATTCAAGCCTTGGGAAAGATCGGCAATTCACACATGGCGCCCTGGATCGCGACCAGGAGATCATCGCCATGCCCAAGTCGATCTACGACCGCGGCCGGCTCAAACCTGACGAAGTGGCCACCTTGCAACGTGTCTTCCAAAATGCCGGCATGGTCGACGAGGAGATGCTGACCGAGGCTGTCGGTTTCCGGCGGCTGGAGCCGAAGTCAGCGTGAGGTGCCCGGCCGACCGGGACCGGCGATCCGCCCAGCGATCGCCCTGGCCAATATGGCGGCATTGGCGAAGCAGCCGCGGATGCTCGGCCGCATGCCGGTAAACCACAGGCCGGGCAGTTTCGGATCGGCCTGGCCGCCGTTGAAGAGCGGAACGCCCTTCTCGTCGAGCACGCCGAGATCGCCGACCATGCGCTCCAGCCCGGTCCGGTAGCCCGTCGCGGCAATGACGATGTCGGGAGCAACCATGCTGCCATCGGCCAGGATGACGCCATCGCGGGTGAACTCCCGTATCGCCGGCACGACCACGGTCCTGCCCGATTTGATGGCATCGACGGCGCCGTCGTCCGCGGCGATCGCGGTATAGTCCGAAGTCAGGCGGCTGGCGCCGCCGGCGGGTGCCGGCGGCATGCCGAATTTGGTGAGATCGCCGAAAACCAGGCGCTGCGTCACCGCCATAACCGCATCGGCGACGCGCAGCGGCAAGCGCGCCATGATCGGCGAGAGCCGGTGTACGGCGATCTTGCCGACGCGCTTGGGCAAAAGGGCGGGACCGTTGCGAGCCGACAGCCAGACAGCGGCGGTATCGACGCCCGCCAGGTGATTGAGGGCGTCGAAGCCCGAATTGCCGGCGCCGACAACCAGCACCTTCTTGCCCGCATAGGCCCGGGCGTCGCCGAAATCGGCCGAATGGATGATCCGGCCCGCGAACGCCTGCATGCCCTTCCATTGCGGCGTGTAGGGCTCCCTGTCGCGGCCTGTGGCGACAACGACGTGACGCGCCAGGCGCGAGCCGGCGCTGGTGCGCACGATCCAGTGGTCGCCCGCGAACATGATGGCCTCGGCGGAAACGCCAAACTCCACCGGCAAACGGTTCGCCTCATGGAAATCGTTCATATGGCGGATGACGACATCCCGGTGCGGAAAGGCGGGGGTCCCCTTGGGATAGGCAAGGCCGGGCAGCGCCGAGAGATCGCGGTGGGTGTTGAGGTGCAGCTGCTCGTGGCGCCGGCGCCAGGGCTCGGCGAGCCGGCTTTCCTTCTCGAGGACCGCCGTCGCCACGCCGGCCTTCATCAAAGCCCGCGCGACAGCCAGCCCGGCGACGCCAGCGCCAATGACGATCGCCGGCTCGATCGCCACCATCTGCTCCATCATCGTCCCGGGTGTCGTATCAGCCATTCACTCTCGAATCCCATTCGCCCTTGCGGCAACCCCGAAAGGCTCGCAGGCCGTTGTAACCGTTTGATCGCGCACAGACCCGAACGGCAACTCGATGCCGATCGTCGATGGCCCCGCGCCGAGGCGCGATCTCGCTCCGGAGCATTCCACCGCCCGGTGGAAACTGCCGGTCGCGGAACCGCGGCCAAAACAACGACATGGAGCGGATTACCCGCTTCTGTCCGAATACATCCAGCCCTATATGGCATATCGGCGGCATCGGCGATAATCAGGTCGCGGCAAAGTGATTGATTCGAGGTCCGGGGGCTGGGGATCTCGTCACAGACGTGGGCATTCGAAACCGGCAATCGATTTCGGCTACCCGCGAGAAATCAAGACGCCGTGGCGCGTCTTGCGTGTCGACCGGCACGTCGCGCCACAAACGGCACGCGGAATCTCGACCATGCCCTCCTTGCGGATCTATTTCGACAACATCCTCGAGGGGGCCTCGCCCAAGGTCGAGCGCCAGGCGCTGGCGCATGTCGAGCGGCTGGCGCTGGTGCGCCGCCATGGCGACTTCTCGCTCGCCTATTCCACCGCCGTGCAGCACAAGCTTTCCTATTTTGGCGACGCCGACGGCTACATCGCCTTCGGCACCAAGATGAAGCATCATTTCGCGCTCGGCGATCCGGTGGCGGCGCCGACGCAGCGGCCCGATTATATCAGACGCTTCGTCGAGAGTGCCGGCGGCCCATGGTTCGTGCAGATCGGCGAACAGACCGCCCAGGTCCTTGCCGGCCTCGGCTACAAGATCAACCGGCTGGGCATCGATACCCGCCTGCCGCTGCCCGACCATGATTTTTCCGGCAAGCGAAACGAGACGGTGCGCTATTCCGAGCGCTGGCTGCTGAAGAAAGGCTTTTCGTTCGAGGAGGACAAACGCACGATCAACCTCGACGAGATCTCCCGGCTCTCGCAAAATTGGCGCGGTGACCGTATCGTCAAGCGCTGGGAGATGGGTTTCCTCAACCGTCCGTTTTACGATCAGCTCGGCAGCGACATGCGCCGTTTCGTGCTGCACGGTCCCGATGGCGACCTGGTCGCCCTGCTCGACTTCGATCCGATGTTCGCCGGCGGCAAGGTGATCGGCTACACCACCGCCTTCAAGCGCAAGCATATCGATGCCTCGCCGCATGCCGAGATCGGCCTGACCAAATTCGCCGTCGACCGGTTTCGCGAGGAGGGTATCTCGGTGGTGACGCTCGGCCTGTCGCCGCTCGTCGATGTGGGTCCCAGCGGATTTGCCGAAAGCGACTTCTGGCGCAACACCTTCCAGCGCGCCTTCGATTCGCCCTGGGTCAACCGCCGCAGGTTCAACCTGCAGGGCCAGGCGGCATTCAAGCGCCGCTTCCACGGTGCCGAGGAGCCGGTCTACATCGCCTTTCGCAAGGGGACCTACATCGAGATGCTGGGGTTGCTGCGGCTGATCAAGGCGATTTGAGATCTGCCCTTTCCTCGCCCCGCGGAGCGGGGAGCAACCAAGTCCCAGCCGATCAGTTCCGCAGCCGGTAGCCGGTCCGGAAGATCCAGGCGACGATCGCGATGCAGACGGCCAGGAACACCAGCGTCATGCCGAGGCTGATGCCGACCGAGACGTCGGCCTTGCCGTAGAAACTCCAGCGGAAACCGCTGATCAGGTAGACCACCGGGTTGAACAGCGTGATCGTTTTCCAGATGCCGGGCAGCATGTGGATCGAATAGAAGCTACCGCCGAGGAAGGTCAGCGGGGTGACGATCAGCAGCGGCACCAGCTGCAGCTGCTCGAAGCTTTTCGCCCAGATGCCGATGATGAAGCCGAACAGGCTGAAGGTCACCGCCGTCAGGATCAGGAAGGCGAGCATCCAGAACGGATGTTCAATGTGCAGCGGCACGAACAGCGAGGCCGTGGCCAGGATGATCAGGCCGAGGATGATCGACTTGGTGGCCGCGCCGCCGACATAGGCGATGACGATCTCCAGATAGGAGACCGGCGCCGATAGAAGCTCGTAGATCGAGCCGACGAATTTCGGGAAATAGATGGCGAAAGAGGCGTTGGATATCGACTGCGTCAAGAGCGACAGCATGATCAGTCCCGGCACGATGAAGGCGCCGTAGCTGATGCCGTCGATCTCGGTGATGCGCGAGCCGATGGCCGAGCCGAAGACGACGAAATAGAGCGATGTCGAGATGACCGGCGAGATGATGCTCTGCAGCACGGTGCGGAACGCACGCGCCATCTCGACCCGATAGATTGCCCACACCGCACGTAAATTCATGGCCGCGCGCGGGTTCATGGCTCTTGCCTCAGGAGATTGACGAAGATCTCTTCGAGCGAACTGTTCTTGGTGTCGAGATCGCGGAATTGAATGCCGGCCGCCTCGAGATCGCGGATCAGCGAGGCGACGCCCGGCCGGTCGCTCTGGTTGTCATAGGTGTAGGTGAGCTGGTTGCCGTCCGGCGACAGTTCGAGCGCGTAGTTCGAGAGCCCGTTGGGCACGCTGCCGAGCGGCGCGCGCAGCTCCAGCCTCATCTCCTTGCGGCCGAGCTTGAGCATCAGTTCGGCCTTGTCCTCGACCAGGATGATCTCGCCGCGGTTGATGACGCCGACGCGGTCGGCCATGGCCTCGGCTTCCTCGATGTAGTGCGTGGTGAGGATGATGGTGACGCCATCCTCGCGCAGCCGGCGCACCATCGCCCACATGTCCTGGCGCAGTTCGACGTCGACGCCGGCGGTCGGCTCGTCGAGGAACAGGACGCGCGGCTCGTGCGACAGCGCCTTGGCGATCATCAGCCGCCGCTTCATGCCGCCCGACAGCGTGATCGCCTTGGCGTCCTTCTTGTCCCACAGCGACAGATCGCGCAGCACCTTCTCGACAAAGGCCGGATTGGCCGGCCTGCCGAACAGGCCGCGGCTGTAATTGACGGTTGCCCAGACGCTCTCGAAGGCGTCGATGGTGAGTTCCTGCGGCACCAGCCCGATCAGGCTGCGCGCGGCGCGGTAGTCCTTGTTGATGTCGTGGCCGTCGACGGTGACGGTGCCCGACGAGCGGTTGACGATGCCGCAGACGATCGAGATCAGCGTCGTCTTGCCGGCGCCGTTGGGACCGAGCAGCGCGAAGATCTCGCCGCGCGCTATGTCGAGGCTGACTTCCTTGAGCGCGGTGAAGCCGGTGGCGTAGGTCTTGGAGACCCCGGAAATGGAAAGAATGGAGGGCATGGCTGAAAACGGCTGCTTGAAAGAGGTGACTTGATATAGGCCTGTTGTCGCCCAGTGCAACTGCAAGTCAATGCCCTGCTGCCAGTTCTCGACATTGAAGCCGGGGGCCGGTTGGAAATGGGTGGCTTCTATTCGGTAAAATTGTCCTGTGGCGTTCAGCCTCGCGGCGGGACGCCGCTTTGACCTGACCTGGCTTCGGGCCTATCCTTCGCCAGTATTGGAGCAATTCCAGGAAAAGTGTGAAGCGGTTTTCCCGGGAAAGGCGCATAACGCTTTCCCTAGGGAATTGCGTCTAAATGAATAATAAGCAGCCGGAGCCCGCCATGGACCCGCTTATTCTCTCGCGCATGCAGTTCGGCGCGAATATCTCGTTCCATATCCTGTTTCCGACGATCACCATTGCCCTTGGCTGGATGCTGCTGTTCTTCAAGCTGCGCTACAACGCGACCAATGATTCCGCCTGGATGCGCGCCTATTTCACCTGGGTGAAGGTGTTCGCGCTGTCCTTTGCCATGGGCGTGGTTTCGGGCGTCACCATGAGCTTCCAGTTCGGCACCAACTGGCCGGGCTACATGCAGCATGTCGGCAACATCGCGGGACCGCTGCTCGCCTACGAGATCCTCACCGCCTTCTTCCTCGAAGCGGCCTTCCTCGGCATCATGCTGTTCGGCTTCCGTCGCGTCTCCAACCGCGTCCACACGCTGGCGACGGTGCTGGTCGCCGGCGGCACCACGCTATCGGCCTTCTGGATCATCGCGCTCAATTCCTGGATGCAGACCCCGGCCGGTTTCGAGATGCGCGATGGCGTCGCGCATGCCGTCGACTGGTGGGCCATCGTCTTCAACCCGTCCATGCCCTACCGGCTGGTGCACATGCTGCTCGCCTCGGGGCTGACGGTGTCGTTCCTGATCGCTGGCCTGTCGGCGCTACGCTACCTCAAGGGCGACCGTTCGGAATCGATGTGGAAGGCGCTGCGCACCGGCGTCTTCACCGCCGCGATCCTGATCCCGATCCAGATCCTGGCCGGCGACCAGCATGGGCTGAACACGCTGGAGCACCAGCCGCAGAAAATCGCCGCCATGGAGGCCAACTGGAACACCGGCCCCAACGTGCCGCTGGTGCTGTTCGCGCTGCCCGACGAGGCGGCCAGGGAAAACAAGTTCGAGGTCGCGATTCCCGACGGCGCCAGCCTTATCCTGCGGCACAGCATCGACGGTGTCGTGCCGGGGCTGAACGATTTTCCGGGCAACCACCCGCCGGTCTTTCCGCTCTTCTGGAGTTTCCGCATCATGGTCGGCACCGGGCTTTTGATGCTCGCCGTCTCGTGGTCGGCCGCCTTCTTCCTCAAGCGCCGGCATTCGCTGCCGAAGCCGCTCGCGCTGCTGATGGTGCCGATGGCGCTGTCGGGCTGGCTGGCGACACTGGCCGGCTGGTACACGACCGAGATCGGCCGCCAGCCCTGGCTGGTGACCGGCGTGCTGAAGACCGCCGACGCCGTCGGTCCGGTGGCCGGCAGCCATGTCGCGCTGACGCTCGCCGTCTATCTTCTCCTCTACGTGCTGTTGCTGATCGCCTATCTCGGCGTGCTGGTGCACCTGGCGCTGAAGGCGGCCAAGGATGGCGACACCTCGCCGCTGCCGGGTGTGATGAAGACGGCCATGTCGCAACCGGCGGCGGGGGAGTGAAAAAATGAGCTACGACTGGCCGACCCTGCTCCCCCTCATCTTCGCCGGCCTGATGGGCCTTGCCATTCTGATCTACGTCATCCTCGACGGCTTCGACCTCGGCATCGGCATGCTGTTCGCCGCCGCCGAGGACACCGAGCAGGATACGATGATCGCCGCGATCGGCCCGTTCTGGGACGCCAACGAGACCTGGCTGGTGCTGGCCGTCGGCCTGCTGCTGGTCGCCTTTCCGCTGGCGCATGGCGTCATCCTCACCGCGCTCTACATTCCGGTCTTCGTGCTGCTGGTCGGACTGATCCTGCGCGGCGTCGCCTTCGATTTCCGCGCCAAGGTGCCGGCCGGCCGCAAGCACCGCTGGAACCGTATCTTCTTCCTGGGCTCGCTCACCGCCTCGCTGGCGCAGGGCTACATGCTGGGCGTCTATGTGCTCGGCCTCGATGTCGGGCCGGGCGGCATGGCGTTCGGCGTGCTGGTGGCGTTCTGTCTTGCTGCAGCTTATGCCGCGATGGGCGCTGCCTGGGTGATCTACAAGACCGAGGGCGAGTTGCAGAAGAAGGCGGTGCTCTGGCTGCGCACGGCGCTGGTGCTGACCGCGCTCGGCATGGCCGCCGTGTCGCTGGCGACACCCTTCGCCAGCCCGCGCATCTTCGCCAAATGGTTCGTCTGGCCGCAGATGCTCTATCTGTCGCCGCTGCCGATCCTGTCGGCGCTGCTGTTCCTCTGGCTGTGGCGGCAGACCTTCCACCTGCCGCGGCCCGGCGACCGCCATTCACTGACGCCGTTCCTGACGCTGGCCGCCATCTTCGCGCTCGGCTTTGCCGGCCTTGCCTGGTCGTTCTATCCCTATGTGGTGCCCGATCGCCTGACCATCTGGCAGGCGGCATCGGCGACCGAAAGCCTGGCCATCATCCTGGCCGGCACCGTGGTGGTGCTGCCGGTGATCATCTTCTATTCGTTCTACGCCTACCGCGTGTTCGGCGGCAAGGCGACGGATTTGACGTACGATTGAGGGTGGGTAGAGCGGTTGATTTCGAGGTCACGGCGAGGCGCCCCCCTCTGGCCTGCCGGCCATCTCCCCCTCAAGGGGGGAGATCGGATGTCATGATTGCTTTCGCCAATTTCCGACGTCGCAAAGGCGCGGGGTCGACGCTGCCAATCTCCCCCTTGAGGGGGAGATGTCCGGCAGGACAGAGGGGGGCGCTGCCCCGCCGGCCTATCGCGCTCTCGCGCCCCGCCGAGAACCTCAATTGCTCGCCGACAGCACCAGCACCGGCTTTTCGCTGTAGAGCGACGGGAACAGCGTCTTCAAATTCGCCACCTTGGGCAGGTCGTTGTAGACGATGTAGGGGTAGGTCGGGTTCAGCGTCAGGAAATCCTGGTGGTAGTTTTCGGCCGGGTAGAAGGTCTTGCCGGTCTCCAGCGTGGTGACGATGGGTTCGGAAAACACCTTGGCCTTGTCGAGCTGGGCGATATAGCTCTGCGCGATCTTCTTCTGGGCGTCGTTTTCGGCAAAGATCGTCGAGCGGTACTGCGTGCCCGAGTCCGGACCCTGGTAGTTGAGCTGGGTCGGATTGTGGGCGACCGAGAAATAGACCTGCAGCAGCTGGCCATAGGTCACCTTGGACGGATCGTAGGTGATTTCGACGGATTCGGCATGGCCGGTGCGGCCGGTGCCGACCGTCTCGTAGACGGCGTCGTCCTTGGCGCCCCCGGTGTAGCCCGAGACCGCCTTGCTGACGCCCTTGACGTGCTGGAACACGCCCTGCACGCCCCAGAAGCAGCCGCCGGCGAAGATGGCCTTTTCGCTGCCTGGGGCCGCCTTTTCGTCGATTGCCGGCGGCGGGATTTTCACCGCGTCCTCGGCGGAGACGGCGGGCGTCAGCCAGAAGGCGGCGCCCGCGACGGCAAGGGCGAGTGCGGCGAGCCCGCCCCGGACAAAGCCGGTCGAACGATTGTTGGTATTGGTCATGGTTGCACTCCTCATGGCTTCCCCTGGGATCAGTCCATTGGGGATCAGTCTATTGGATCGGCTACCGTGGCGCGATGCGCGAGTTGCGGCGGAGGCTCACATTCGCGTGCGGCCCGGACTTTTTGCTTTGACGTCATTCCCGACGCATAACCGCTTCAAGCCTTTCCGGCTTGCTCCGGCAACTGTCCCCGGCTGGACAGGGAGCCCGCCAGGGACAGAAGGCCACGCACCAATATCAATTGGCGGTGGCATCCGTTGCCGGCTTCATGGCGTCGGTCGCCGGCTTCATGGCATCGGTCACCGGTTTCATCGCATCCGTCGCAGGCTTCATCGCATCGGCGGCGGGCTTCATGGAGTTGGTGGCCATCGGGTCGGCCGGCTTCATGGCATCGGTTGCCGGTTTCATGGCGTCCGCGGCAGGCGCCATGGCGTTGGCGGCGGGCTTCATCGCATTGGTGGCGTCGTCGGCGCGCGCGATGCCGCCGGCAAACAGCGCCGTCGAGCAGAGAGCAAGCGCGAGCGCCGGCAGCGTCAGGCGGGAGAAATTGGTCATGATAGGCTTCCTTGCGGGGTTGATGGCACGCCCTTTCTGGGCGGCCGGGCTCTTGCGCCGCCGCCCGTGCGGCGGCGCAAATCTCTGCTTGGCAAATCTCTGCTCGGCAAATCTCTACTTGGACGCGATCTAGTTGGCGGCGGCGGCCAGGATCGGCCCGCCGCCGGGCGACTGCACCAGCACGGCGGTGCTGAGGCCGCCCGAGGCTGCCGGCAGACCGAACGTCTTGGCCTCGCCGGTCCAGCTGCCGAGTTTTGTCAGCGCGTGCACGACATTGGCGTGCGGCAAGGTGCGGCCGGTGTTTTCGCCACGCGCCACCGGCACCTCGACGACACCGTTGGTGTAGCGCACCAGCCAGACATCGGCCTTGCCGCCAGGCGCCGAGCCGGCGCCGATCGCGACCTTGCCGCCCTCGAGCGACAGCGAGGGACCGCCGGTCTTGGCCGTCGCGGCGATCAGATGTTCGATCTCGCCGGGCGCGGCGCCGACGACGTCGGCATGGCCGTTGACCACCACCTGCGGCGTGAACGGTCCGTCATGGCCGAGCGGGCGCTCGTAGGAAACCTGGCGCTGGGTGAACTCCTGCTTTCCGAACGTGTCCTTCCAGCCGAGATAGTCCCAATAGGTGACGTTGAAGGACAGCGCCAGCACGCCGGGCCGGTCCTTGACCTTGATGAGGTTGGCATTGGCCGGCGGGCAGGACGAGCAGCCCTGGCTGGTGAACAGCTCGACCACGGTGAGCGGCTGGGCGACGGCGCTGGCGAGGGAGGCGGCGAGGCCGGACAGTGCGAGGAACCTGCTTGATATGACTGGCGACATCGGCGTGCTCCGTGGGGACGGCGCCACGATGCGCCCGTCATGTCCCCACTTCGCCGCCACCACGAGCTTCGTTACAGCGCTCACCGCTTTGTGATTGGGGCGCCTGCGCCTCTTTCCTTCTCCCCTTGTGGGAGAAGGTGGATCGGCGCGCAGCGCCGAGACGGTTGAGGGGTGCGTGACGGATTGCCGTCCTTGCCAAGCTGGAACACCCCTCATCCGACCTCGCTTCGCGAGGCCACCTTCTCCCACAAGGGGAGAAGGAAGAAGCGTCGGCGCCGCTAACGCCAGGGCTGCAGACTGGTATCCCGCACATAGGCGATGATCGTGTCGCAGACGGCGTTCATGTCTCTCAGGACGTCGTCATTCCAGAAGCGCAGGATGCGAAAGCCCCTCGCCTTCAGGTCGGCGTCACGGCTCCGGTCCGAATCCGAATCCGCGTGCTGGCTGCCGTCTATCTCGATGATCAGGCCAGCTTCGATGCAAACGAAATCCGCGATGTATTTTCCAAATGGCGCTTGGCGCCGGAATTTTATCCCGTCGAGCCTGCGGTCGCGCAATTCTTGCCAGAGCCTGTCTTCAGCCTCCGTCATGGCACGGCGAAGCGAGCGAGCAAAATTGCGTTTGGCGGGGCGGACGGGTTGATGCGGCATGACGTGAGGTTAGTCGAACGCCGCGGTCCGTCTACAGCCCCGGTGGCAAAAGGCACGCATTTCCTTCTGGGCCGAAGGGCGGGCGAGGCGCGTCTTCCTTCCCCCCCCTTGTGGGGGAAGGTGGATCGGCGCGACAGCGCCGAGACGGGTGTTCCAGCGGAGTGAGACGTTGGCGTTCCCTGGAACACCCCTCATCCGTCGCCTTCGGCGACACCTTCTCCCACAGGGGGAGAAGGAAGACGCGTCTACGTCACTGCGTCAGCGCAGTGTCCGAGGGCCGCTTGTTGAAATCGCATTTGCCGGTGACGTTGTAGAAGAAGTCGGCGTTGCCGACAGGCGCCGGAACCGGGTTGCCGCCGTCTTCCCAGGCCTGATAGGCTGTCGAGCCGCAAGGCACGAGGCCGAAAATATCGACGACCTGGCCGGTCGCGGTCTCATTATAGGTGACAGTACCGGTCTGCGGATCCTTGACCCCGCTGTAGAGGCGGTTCGAGGTGAGCGGATCATTCGTCTTGAGGTCTTGCGGGTTCCCTGATGGCACATGCATCTGGAGACTGAGGCCACCCATCTGGCTGACATCGATGGACGCGCCGGTGCCATTGGCGGGATACATCGTGTCGACACAGTAAAATCTCGTCTGAAACTTGTCGGTCTGGATCACCGCACCGGCGGGCGGGTTGGAGCCGGCGAGCTTGCAGACCTGCGTCTGGGCCACCGTGCTGACGGTCTTGCCGGTTGAATCAGTCGTAAGGATGCTGGCGGTGGTGGTGCCATAGCCCTTCGGGTCCCCAGTACCGCCATAGACGTAAGCGATCGTCATCAGCGGCTTGGCAGGCGGCGCCGCCCCGAATTGCGTGCCGTAGAGCGTCATTGTCTTGTTCCAGTAGCCCGACACCCCGGTGACCTTGAAGTCCGCCTTGACCAGCGCCGGCGGCTTGCTGACCGCCGACGCGACGGCGATCGGTACGGTGTCAATCCTGGCGATGGTCATGAAGACGGTCGGCATGGCGAAACTTGCCGTGGCCCGCGCGGTGGTGGCGGCGGTGGCGGTGCCACCCACGAAGTTGGTCAGCGTCGCGCTGCCTTGTCCGCCGTTGGCTATGAAGGAATCCTGCAGCATCGTCTGTCGCTGCGAAAGCGTCGCCGTGGTGTCCATGGTGGTGATCGTCAGGATCGCGGCATCCAGCGCCTGCTGCTGGTTGGACTTGGTCTGGACCGCGCTGGTATAGTCGACCGAGAAGCCGACGGCCGCGATCAGCGGCATCAGCATGACCAGGAAGAGCGGCATCATCGACCCGCTGCGGGAACGGGCAAAGCCGCGCAAAATCCTGAACATTTCGACCCCCAACAGACATTAGCGTTCGAGCATTTACCATACAGCCGGCAAACCAAGGTCTAATGTGATCGATCAAAGTTTACGCATTCTTCGCCCGCGGGCCGGTTTTCCCGGTTTTTCGACCGATGTCACCGCTTTGTGACCCGCAAGGCAGCCCTTGCGCCGCAAGCCTTGCCGCCGATTGCCGCCCCTGCTAAAGCGCGCGGCATGAGCACGCCCCTCGACCACATCCGCAATTTTTCCATCGTCGCCCATATCGACCATGGCAAATCCACGCTTGCCGACCGCCTGATCCAGTCCACCGGCGGACTGGAACTGCGCGACATGAAGGAGCAGGTGCTGGACTCGATGGACATCGAGCGCGAGCGCGGCATCACCATCAAGGCGCAGACGGTGCGGCTGAAATACCGCGCCAACAATGGCGAGGACTATATCCTCAACCTCATCGACACGCCCGGCCATGTCGACTTCGCCTATGAAGTGTCGCGGTCGCTGGCCGCCTGCGAGGGCTCGCTGCTGGTCGTCGACGCCTCCCAGGGCGTCGAGGCGCAGACGCTCGCCAATGTCTACCAGGCGATCGACAACAACCACGAGATCGTCGTGGTGCTGAACAAGGTCGACCTGCCGGCCGCCGAGCCCGAGCGCATCCGCGAGCAGGTCGAGGAGGTGATCGGCATCGACGCCTCGGGCGCCGTGCTGATCTCGGCCAAGACCGGCCTCGGCATTCCCGACGTGCTCGAAGCCATCGTCCACCAATTGCCGCCGCCGCGCGAGGGCGATGCCTCGGCACCCCTCAAGGCGATGCTGGTCGACAGCTGGTACGACGCCTATCTCGGCGTCATCGTGCTGGTGCGCATCATCGACGGCGTGCTGAAGAAGGGCCAGACCATCCGCATGATGGGCACCGGCGCCAAATATCTGGTCGAGCGCACCGGCGTGTTCACGCCCGCCCGCATCAATGTCGAGGAGCTCGGCCCCGGCGAGTTCGGCTTCTTCACCGGCTCGATCAAGGAAGTGGCCGATACCCGCGTCGGCGACACCATCACCGAGGACAAGCGCCAGACCGCGCATGCCCTGCCCGGCTTCAAGCCGGCGCAGCCGGTGGTGTTCTGCGGCCTGTTCCCGGTCGACGCCGCCGATTTCGAGGACCTGCGCGCCGCCGTCGGCAAACTGCGCCTCAACGATGCTTCTTTCTCCTATGAAATGGAAACCAGTGCGGCGCTCGGCTTCGGCTATCGCTGCGGCTTCCTTGGCCTCTTGCATCTGGAAATCATCCAGGAGCGGCTGGAGCGCGAGTTCAACCTCGACCTGATCGCCACCGCGCCATCGGTCGTCTACCGGCTGCTCCTCAATGACGGCTCGGTGAAGGAACTGCACAACCCGGCCGACATGCCCGACGTGGTGAAGATCTCCGCGATCGAGGAGCCATGGATCCGCGCCACCATATTGACCCCCGACGATTATCTCGGCGGCATTTTGAAACTCTGCCAGGACCGGCGCGGCATCCAGGCCGACCTGTCCTATGTCGGCAAACGCGCCATGCTGACCTACGACCTGCCGCTCAATGAAGTCGTCTTCGATTTCTACGACCGGCTGAAGTCAATCTCGAAAGGCTACGCCTCCTTCGACTACCACCTGACCGACTACCGCGAGGGCGACCTGGTGAAGATGTCGATCCTGGTCAACGAGGAGCCGGTCGACGCGCTATCGATGCTGGTGCACCGCACGGCGGCCGAAAAGCGCGGCCGGCAGATGTGCGAAAAGCTGAAAGAACTGATCCCGCACCACCTGTTCAAGATCCCGATCCAGGCCGCCATCGGCGGCAAGGTCATTGCCCGCGAAACCATCTCGGCGCTGCGCAAGGACGTCACCGCGAAGTGCTACGGCGGCGACGTGAGCCGCAAGCGCAAGCTCCTCGACAAGCAGAAAGAGGGCAAGAAGCGGATGCGGCAGTTCGGCAAGGTCGATATTCCGCAGGAGGCGTTTATCCAGGCGCTGAAGATGGGCGATTGAGAAGCTGGTTGGCGCGTAGCGCCAAGACATCGATCCGGTGGATCGATGGCAGGCTTCGAAAGCGGGGGAGCTGCCGGAGGCAGCGGGCCCACCGCCAGCGCGGCGGTGAAGCTACGCGGTGGAGATTGTCCGCTACCTGAGAGGCGATATTCGGGCGCAGCATCGGAGCAGTAATCTACATGTTGCCTCATGCTGCTGCCGCGGCGATCCTGAAACCTCCCGCCTTGTGCATCTTTCCGCCTTCGTGGAATCCGCGACAGCAAGTTCAGCAATGCTTTCTAGGTAATCGCCCCGTTTGTCAGCGTGGCCGGTTACCGTCGTGCAAGCGGTCTGGGACCATTCGCATCACGCCGCCGGGCGGGCCAGGGCTAAGGGCTCCCTTTGAGAACGTCCTTTACCGGCGTATCCTCCTCCTGACTTGGGGGCATCAAATGCGCACCACTCTGGACACCACCGCCTCTCTCGGCCTCGCTATCGGCGGCATTTTCGGCCTTGCCGGCACCTTCGTGGTGAGCGATGCGCTGCGCGAGACGCTGTGGGCGATCGATGGCGTGGCACTGGTGGTGGCGACGGCACTTCTCACCATGAAATACCAGCGCCTCGGCAATGATTGCGTTGCCGCGGGCTTCCTGACCTTCCTTGCCGGCGAGAGCCTGCTACTGGCCGGCAACGCGGCGGGCTTGCCAGCCAGCGTGCCATCCTATGTCGGCGGCATCTCGCTTTGGGCGGCGGCGCTGATCATGGTCAGCGTGCCGAACACATTCGCGCTGTGGATGCGGCTGACTGCGTTCATCGCCGCCGCGCTGTTCCTAGTGACGGTGGGCATGGTGCTGTGGGGCGCGCCCTTGCTGCCGACCTCGGCGCCGCTGCCGGCGGCAGGCTATCCTTTCCTCGTGGCGACCTTCGCCGGCTGGATCTGGACGCTGCTGAGGCCTGCACGGTGAGCGGGGTCGAGCGCGGCGCCTCTTCCTTCCCCCTTGTGGGGGAAGGTGGATCGGCGCGCAGCGCCGAGACGGATGAGGGGTGCGTACAGAGTGAGAGCGTGGTGTTTTCGCGCCGATTTGGTGCGGTCTTTGATGGTGCCGCCAAGCTGGAACACCCCTCATCCGTCTTGCCGCTTTGCGGCAATCCACCTTCTCCCACAAGGGGAGAAGGAGGGCCAGCGCCACTGCCGGCGGCAGGCTATCCCTTCCTGGTGCTGACCTTCGCCGGGTGGATCTGGACGCTGGTGAGGGCGGAGAGGCGCGACGCCTCTTCCTTCCCCACTTGTGAGGGAAGGTGGATCGGCGCGTAGCGCCGAGACGGATGATGGGTGCGTACAGAGTGGGGCGGTGACGTATGTCGTGCCGATTTGGTGCGGTCTTTGATGATGCCGCCAAGCTGGAACACCCCTCATCCGTCTTGCCGCTTTGCGGCAATCCACCTTCTCCCACAAGGGGAGAAGGAAAGGCCAGCGCCACTGCCGGCGGCCGGCTATCCGTTCCTGGTGCTGACCTTCGCCGGCTGGATCTGGACGCTGCTGAGGCCGGCACGGTGAGGGCGGAGGGGCGCGGCGCCTCTTCCTTCCCCCCTTGTGGGGGAAGGTGGATCGGCGCGCAGCGCCGAGACGGATGAGGGGTGCGTACAGAGTGGGGCGGTGACGTATGTCGTGCCGATTTGGTGCTTTGATGATGCCGCCAAGCTGGAACACCCCTCATCCGTCTTGCCGCTTTGCGGCAATCCACCTTCCCCCACAAGGGGGGAAGGAAGACGTGTCCAGTGTCGGTCTGCCCTCACTAGAGACGTTCACCTTTTCCCGAGAGGGGTAAGCCTGTCGCCAGCGGTCGCTCTGCCGCGATAAATCCCGGATTGGTACGAATTCATACCAACTGCCCGGCTCGGTTGATCGCGCGGCATAGGCCCGGTACATAAATCGGGCGGCGGACCTTCATCAGGTCGCTAGTGGCCGGCGCGGGGCTCAGGCAATTGTCTCACCGGCATGCGCGCCGGCCATCTTCCCCAATGATATGAGTGTGGGCCAAAGGCGCTTCGCATGGCTCCGGGGTTCCTGATGATGACCTTCGCAGGCTGGATCCGGACGCCGAACGCATGTTGCCAAGCTGGAACACCCCTCATCCGACCTCGCTTCGCGAGGCCACCTTCCCCCACAAGGGGGGAAGGAAGAGGCGCCGCATTCGCCTCAGCTTTCAATCCAGACCTTCTCGAAATGCTGCTCGAGCGCCTGGTGCTGTTCGCAGCCTTCGATGCCTTTGCGGTAGGTGCGGTAGACCGAGCGCCAGTAGGGCTGGATGATGATGCCTGAATCGCGCAAATTCTGCTCGATCTTGGCCATGATCTCCTTGCGGGCCTTGGGGTCGGGCATGGCCAGCGCCTTGTCGAGCAGATCGTCGAATTCCTTGCTGGCATAGGCGCTTTCGTTCCACGCGGCGCCGGATTTGTACGCCAGCGCCAGCACCTGGACGCCGAGCGGGCGGCCGAGCCATTCGGTGCAGGAATAGGGGAACTTGCTCCAGTCGTTCCAGAAGGTGGCGGCGGGCAGCACGGTGCGCTTGACCTTGAGGCCGGCCTCGCGGATCTGCGCGGCGATGGCGTCCCCCGTGTTCTTCTGCCATTCGACGTCGACCGAGATCAGCTCATATTCATGGTCCGCCTTGCCGGATTCGGCGAGCAGCTTCTTCGCCTCATTCACATCGCGTTTGGCCGGGCCGATATCGGCGTATTCGGGGTGCATGGGGCCGACATGGTGGTTGTCGGCGGGCTTGCCGCGACCGTCGAGGCCGAGCTTCAGCACGGCCGAATTATCGACGGCGAGCTGGGCGGCGCGGCGCACCTTGACGTCGTCATAGGGCGCATTGCCGACATTGAAGCGGGCGACGATCGTCGACCCCGTGGCGATCTCGGAATTCTTCAACCCCATCTTGTCGGTCTGCGAGACGGCATCGGAAGCGGTCTCGTGGTCGGTGTCGATCTCGCCGGATTCGAACGCCGACAGCATGGCGTTGGGGTCGGAGCCGTAGTCGATCCACTGGATGCCGTCGAGGTAGAACTCGCCCTTCCACCACGGCTTGTCCTTGCGCTTCACCTCGGCGCCGGTCTCGGCGTCCCATTTGACCAGCTCGCAGGGGCCCGTGGTGATCGCCAGAGCCTTCATCGGGTCGCCGTCGCCATCATAGGAGCGGTGCATGATCAGCGCGGGATAGTCGGCCATGCCGGCGATCAGCGAGATGTCGGGTTTTGGCAAGTTGAGTTTTATGGTGAAGTCGTCGACCTTCTCGATGCCGCCATCGACCACCTTCTTGGTGTCGGCATTGACCAGCGCGCCCATGCGCGCGGCGACCGAATTGCCGGCAACGCCGGCCTCGCACCAGCGGGTGAGGTTGTGGACGACATCGTCGGCATTGAAGGCGTCGCCATTCGACCAGGTGATGCCCTTGCGCATATGCAGCGTCAGCGTCCTGGCGTCGTCGCTCATCGCCCATTTTTCCAGCAGCCAGGGCTCGAACGAAAAATCGGTGTTCCAGCGCACCAGATATTCGTTGCAGTGGCGCGCGACGTTGGACATTTCGACACCGTCGAAGGTGCGCGGGTCCTTGAAGCCCTTGACGTTCATGGCGACGCGCAAGGTTCCGCCCTTCTTCGGCTCGGCGGCGCGGGCCGGCGTCGCGGCGATGCCGCCCAGGGCAAAAGCGCCGGCGGCGCTGACGCCGAGCCCGGCCATGAGCGCCAGATATTCACGGCGGCTGATGCCGCCCGTCCTGAAATCGTCGGCGACGGGTTTGGCCCGTGGGTGAAGCTTGCGGTCGGTCAGCATGAATTTCATCGACGTTCCCTCTTTTGTTGGTGCATGCCGCCCAAAAGTGCCAAGCGATCATGCACAGGCTCGCCAACGCAGGGGCGGCTGCGACCGCCGGGGCGCCATTGCTGAGGGAATGATAAAGCGGGGTAACGTGGCGAAATGTTCTGGAATCCGCAGGAGTTGTGCGGCGCTCCGCAGGGTTGGCAGGGGAGCCGGACGGTTCAGAACTGGTCGACCGCCGAGTTCCTTCACACCCCCCTCTGTCCTGCCGGACATCTCCCCCGCAAAGGGGGAGATTGGCGGCTTCAGCGCTCCGCCGACTTTGACGCGTTGGAGATCGGCGAAGGCAAAACACGACATCCGATCTCCCCCCTTGCGGGGGAGATGGCCGGCAGGCCAGAGGGGGGTGCTGTCCCGCCAGCGTTGCCGAGGATATAACGCCCACAAAAAACCCGGCGCGAGGCCGGGTTTCTCAAGCTATTCCGATCAGCCGAGCCTCAGCTCACCTTGGTCTGCGACGCCGCCTGGTCTTCGGCGATCTTCTGCTGGAACATCTGCGCGAAATCGATCGGGTCGAGCATCAATGGCGGGAAGCCGCCATTGCGCGTCGCCTCGGCGATGATCTGGCGGGCGAAGGGGAACAAAAGGCGCGGGCATTCGATGAACAGGATCGGCAGCATGTGCTCCTGCGGGAAGCCCGAAATGGCGAAGACGCCGCCATAGACCAGCTCGACGTTGAACAGCACTTCCTGGTCGAAGGAGGCCTTGGCGTTCAGCGTCAGGTTGACGTCGAACTGCTTGTCGGAGAGCGGGTTGGCATTGACGTTGACGTTGATGGCGATGCCGGGCGCCTTGTCGCGGCCGCGCAGCGAGTTCGGCGCGCCGGGGCTTTCGAAGGACAGGTCCTTGACATACTGGGCCAGGACGTTGAGCGAGGGCTGCGTCGCGTTGCCGTTGCCATTGGCGCCGACCGGCGCGTCATCATTGCTGGCCATGAGCCGATATCCTTTTTCCCCTGGGCAGTCTCGCTCACCGAATGATCGGGGCTGACCGAATTGAAATCGGGCGTTCGCTACCATGGCCGGCATGACAAGACAAGGTTTGCCGCCTTGCGGTTCCAGGCAATCGCCGCCGACGCTTTGTGAGCGGGAAGATCATCGCCCGAGGCAGCGCCGCCCCTCACCTGCCTGCCGGCATTCTCTCCCCGTATAGTGACGGGGAGAGGGGTGCTGTCATCAATGGTTTCGCCAATCGCCAACGCTGCACGGCGCCGGCGTCGCGGCCAGCCACTTTCTCCCCGTCACTATACGGGGAGAAATGCCCGGCAGGGCAATGAGGGGCGGCGCCGACCTCGGGAACGGGGCGGCACACCCGCCTCAGTCGTCCTTCAGCCGCCGCCAGGGCGAATTGTGGTCCGGGCCGCGCTTCAGGTCGTCCTCGCGCGAATAGTCGCCGTCTTCGAGGTCGATGACCTTGTCGCGCTGGCGGCGGAAGCCGCCGGTGGAGAAATCGGTGGCCACGACGATGCGGCCCTTCAGCCTACTCCAGGCAAGGTCGCGCACCGGCGGCAGGAACAGGAGCAGGCCGATGATGTCGGTGATGAAGCCGGGGATGATCAAAAGGATCGCCGCGACGACGATCATGGCGCCATGGGCGAGCTGGCCGCTGGGGTCGCGGCCGGCGGCCATCTCGGCGCGGATGCGGGTCATGACGCCGAAACCCTGGTGGCGCAGCAAAAGCACGCCGGCGAAGCTCGAGGCCAGCACCAGGCCGACCGTGGCCAGCGCGCCGACCTCGCGGCCGACGACGACGAAACCGGCGATTTCCAGCAGCGGCAGCGCGAGGAGAAAGAAGGGAAGCAGCGAAATGCGCAAGTCTTTACCGACCATTCGATTGTTTTGTCCCGCCGGCGACCAATCGCCGCTGGCACGGAGGCTGTTAGATAGGTATGCCTGCCTTTGATTTGAATGATTGCGCCTTGCGTTCTATATGCTTTGAATGGTGAACGCTATGCGACCGCGGCCTGTCGGCTGGGACGGTCCGGCCTAGAGGCAGGGATTGATTGGCGGAAAATATGGGCTTCTTCGACTTCGGCACGATTTTCTTCCTGATCGCGGCGGTGGTGATCTTCTTCCAGCTGCGCAACGTGCTGGGCCGTCGGACCGGTAGCGAACGGCCGCCCTTCGATCCCTATACGGCGGCGCGCACCGACAAGGACGCCACGCAGAAGCCCGAAAACGTGGTTTCGCTGCCGCGCAAGCGGGGGCCCGGCGAGCCGGCGCCGGCCGACACCTATACGGCCATCGACGCCTTCGCCAAGCCAGACACCGATCTCAACAAGGGCCTGCGCGCGATCAAGGACAATGACCCGTCCTTCGACCCGAAGGGGTTCGTCGACGGTGCCAAGATGGCCTATGAGATGATCGTCATGGCCTATGCCGACGGCGACCGCAAAACGCTGAAGAACCTTCTGTCGCGCGAGGTTTATGACGGCTTCGTCGCGGCGATCGGCGAGCGCGAGGCCAAGTCGGAAAAGATCCAGTCCTCCTTCGTCGGCATCGACAAGGCCGATATCGTCTCGGCCGAGATGAAGGGCGGCGAGGCGCATGTGACGCTGCGCATCATCAGCGAGCTGATCTCGGCGACGCGCGATCAGGCCGGCACGGTCATCGACGGCGACCCCGAAACGGTGGCCGAGGTCAAGGATGTCTGGACATTCGCCCGCGACACGCGCTCGCGCGATCCGAACTGGAAGCTCGTCGCCACCGAAGAAGAAGACTGAGTCCGGAACAGGCGGGCTCCGGTGTCGCTGTCGCCTCTCCTTGTTGAAAGGTCTTTCGGCGATCTCCCCGGCTGGGGTGACGACGACCATCTGCCGGCCTTCGAGGCCTTTGCCCGCTCCGCCTTCCATGTGCCGGTAAAACCCTATCGCAGCGGTGCGCTGGGCGTCGATTTCGGCGCCTTCGCCGAGGCCTATGCGCACGCGCGCGGCGCCGCGCCGGCGAACCGATCCGAGGCCCGCGCCTTCTTCGAGCGCCATTTCGTGCCAATGCTGGTCCGGCCGGAGACCGGCGCCGGCCTCGTCACCGGCTTCTACGAGCCGCAAGTCGAGGCCTCGCCGGTGCGGAGCGAGCATTTTGCCGTGCCGCTGCTGTCGCGTCCGGCCGACCTCGTCGATGTCGACGATGCCAATCGGCCCGCCGGGATGGATCCTTATCTTGCCTTCGCCCGTCGGACCGCCGACGGGCTGACCGAATATCCCGACCGTGGCGCGATCGAGCGCGGCGTGCTCGCCGGCCAGGGGCTGGAGATCGCCTGGCTGGCCGACAAGGTCGACGCCTTTTTCATCCATGTGCAAGGCGCGGCGCGGCTTGCCATGACCGATGGCCGGCTTTGCCGCGTCACCTACGCCGCCAAATCCGGCCAGCGTTTCACCGGGCCGGGCAAAATCCTGAGCGAGCTGGGGGAAATCCCGCTCGCCGACGTGACGATGCAGTCGATCCGCGGCTGGTTCAAGGCGCATCCGGAGCGCGTCGACGAGATCCTGTGGCAGAACCGCTCCTATATCTTCTTTCGCGAGGCCGCGGTGGATGACGCGGCGCTGGGGCCGATCGCGGCCGCCAAGGTGCCGCTGACGCCGGGCCGCTCGATAGCCGTCGACCGCCTGCTGCACACATTCGGCACGCCTTTTTATATCGACGCGCCGACGCTTGCCGCCTTCGACAAACGGCCGTTCCGTCGGCTGATGATCGCGCAGGACACCGGCTCGGCCATCACCGGGCCGGCGCGCGGCGACCTGTTCGCCGGCTCGGGCGACGCCGCCGGCGAGATCGCCGGGGTGGTGCGCAACGCCGCCGATTTTTACGCGCTGGTGCCACGCGCGCTGGCCAGGGGCGCAAAATGAGCAAGCGCCCGGATAAACTCAGCGAGGATGACCGGGTGCTGTGGAACCTGGTGGCGCGCACCGCCAAGCCGCTCAAGGGCCGCGCCGCCGTCGACATTCCAGACATGGCCGTCGATGCCAGGCCAACGCCCTCGCAACCGGCACAGCCCGTTGCCGACGCGTCGGGCGCGGCAAAACCGAAGGTCCAGCATGTCACGCACCGGCTCGACGAGCCGACGCTGGACAAGCTGCAAAAAGGCCGGCTGCCGATCGAGGGCCGCGTCGACCTGCATGGCATGACGCAGGACGAGGCCTATTCGCTGCTGTTCTCGTTCCTGCACCGGGCGCATGCCGGCGGCGTCCGCTATGTGCTGGTCATCACCGGCAAGGGGTCGTCCTCGGGCGGCGATGGCGTCCTGCGGCGCGCCGTGCCGGCCTGGCTGTCGACACCGGCGTTCCGGCCGCTGGTCTCCAGCCACGACCATGCCGCCCGCAACCATGGCGGCTCGGGCGCGCTCTATATCAGGCTGCGGCGGGCACGCTCATGAGGGCTCCCAGGAGGCCGGGCGCATGACGCCGTTCGGCGAGAAGCTGCGGACGCTGAGGGCCGAGCGCGGCGTCAGCCAGAAAGACATGGCGGCGGCGATCGGCGTCAGCGCCGCCTATCTGTCGGCGCTCGAGCATGGCAGGCGCGGCGCGCCGACCTGGACGCTGATCCAGAAGATCATCGGCTATTTCAACATCATCTGGGACGACGCCGAGGAACTGGCGCGGCTGGCCGAAACCTCGCATCCGCGCGTGAAACTCGATACGTCGGGTCTTTCCCCCGCCGCCACCGAACTTGCCAATCTTCTGGCCGAGAACATCGAAAAGCTGGATGAGGCCGCGCTTCTGCGCATCACCGCGTCGATCCGCGCGGCACTCGGCCGGCGATCCTAGACTCGGGTTTCCGCCCGGACTTTGCGGCGGCCGGGCGATCGCCCGATCGCAAAACAGCGCCCGCCGGCGAGCAGCCGGCGGGCAGCCGTGGTGAGATCATTTCTTGCCGGCCGTGCTGCCACCATTGCCGCCGCGACCATGGTCGCCATGATTCTGGCCGCCATGTCCGCCGCCCAGGCAGTCCGACGCGCCGGCGGCGCCGCAACAGCGGCCGGCCCACAGGTCGTTGAGGTTGGTGTTGGCGCAGCTTGGAATGGTCTGGCCGGCCAGAGCGGATCCGGTCAGGGCCGAAACGGCAGCGGCGACGAGAAGGGTGTTGCGCAGAAAAGCAGTCATTTGAAGCCTCCATGATTTGGGTTTCTATCGTCCACGGCTGTGTGTCGCCGGGCGAACGGAAATGGTTCATGGAGAGGTGCGAATTTTTGGACGGAGATGCGCGGCGGAGCCTCCTCGTCTTCGTCATCCACGGGCGGAGCGGGAGCGAGGCGGACGCGTAGACCCGAGGATGACGAAGCGCTGAGAGTGCGCAGCCCTAACTGGGCGGCCGCGGCTGCAGTCCCTACTGTACCGAGCCGACCAGAACCTGCTGGCCGCCGCGGATCGAGACCCAGCGGCCGGTGTTGTCGATCGCCTGGCGCTTGAGGAAGCGGTAGCCGGTCTCGTCCCAGGGCTTGACCTTGTCGGTCAAATTGTCGAGCACATAGTCGCCGCCGTCCGTGCGCACGGTCAGCACGGCGTGGCCTTCCCCGTCGGGCTTGCGCACCACGGTCATCAAGAGATCGGCGAGCGACATGCCCATGCGGGACAACTGGCGCCGCTTCTCCAGCACGTAATCCTCGCAGTCGCCGACGCCCTTGTCGGGATAGGCCCAGACCTCGTCCTTGCCGTAGATGTCCATGTCGCTCATCGGCTTGACGGCGGCATTGACCCTGGCGGTGACGTTGACTAGCTTGCGCATCAACCCGTCGGTCAGGGCCGCCGGCGCGAGGTTGGCCGGGCGGATCGAGCATTCGCCCGGACGCTGCTTGCAGAAATCGTAATGGCCGATCGGCTGCGAGGTGAGGCCCCCGGTCGCCATCGCGTCCGAAGCCCAGGCCGGTGTCATCCAGCCCCCCGTTAACGCCAGCCCGGCTGCCGCGCATACGCGCAGCCTTCGCGTGATTGAGGAATTCATTGTCCCCGCTCGCCCTGTTGTTAACGAAACGTTAAGGGCGATTTACACTCCGTGTCAATTAAGACATCGAGTTGATTTGCGGCATGGTTACCCGCGGGGAGGGACAGCGGCACTTGCGCAACAGAATCGGACCCGCGGCCGGCTCTGTTTCAAAACCGCCTACCGCTTGGCGGTGCGGACCAGTTTCGGCTTCACCGCCACCCGGGTCTGGCGGCCATAGCTGGTGATGAAGTCGACGATACGCGGCACGATCTCGGAGCGGAAGCGCGAGCCGTTGAAGACGCCGTAATGGCCGACCGCCGGCTGCACATAGTGCGCCTTCTTGTCGGCGGGGATGTTGACGCACAGGTCCTGCGCCGCCTTGGTCTGGCCAAGGCCCGAAATGTCGTCGTTCTCGCCCTCGACCGTGAACAGGGCGACGTTGCGGATAACGGACGGATCGATCCTGGTGCCGCGATGCGTCATCTCGCCCTTGGGCAGGGCATGGCGCACGAAGACGGTATCGACCGTCTGCAGGTAGAACTCCGCCGTCAGGTCCATCACCGCCAGATATTCGTCATAGAAGTCACGGTGCTTTTCGGCGTTGTCGCCATCGTGCTTCACAAGGTGCATGAAGAACTCCTTGTGAGCGATGATGTGGCGGTCGAGGTTCATGCTCATGAAACCCGAGAGCTGCAGGAAACCGGGATAAACCTCGCGGCCGAAGCCCGGCACCGGCCAGGGCGCGCGCATGACGACGTTGTTGCGGAACCAGTCGATGCCCTTTTCCTTGGCCAGCAGATTGACGGCGGTCGGGTTGCGGCGGGTGTCGATCGGCCCGCCCATCAGGGTCATCGTCGAAGGGACGAAGGGGTCGCCCTTCGCCTCCATCAGCGCCACGGCCGCAAGCACCGGCACGGAAGGCTGGCACACGGCCATCACATGCGTATCCGGACCCAGCGTGTGCAGCATGTCGATGACGTAGTCGATATAGTCGTCGAGATCGAAGCTGCCATCGGCCAGCGGCACCATGCGGGCATCGACCCAGTCGGTGATATGGACATCGGCATAGGGCAGCATCGCCTCGACCGTGCCGCGCAGCAGCGTCGCGTAATGGCCCGACATCGGCGCCACGATCAAAAGCTTCGGGTCGGCCTTGCGTCCGGCTGGAACGGCGCGCTCGAAACGGACGAGATTGCAGAACGGCTTCGACCAGACTGTCTTTTCGGTGACCGCGACGCTCTTCCAGTCGACCACGGTCTTGTCCAGGCCGAATTGCGGCTTGCTGTAGCGGCGCGTGGTGCGCTCGAACAGTTCGGCGCCCGCCGCGACCGAACGGCCCCAATGCGTATGCGAAACCGGGTTGAGCGGATTGGAGTAGAACAACCGGACCGCATCGGCATAGAGCCGTGCCGGCTGCAGGGCGGCGTGGTTCATTTCGTAGAGCTGGTAAAACATCCGTTACCCCGCGACCGAAGGGACGGCGAACAGCGCCGATCCCTAGATGTCTCGCGGGGAAGTTAACAACTAATTGCTGCGATGCAATACGTCACGTGGCGTGACTAATGCTAATTTCGTCCAAAGCCTTGAAAACCGGCGCCGGACGGCACAGCCGGCTCAATGTGCAGTGCCGAAATGTGTAGGATATGTGTCAGGCCTTCGCGCCGGACACCCGACCATGATCTTGGAAAGTTCCCGTTTTGCTCCGCTGGCCCGCGGTGCGGGAGAGATCATGGCCAGGAGACGATCAGATCAGACGCGCGCCATGCAGACGGAAGTCTGACCGGAGCCGATGAAGCCGAGCTGGCCGGCGGCGCCCTTCGACAGGTCGAGCACGCGGCCCTTGATGAAGGGACCACGATCGTTGATGCGCACCACGACGCTGCGGCCGTTGTTCTTGTTGGTGACCCGCAATTTGGTGCCGAAAGGCAGCGTGCGATGGGCGGCGGTCAGCGCCGAGGGGTTCATACGTTCGCCCGACGCGGTTTTCGAGTGCAGCGCGTACCAGGAAGCGCGGCCACACTGGCCGGCGGCGGCGGTTGCCGAAGTGGCGGAGGCGCCGACCATCAGGCCAGCAGCGATCGTTACCGCGACAAGCGCAGTCTGTTTTGGGGTCTTCATATTTGGGGGATGGCTCCGTTTTTTGACAGACCCCAGCCGTTAGGAAAGGAATAAGGCACGAAATGCGGCAGTGATCTGGCGGTTCCATGGCAAGATCACACGTTTGGAGTCATCGGGTAACAGTCTGTCAGGGACTTTTTGGCGCGCCGAAACCAATTTCGATCATGTTTTATCGGCACGGAGGACTTTTATGACAAGATCGAGCGTTGATCTTCAAATAAAAGTCTGCACGATCTGGCCACTTCCTTCAGCTCTTTCATCACGGCAATAGCGCCGCAATCGATCGACTTGAAAAACGGGATCCGACAATGAGACTGACCAAAAAGCTGCTGGCCAAAAATCTGCTGGCCTTGATCGTTCTGGCCATGGGCGCCGTGTGGTCGCTGCAAGGCATCGGCGCGATCGGCGGCAGCTTCATGACCGGCCAGTCGCAATGGCTCTATATCGGTCTCGCCGCCATGCTGGCCGGCCTGGCCGGGCTGGTGTGGGCGAACCGTTCGCCCTGAAACTCTTGTTTGGCGCGATCCCGGACGGAAAAGTCGTTTCATACTTTTCCGAAATGATCTTAGCCGAACAGCTGGTCGAGAATCCTGCCTTCGAGACGGGCAAGCTCGGCGGAACCGCGGCGGCGCGGCCGTTCCACCGGCACATCCAGATCGAGCGCGATCTTGCCGCCGCTGATCACCACCACCCGGTCGGCGAGCGCAACCGCTTCGGCGACATCATGCGTGACCAGCACGGCGGTGAATTTCTGGGCAATCCAGATACGCTCCAGCAATTGCTGCATCTCGATGCGGGTCAGCGCGTCGAGCGCCCCGAGCGGCTCGTCTAGCGCCAGGACCTGCGGGTGACCGACCAGCGCGCGAGCCAGCGCCACGCGCTGCTTCTGGCCGCCGGACAGCACCGAGGGCCATTCATCGGCTCGGTCGGCGAGGCCAACCTCGCCGAGAATGCCGAGCGCGCGTCGCCTTGCTTCCGTGCCGGAAGCGATGCCGGTCAACCCGACCTCGACATTTTTCACCACGCTGGCCCAGGGCAGCAGGCGCGGCTCCTGGAACATGAAGCGCGTGCGGCTGTGGCCCTCTTCCTCGGCTCCCAGCGTCAGCGATCCCGATGTCGGCCGGTCGAGCCCTGCGAGCAACCTGAGCAGCGTGCTCTTGCCGCAGCCGCTTTTGCCGATGACGGCGACGAACTGCCCGACCGGCACGTCGAGGTCGATCCCATCGAGAACGGTCTTGTCGCCAAAGCGTTTCCCCACGCCCTTGAAGGCGAAGGCGCGCCGGCCTTCGACCGATCTCGCCGGGCGCGCGGGCGCTGGCGTGGTGACAAAGGAGCGGACGGAGGTCAGACTGGCGGCTGGCATCGAATACTCATCCGTTCTGAAAGGCGGGATGCCAGCCGAGCGACAGGCGCTCGAGCAGGCGGGCGAGACTGTCGGCGAGCTTGCCGAGCAGCGCGTAGATCAGGATCGACAGCACGACGACATCGATCAGCAGGAATTCGCGCGCCTGCATGGCCATGTAGCCGAGCCCGGAGCTGGCCGAGATGGTTTCGGCGACGATCAGCGTCAGCCACATGATGCCCAAGGCGTAGCGCAGGCCGACGAAGATCGCCGGCAGCGCGCCGCGCAGGATGACGCGGAAGAACAGCGCGCGCCGGTCCATGCCGTAGACGCGGCCCATCTCGACGAGTTGCGGGTCGACGCTCTGGATGCCGAGCAGCGTGTTGACATAGATCGGAAAGAACACGCCGAGCGCCACCAGGAACAGTTTTGCTTCTTCGTCGATGCCGAACCAGAGGATGACCAGCGGGATCAGCGCCAGGTGCGGAATGTTGCGGATCATCTGCAGCGTGGTGTCGGTCAGGCCGCGGCTGAGCGTCGACAGCCCGGTGGCAAGGCCGAGCGCAAAGCCGATCGAGCCGCCGACGGCGAAGCCGGCAAGGGCGCGCGCCGTCGAGACGCCGATGTTCCGGATCAGTTCACCCGACAGCGTCAACCGCCAGAAGGCCTCGGCGACGGCACTTGGTGCCGGAAGCACGTTGGCCGGCATGACGCCCGCGCGGGAAGCCACCTCCCAGCCGGCAATCACCAGCACCGGCAATAGCCAGCCGATGCCATTCCCGCGCAGGCGTGCGGAAAAGCTCATGACGCCGCCTGCAGGCGGGCCGCGCCATGGAAGCCGACCGAGAATTCGTTGGCGATGTCGTCGCGCGGCTTGAGCCGCCTGGTGCCGAGCCCGAGCTTGGGGAAGAGCAGTTCGGCGACGCGATAAGCTTCCTCGAGATGCGGATAGCCGGAGCCGATGATCGTATCGATGCCGATCGCCTGGTACTCGCGGATGCGGTCGGCGACCTGCTCCGGCGTGCCGACCAGCGCGGTGCCGGCGCCACCGCGCACCAGCCCGACGCCAGCCCACAGATTGGGCGAGACGACCAGCCTGTCGCGGCGGCCGCCATGCAGGTCGGCCATCCGGCGCTGGCCGACCGAGTCCATCTGGTTGAGGAACCGCGCCTGTGCGTTCTCGATCTGGGCATCCGTGACATGGCTGATCAACCGGTCGGCGGCACGCCAGGCTTCGTCCTCGGTTTCGCGAACAATGAAATGCAGCCGGATGCCGAAACGCAATTCGCGGCCGCGCGATGCCGCTTTCGCGCGCGCCGATGCCAGCTTCTCGGCGACCTGCGCCGGTGGCTCGCCCCAGGTCAGGTACATGTCGACCAGATCGGCGGCGAGATCCTGCCCGGCATCGGACGAACCGCCGAAATAAAGGGGCGGCCGTTCCTGTGATGGCAGAAGGTCGAGGCGGCCATTCTCGACGCGGTAATATTTGCCGTCGAAATTGACACGCTCGCCGGACACCAGGCCGCGCCAGATGGTCAGGAACTCCTGCGCCTGCGCATAGCGCTGGTCATGCGGCAGGAAGACGCCATCGCCGGCAAGCTCGGCCGGATTGCCGCCGACCACGACATTGAGCAGCAGTCGGCCGTTGCTCAGACGGTCGAGTGCCGCAGTCTGCCGCGCCGCGAAGGTCGGCAATGTGACGCCCGGCCGCAACGCGACGAGGAATTTGAGCCTTTCGGTCAGCGTCGCCAGTCCAGTTGCGGTGATCCAGGAATCCTCGCAGTTCTGCCCGGTCGGCAACAGCACACCGGGGAAGCCGAGGCGGTCGACTGCCTGCGCGATCTCCTTGAAATATCCGAACTCCGGCGGCCGCTGCTGCTGCTCGGAGCCGAGATAGGAACCGTCGCCATGGGTCGGGATGAACCAGAAGAAATCGAGTGGCTTGGCTGGCGTGGTCAAGGCGGGCCTCCTGGAGGTCAAGGCATAAAAGGCAACGGCGCCGGGCGTTTCTCCACGCGGCGCCGCTTGACGAAAAATCAATTGCCCGGCGCCGTCCAAACCGCGTCGGAAATCCGCACCGCATTGGGGATCAGGCCGAGCTTGTAGAAGCGGTCGGCGGTAGCCTGCTGGCCGGCAACGATCTCGCCGGTGATCGGAAAGACGCCGAACTTGGTGCGGTTGGCGGCGATGGTCTGTGCGTCGAGCGGCACCCCGGTCACCTCATGCAGCGCTTGCGCCACCTTGTCGCGATTCTGCTCCGCCCATTTCGCCGCCTCGCCAAGCGCGGCGATGGTCGTGGTGACGATTTCGGGATGCGCCTTGGCGAAATCCTTGTTGGCGAGGAAATAGGTGTTGACCTTGAGCACCTCGCTGGAGCGGGCCAGCACACGGGGCTGGTAGCGGGTTTCGGCGATGGCAAAGAACGGATCCCAGACCGCCCAGGCATCGATCTGGTCGCTGGCGAAGGCGGCGGCCGCATCCGCCGGGCTGAGATAGACCGGCGTGATCTGGTCGAAGGCAACGCCTGCCTTTTCCAACGCGGCGACGAGAAGGTTGTGCGCACTGGTGCCCTTGCCGACACCGACGCGCTTGCCCTTGAGATCGGCGACCGACTGGACCGGCGAGGCCGGCTTGACGAAGATCGCCTCGCCATCGCCATTGGACGGCAGTGCCGCGGCATAGACGATGTTGGCGCCCGCCGATTGACCAAAGATCGGCGGCGCGTCGCCGGTCCAGCCGGCATCGATGGCGCCGACATTGAGCGCTTCGACCAATGGCGGCCCGGCGGTGAACTCGACCCACTTCACGGTGACGCCCTTGTCGCCGAGCGCCTTCTCGATCACCTGCTGCTGCCTGGCGATCACCGGCAGGCCGGTCTTCTGGTAACCGATGCTGAACTGCTTCAGGTCCTGCGCGGCGGCGCCGAACGACAGCACGACCGTCGCGGCCAGGAGGCCGATGCCGAAAACGCGTCTCGTCGGATTGAACATGATCCCTCTCCTTCAATGCGCGGGCAGCGCCGAGAAACTTCCGATCGATCGGAGTGGGACTTAGGCTAGGTATGTCTATAAATTTAGTAGAGAAAGAATTTTGCGAGATGAATCGGCAGGAGGAAATTGTTTTCCACGTCTCGATCGAGCGGCAAGGCCATTGCAACTCTCTCTTCCCTACACGGGAAGGGACCTGTCATCGACGGTGCGCCACCCGTCAGCCACTCACTGCGACCAGTACTGCCAGGCCCAGTAAAAACTCTCGTCGCGCGGTGGAAGGCGATCGCGCCCGGCCAGGAACTGGACGGGCGTCGGCGATCGCGGGCGGTCGTCTCTTGCCGCTTTCTCGTCGGAGGCAAGGCCGAGCAGCCAGGAGCCGACATGGGCAAACAACACGGCGGTCGAATGGGTCATCGTCATTCTCCTTTTCCGATCATTCTCGTCCGGCCCACGGGACGAGCACGCGCTCGATCCGGCGGATGGTGAATTCGAGCACGAAGGCGATGGCGGCGATCACCAATATGCCCATCACCACCACGTCGGTGACGAGGAACTGAGCCGCGGACTGGATCATGAAGCCAAGCCCGCGCGTCGCCGCCACCAGTTCGGCCGCGACCAGTGTCGACCAGCCGGCGCCGAGCGCGATGCGCAAGCCGGTCAGGATCGAGGGCAGGGCGCTAGGCAGGATCACATGGCGGACCACTTGCACTCGCGTCGCGCCAAGCGAACGCGCGGCGTTGATGCGCTCCTGGGAGACGCCGCGAACACCGGAGGCGGTGGACAGGGCGACCGGCGCCAGCATGGCGATGGCGATCACCAGGATTTTCGACGGCTCGCCGATGCCGAACCAGATGATGACCAGCGGCAGATAGGCCAAAGGCGGTATCGGCCGCAGGAATTCGAGCAGCGGATCGAAGATGCCGCGCCCCACCGTGCTGATGCCGATGGCGAGCCCCACCGGCACGCCGACCAGGATGGCGGCGACCAGTGCCGCGAACACGCGGCCCAGGCTGGCGACGACGTGCTGCGGCAGCGTCGCGTCGACGAAGCCGTCGCTGGTAACCACGTCGAACTTGTTCCACACGGCAAGCGGCGAGGGCAGGAACACCGGAGATACCAGCTGCAGGCGGGCCGACAGCGTCCAGAGTGCCAGCACCGCCAGGATGGTGACGGCGCTGACCATGCGCGCCGAAACGCCGGTCCGTTTCGCCCGTGGCCTGGACCAAGGCACCGACAGGCCATCGGTTTCATCTGTCCTTGAAACGGGCCGTTCCGTGTAGAAGGAAATGGTCATGCCGCCTCTCCCTCGAAGATCGCGTCGGTCAGTTCGCCGCGCGCCGCCGCGAAGGCCGGATCGGCCTTGATGGAGCGGATGGCTTCGCCCGACGCGTAGCGCCGGGAGAAACCCGGCTCGAAGGTTCGCACCACGCGGCCAGGGCCGGGCGCCAGCACGACGACGCGGGTGGCGAGCACCAGCGCCTCCTCGATGCCGTGCGTCACCATCAGCACGCCGGCATGGCTTGCCGTCCAAAGGTCGAGCAGCGTCGTCTGCATGCGTTCGCGCGTCAGCGCGTCGAGCGCGCCGAGCGGCTCGTCGAGCAGCAGGAATTCGGGTTCGGCGGCGAGCGCGCGGGCAAGGCCGACACGCTGGCGCATGCCGCCGGAAAGCTCCCAGATGCGCTTGTCGCCGGCATCGCCGAGCTTGACCAGCGCCAGCAGTTCATCGGCGCGCCGCGCCCGCTCGGCTGGCCTGACACCGCGCAGCCTGAGCGCGAAGGCGACGTTTTCGCGCGCCGTCAGCCAGGGAAACAGAGCATCGTTCTGGAACACCACCGCCCGATCCGAACCGGGCCCGCTGATCGGCTGGCCGTTCACTGAAGCAGTGCCGCGCGCAGGCACGACAAGGCCGGCGGCGACATTGAGCAGCGAGGTCTTGCCGCAGCCCGAGCGGCCGACAAGAACGACGAAATCGTCCTTGCCGACACCGATCGAGACATGCTCGACGGCGGGTGCCGGCTGGCCGTCATAATGGATGGAGATCTTGTCGAGCACGAGATGCGGCATGGGCACTCGCCGATTAGAGGGAAATCCGCCTGCCCCGAAACCGCGCCTGTCAGCGGCTTTTGGGGCAGGCAACACACGGCGTCAGGGAGGGTGACCCGCGTGTGCGAGACGTCAGTTCGAGGCCAGCGCCTCGGTGACGTATTTCGATGTCACGTATTTCGAATAGTCCGGCAGCACGGCGTCGACCTTGCCTTGCTCCTTGAGGAAGGCGGATGCCGCCGCGATCGCCTTGACCGTGCCGCCGCCGAGGAATTTGTCGGAGGCCTGCTCTTCCAGGGTGGGGAAGGCATAACCCTTCAGCAGCTCCGGCACCTCTTCGAGCCTGGCGCCGGTCAGCCTGGCGATCTCAGCGGCCTGCGGCGACGACACCGACCAGGCGTCGGGCTTGGCGAGATACCCTGCATAGGCCGCACCCGTCACCTTGACGAAGTCGCGTACGGCTTCCGGGTTCTTTTCGGCGAAGTCGGTGCGCACGATCCAGGCGTCGAAGGTCGGCGCGCCCCAGGCGGCGACTTGCGCGGAATCCAGCACCACCTTGCCCGATGTCTTGATCTGGCCCAGCGCCGGATCCCAGACATAGGCGGCGTCGATGTCGCCACGCGCGAAGGCAGCGGCGATTTCCGGCGGCCTTAGATTGAGGATCTCGACCGATTTCGGATCGACATTCTCATGCTTGAGCGCGGCAAGCAGGCTGTAATGCGTCGTCGACACGAAGGGCACGGCGACCTTCTTGCCGGCGAGGTCGGCGACCTTCCCAATGCCGGCGCCGTCGCGGGCGACCAACGCTTCCGACGGTCCGATCAGGCCAACCACGAAGATGGCCTGGATCGGCAGTTCGCGGCTGGCGGCGGCCGCCAGCGGGCTCGATCCGACATAGCCGATATCGGCCGAGCCGGAGGCGACGGCGGCGATGACATCGGCCCCGGAATCGAACTTGCGCCAGTCGATGCTGGCCTTGGTGGCCTTTTCATAAGCACCGTCGGCCTGCGGCACTTTCGAGGGCTCGACCACCGTCTGGTAGCCGATGGTGATCTTGAGGCCGTCGGCCATCGCCGGGCCGAGGAAGGCGGCGCCGGCAAGGGCAGCGGAAGACAGGAGGATGACGCGGCGTGAAATGCTGGACATGAAAGGCTCCTTGAAAAAGGGGAAAACCGGATCGCCCGTTCATAGTCAGCTAATTCTATGGTTCTTGTAGAGTTAAATCCTTCCAAGGAAGAACGGCATGTTGGAAAAAAGCCACTGGCGGCGGGCCGCCGTGGCGGACAGGGCGGCTGCCCTGGCTCAGGAGCGGCGAGGCCACCAGCTTTGCCCCGGGCTCGATACCTCGACCGTTCCCGATACCGACAGGGGTGAACGAGAATTCCGATTTGGCACCTCCTCCAGCAAATCTATGCTTCAAATTGGGAAGAATTTAAAATCACGTTCCGCGCATCGGTGGTTAAGTATAGTAACCTTATCGACATAGGAGTGAGTGACGATGACAGGCCATACGTCGTCGGATCCCGGCTGCAAGCCTCCGTGCAGGCAAGCCACGCTCCTGTGTCCCTGGCGTCACAAGGCGGGCCTAAAATCGCCGCAACGGCTTGAAAACCAAGCAAGATCAACCGCAATTGGCTTGTATATCATGTCACTAGAATTTATGTGTCATGGATGCTTCGGCGCGGCGGGGAGGCACGCCAGGCGTTTCGTAACGGATGGCCTAGGGCCATCGCATGACAGAGAAACGTTCGGTTCATGCTCACCAAAAAAGGCAAGTACGGCCTCAAGGCGCTCGTCCATCTCGCGCGGATGCCGGCCGGACAGCTCGCCTTCGTCGGCGATATCGCGACCGGCAACAACATCCCGAAGAAGTTTCTCGACGCCATTCTCGGCGAGCTGCGCAATGCCGGCTTCGTCCAGAGCCGCAAGGGCAAGGAGGGCGGCTACCGCCTGGCACGGCCCGCCGACGAGATCAAGGTCGGCCACGTCGTGCGCGTCCTCGACGGGCCGCTGGCCCCGATCCCCTGCGCCAGCCGCACACAATATCAGCGCTGTGAAGACTGCAACGAGGCGACATGCCAGGTCCGACATCTGATGCTCGAGGTCCGGCAGGCGATCGCCGAGGTGCTCGACCAGCGCAGCCTCGCCGAGATGCGCGACATCGCCGACGATCTTACGATCGCGAGGGACGCCGACGATCTTACGATCGCGTCGGGCATGAGCGACCTCCCGGTCGCGCGGGACGACCTGCCGGTCGTGGTGAAGGTCCAGGCCTGAAGCCGACGCCTGGCACGGGGCTCGCTTGCGCATGACCGGGCGGATCGATTCCATCACCCCCAGTTCCATCATCATCGTCGGCGGCGGCGCCAGCGGCGTCGTGCTGGCCGCCCATCTGCTCAAATCGCCCAATCCGGACCTGCGCGTCACACTGATCGAAAAGCGCCCGCATTTCGGCCAGGGCATAGCCTATTCGACGCTGCTGTCGGCACATGTGCTGAATGTCAGCGCGGCCGGCATGAGCGCCTATGCCGACGATCCCGGCAATTTCTGGCGCTGGCTGCTGGAACGGGGGCTGGCGACAGCGGAGCAGGCTCCGGTCTACGCGCCGCGCAGCCTCTATGCGCGTTATCTCAAGGAATTGCTCGACGATCTGGAAACGCGCGAGCGCGAGACCGGCCGGCTGCGCCTGATCCGCGAGGAGAGCCTGTCGATTTCGCCCACCGGATCCGGGGTCGAGGTGGCGCTCGCCAACGGCACCAGCGTGGTTGCCCATCTTGCCGTGCTGGCCACCGGCCATGACGAACAGCCCGCGCAGGGCCATGCGATCCGGATGGGCTCGGAGGCCGATACCGCGCTCGATCAGGACAACCGGATCCTGGTGCTGGGCACCGGGCTCAGCATGGTCGATGCCTTCCTTTCCCTGGAGCAGCGCGGCCATCGCGGCGACATCATCGCGGTGTCGCGGCGCGGCCTGCTGCCCTCGCCGCACCGCAAGGGCAACCCGATCAAGCTCGACGTCGCCGATATCCCGCTCGGCACCCAGCTCTCCTATTTCGTCGGCTGGTTCCGCGACCTCATCCGCGAGAACCAGAAGGCCGGCGTCGACTGGCGCGACGTCGTCGACGGCCTGCGCCCCTTCAACCAGAAGATCTGGCAGAACTGGCCCGCCTCGGCCAAGCGCCGCTTCGTCGAACACACCAAGGCCTGGTGGGACATCCATCGCCATCGCATGGCACCCGAGGTCTACGCCAGGGTGACGGAGGCCGTGCAATCGGGACGCATCCGGCCGATCGCCGGGCGCGTCGTCGGCGTCACGCCGGGCGACGGCTTCGCGGTCGAGGTCCAGTCGCGCCACACACAGCGTCTCGAAACATTCGACGTCGCCCGCATCTATGATTGCTCCGGCATCGTGCGCGACATCTCGACCTCGTCGAACAGCGTGGTGCGCTCGCTGGTCGACCGCGGCCTGGCGCGTCCCGATCCGCTGCGCATCGGCCTCGACGTCTCGGCCAATTGCGAGATTATCGCCGCCGACGGCACCATCTCGCGAAAAATCCTCGCCGTCGGGCCGCTGACGCGCGGCACTTTCTTCGAGATCGACGCCATTCCCGATATCCGCGTCCAGTGCGCCAGACTGAGCAAGCTGTTGCTGGGATAGAGCAATTCCGGCGGCGATCGTATATTTGGCAGACCCGCATCCGGCTCAACCCGAAAGCGTCTTCCGCGATCGCACCATGGTCGGCTGAGTGCAGTCTGGTATTTAGCCCAGGTGGCCCTATCTGGGGCCGAACAACTTCCGTTCTTAGCTATAAGACGGCAGGACTAAAGTCTTGCGCACCGGTAGGCCTTGGTCCGAGGGGCCTTCAAACGTTCCGGACTTGTCCATTGGACGTTCCGCACTTTAGCCAATTAAGATATTCACGGCTTGACGCAGACCTCTTGCGAGGGGAGCGCGATGCTCCCGCCTTCGACTGGATTTCCTCCCCGAAGTGGCGACATCGCGCCCCTAGGTTGCGATTTCAAGCTGGCCATCGGCTACCCAACGGTGAAAAGAATGGCCGGTGCGGGGATGCTTGGGTTGAAAGCGGGTCGCACCGGCCATTGCGGGTTAGGTTTCGATTTGGGATCGTCTCCCGCATGACCAAGCTATAGGTACATTAGCTATTGCTCAACTAAGACTGAAGTCCCTCCCGCTACCAGCCGGACGATAGGGTTCAGCCGCCCAATGCCTCACACACGGCGCGCGCGGTCTCGGCGCCGGAAAAGTTCTGCTGACCGGTGATCAGGTTGCCGTCGCGCACCGCAAAGGCGCGCCACAAGCCGGCCTGGATGTAGTTGGCGCCGATCGCCTTGAGCTCATCCTCTATCCGCCATGGCATCAAATGTTTTCCGCGCTCCAGCGCGCCCATCCGCCAGGTCGCATTGTCGGCAAAATCCTCCTCGATATTGGCGAACCCGGTCACCGTCTTGCCGGCGGCGAGCAGCGATCCGTCGGCGCCCCTGGCATAGCGCAGCAGCGCCGTGCCATGGCAAAGCGCTGCCGCCACCTTGCCCGCTTCATGGAAGGCGACGAAGGTCCGCTGCAGCGTTTGCGCCCGATCATAGCTGAACATCGGCGCCTGGCCGCCGGCGACGACGATCGCGTCGAAACTGTCGAGCTCGATCTCCGCCACCGGCCTTGTGTTGTCGACCAGGCTCGCCAGTTTCGGGCTCGAGATGAAGCCGAGCGAGATGAGGTCGGTTTCGGAATAGCCCGAGGGATCACGCGGATCGCTCAGCGCGTCGGCCTCGCATCGGCCGCCATCGGGCGAGAAGATCTCGACATCATAACCACGCTCGGTGAAAGCGAACCACGGGTGCGTCAGCTCGCTCCACCAAAAGCCGACCGGCCAGCCGGTCGTGGTCGAGACGGCCGGATTGGCGATGACGATCGCCACGCGTTTCGGCTTGCGGGCATTGACCGAATTGGCGTCCCGTACACTCATCCTGGCTCTCCTCTATAAGCTGTCGCCGATAAAGCCTAACGCTGCAATCTGGCCATATGGCCGGGCAAAAGATGCTTCCGTCGCCGCCGGGCGTTGCCTACGATGGCGGCATGGCACAACGCGGAAGACTTTACGGCTGTCCGGTCGAGTTCGCGCTCGACGCACTCGGCGGCAAATGGAAGACGGTGATCCTGGCCCGGATCAAGCAAGGACCGCTGCGCTATTCCGAGTTGCGCCGATCGATCCCTTCGCTTTCCGACAAGATGCTGACGCAGCGCCTTGCCGATCTCGTCGAGATCGGGTTTGTCGCGCTGGAAGCGTCGCCGGACGGAAAGGGACGCTATGTCTTGACCGAGCGTGGCCGCGATCTGGCCGCGGCGCTTGAGGCGCTCTACGACTGGGGCAAAGTGCACGGACGCGCGGACGGCGTCCGCTTCCGCACCGATATCGAGACCCGACAAGGCGCCTAGCTCCCGGCGCCGAGCGCACCGCGGAAACCCGCGACATCGGTGATGACAGCCTCGCCGAGGAAGCCAAGCGTGGCCATCGAGCGGTCGCGGGCCTGCCGGTTGCCGAAGCCGCAGGCATCCTCGATCACCACGGCGACAAAACCATTGTCGGTCGCCTGGCGAACGGTCGGCTCGATGCCGATCTCCATCGCCACGCCGGCGAGCGCGACGGCGCGCACACCGCAATCGTGCAAGGCAAAGCTCAACGCCGTGGAATCGAAGGCCGACATGGTCAGCTTGTCGAACACCGCCTCGTCGGCGCGTGGCGCGAGTTCGGGAACGATCGCCGTTGCCTCGGCGTCGCGCGGGAACCAGGGCTCGACCGCGTCGGGACTGTCGCGCCGCTGCCAGGCCATTGCGGTACGCAGCTGGGTGGCGCCCATCCACTTGCGCGGCAAGGAGAGATGGCGCGTGAACGCCACCCGCATGCCGGCCGAGCGGGCGGCTTCGAGAACGCTGCCGGTGGCCTCGACAATGTCGGCCGCGCCGGCGATCTGGCGGCAGATGCCGACCTGCATGTCGTAGACCACCAGAGCCATGCGGCGCGGATTGCACCACTCCGCCAGGCTGGTCGGGATCTCCATCCCTTCGCTCGACCGGATCATGCCGCTGTCCGGTCCCAGGGTTTCGCGAGATCGACCGTTGGATCGAAGAGGTATTCGAGCGGCAACGGCGCGGAATCGAAGGCAAGAAAATGCCATTCCAGCAGCCCGGCCTTCGACAGCGGGAAGTCGTCGGTGTAGTTTCTGGCTTCTTCGACAGTGCCGAGCTCGAAAACGATGATGACGCCGCCGACATCGGCGCGCGCATAGTTTTCGCGCACTATGCCCGCCTTCCACAGCCGCCAGACATTCGAGACTTCATCGCGCAGATAGGGCTTCAAGTCGTCGAGGGTGACGCCGGGCTTGAAGTTGTCATAGGCGAGGATCTTCATCGGCCGTCTCCTTGTGCTGGTATGGCGTATGTTCGGCTAGCACGGCCAAATCGGCGGCTTCAACGAACGAGATGGTTCGTTGGACGGGCCTGAGGGCGCGGCGCTTGGGCGTTAAGGTCGGCGCTCTTCGGCGCCCCCCTCTGGCCTGCCGGCCATCTCCCCCTCAAGTGGGGAGATTGCTGTTCCGACGGCCTTCGCCAATACTCGACGTTGTAAAGATGGCGTGGCCGGCGAAGCTGCCGATCTCCCCCCTGGAGGGGGAGATGCCCGGCAGGGCAGAGGGGGGCGCTGTCCCGCCGGCGTCTCGATGCGGCACCGCACTGCTTCGCCCGATGGGCCGCTGGAATTTCATTCCCCGTCTGGCCGCCGGATTGGCACGATCTATCTTCTTTCCAACTGCGATCGGCTGGAAAAGACGCTAGGTTGATCCATGGAGGCTCCGACATGAGCGAGCACAGAAAAGCCACTGCCGACAGCGCCCCGTCGGACACCGCCACATCCCGCCTGCGTCCGCCCTATGCGTCGGTGCTCGATCTCATTGGCCAGACGCCCATCGTCGAGCTGACCAAGTTCGACACGGGAAAATGCCGGCTGTTCATCAAGCTTGAGAGCCAGAACCCGGGCGGCTCGATCAAGGACCGCATCGCGCTGTCGATGATCGCGGCGGCCGAGAAGGATGGCAGGCTGAAGCCCGGCGGCACCATCGTCGAGGCGACCGCCGGCAACACCGGCCTTGGCCTCGCCCAGGTCGGCATCCCCAAGGACTACCGCATCATCCTGGTGGTTCCAGACAAGATGTCGCGCGAAAAGATCCAGCATCTGCGCGCGCTCGGCGCCGAAGTGCACATGACGCGCTCCGATGTCGGCAAGGGCCATGCCGAATATTACCAGGACATGGCGGAGAAGATTGCCGCCGAACTGCCCGGCGCCTTCTATGCCAACCAGTTCGCCAACCCGGCCAACCCGCTGGCGCATGAGACGACGACCGGCCCGGAGATTTTCGCGCAACTTGACGGTGATGTCGACGCGGTGGTGGTCGGCGTCGGCTCGGGCGGCACGCTGACCGGGCTTGGCCGCTTTTTCGCCAAGGCGTCGCCGAAGACGGAGATGGTATTGGCCGATCCGGTCGGCTCGGTGCTGGCGCCGCTGATCAAGACCGGCAAGATGGAAGAGGCGGGAAGCTGGACCGTCGAAGGCATCGGCGAGGACTTCGTGCCGCCCAACGCCGATTTGTCGCTGGTCAGGAAAGCCTATTCCATCACGGACAAGCAGAGCATGCTGGCCGTGCGGGATCTCCTGTCACGCGAAGGCATCCTGGCCGGTTCTTCCTCGGGCACGCTGCTGTCGACCGCCCTGCGCTATTGCCGCGAACAGACGGTGCCCAAGCGCGTCGTCACCTTCGTCTGCGACAGCGGCAACAAGTACCTGTCAAAAGTGTTCGACGATTTCTGGCTGGCCGAGCAGGGGCTGGCCGAGCACGAGCAGCATGGCGACCTGCGGGACCTCGTCATGCGCACCCACCGTACCGGCGACACGGTTTATGTCGGCCCGGACGAAAGCCTGCTCAACGCCTATGGCCGCATGCGCCGCTCCGACGTCTCGCAGCTGCCGGTGCTCGACAATGGCAAGCTGGTCGGCATCGTCGACGAAAGCGATATCCTGGCCCATGTCGACGGTCCCTATGACGGACGCTGGGAGCGCTTCAGCGGCCCGGTGAGAACGGCCATGACCTCCAACCTGCACACGCTGCAGGCCAGCCAGACGCTGGACGCGCTGCTGCCGGTGTTCGACCGCAACGAGGTCGCCATCATCTTCGACGGCGACGAGTTCGTCGGCCTGATTACCCGGATCGACCTGATCAACCATCTGAGGCGCCGCGCAAAATGACCACATCCGGCAAGAACCGTCTGGCCTTCTCCACCCGCACCATCCATGGCGGCCAGAGCCACGATCCGCTGACAGGTGCTGTGATGGTGCCGATCTACGCCACCTCGACCTATGGCCAGCAATCGCCCGGCGTGCACAAGGGTTTCGAATACGCCCGCAGCCAGAACCCGACGCGCTTCGCCTTCGAGCGCGCGGTGGCGGACCTGGAAAGCGGCTCGGCAGCCTTCGCTTTTGCCTCCGGCCTGGCGTCGATCGCCACCGTGCTGGAACTGCTCGATTCCGGCGCGCATATCGTCGCCACCGACGACATCTATGGCGGTTCGTTCCGGCTGATGGAGCGGGTGCGCAAGCGCTCGGCCAATCTGCAGGTGAGCTTCGTCGACTTCACCGACCTTGCGGCGGTCGAGGCGGCGATCCGGCCGGAGACCAAGATGCTGTGGGTCGAGACGCCGACCAATCCATTGCTGCGCATCGTCGACCTCGAAGGCGTCGCGGCGCTCGCCAGGCGCAAAGGGATCTTGTCGGTCGCCGACAACACCTTCTGCAGCCCCTACATCCAGCGGCCGCTGGAGCTCGGCATCGACATCGTCGTCCACTCGACGACCAAATATCTGAACGGCCATTCCGACATGGTCGGCGGCGTCGCCGTCGTCGGCGACAACAAGGATCTCGCCGACCGGCTGAAATTCCTGCAGAATGCCATCGGCGCCATATCGGGCCCGTTCGACAGTTTCCTGGCGCTGCGCGGGCTGAAGACCCTGGCACTCAGGATGGAGCGTCATTCCGCCAACGGCCTGAAAATCGCGCAATGGCTGGAAGCCCGCAGGGATGTGCGCCGCGTCATCTATCCAGGCCTCGCCAGCCATCCCCAGCACGCCATAGCAGTCCAGCAGATGCATGCCTTCGGCGGCATGATATCAGCCGTGCTGGATCGCGACCTTGCCGGCACCAAACGCTTCCTCGAACGCACGCAGCTGTTCACGCTGGCCGAGAGCCTCGGCGGGGTGGAGAGCCTGATCGAACACCCGGCGCTGATGACGCATGGCTCCATTCCCGCCGGGAAGCGGGCGGAGATCGGCATATCGGATTCGCTGGTGAGATTGTCGGCGGGCATCGAGGACGGCGACGATCTTATTGCCGACCTGGATCAGGCACTGGGGGGTTGAGTGGCTCTCGGCACGGCCGAGAAGCGTCGGTGGTAACCTGCACCGCGAGGTTGGGGTTCTTTCACGGCCATGACACGCGCCTCAACGGTGAAGATCAGCAGCCGCATCGAGCAGCGGTCGGCCAAACACCGTTGACCACAAGCACCATCTGCCCGAGATGTAGCGCCCATGGCCACGCGCGAACCACCCACAGACGCAACCCTCACCTTCGCGGTGCTGGTGTTCCCCGGCTTTCCGATGATGGCGTTCAGCTCGGTCATCGAGCCGCTGCGCGCCGCCAACATACTGGCGAAGCGGGAATGCTACCGCTGGATCATCGTCGGGGCGATGCAGGGTCCGGTCGAGGCCTCCAACGGCGTCGTCATCCAGCCGGGGTTTTATGCCGAGGCGGCGCCCAAGGTCGACCGCATCGTCGTCTGCTCGGGCGGCGACGCCGATCACCTTGTCGCCGAGGACGCGGCGAGCTGGATCCGCCGCAGCCTGCGCGCCGGCGCCCACATCGGCGCGGTGGCGGACGCGGCGTTCTTCCTGGCGCGGGCCGGCCTGCTCGACGGCCATGCCTGCACCTTGCACTGGACCAGCCAGGCCGCCTTCACCGAAGCCTTCCCCAACATCGAGCTTAGACGCGACCTCTATGTCATCGACCGCAAGCGTTTCACTTCGGCCGGCGGCGTCGGCAGCCTCGACATGATGCTGGAGATCATCACCCGCGATTACGGCGCCGAGCTTGCCGCAGGGGTCGCCGAGTGGTTCGTGCACAGTCCGTTGCGATCGAGCGTCGACCGCAAGCTGATGCCGCTGCGCCTGCGCACCGGGGTGCAGAACGAGCTGGTGCTGTCGGCCATCGCCATCATGGAGGACGCGGTGGAGGAACGGCTCGGCATGGCCGAGCTGACCGAGCGGCTTGGCGTGTCGTCCGACAAGCTCGAACGCAGCTTCCGCTCCGAACTCGCCATCTCGCCCAACGGCTATTACCGGCGGCTCAGGCTGAAGCGCGCCGCCGATCTGCTGGCGCATTCGACATTGGCCGTGCGCGACGTGGCGCTGGCCTGCGGCTTCGCCTCGATGTCGAGCTTTGCCCGGGCTTTTCGCGAGGAGCATGGGCATGCGCCGAAGATGGCGCGGAGGCATTAGGACTTTCGAATGCTGGCGGGACAGCGCCCCATCTTCAGCGGCATCCCGCACAACCTACGCGGTTTTCCGCACAATTCCCGCGCCCCGCCTGCGCCATGGTCACACCTTGCAACTCACCCAAGGCCAGGCACCCCCATGAGCATCGTCGTATTCGACCCCGACAGCACCGAGGACGTCGATTTCAAGGACCGCATGCGCCACCCCGCCGCCGCCGATCCGGCGGGCGGCATGTGGCTGTCGGATACGGAACCGTCCTTCATCGGTGCCGACGCCTTGCGAAAAGGCCGGCTCAACAAACTGCGCGGCTGGATGCGCGAGGCCGGTTATGGCGGCGTGGTGCTGTTCGACCCCTATAACCAGCGCTATGCCACCGGCTCGCGCAACATGTTCGGCTATTTCCTGCGCAACTCGACCCGCTATTTCTTCATTCCGGCCGATGGGCCGATCGTGCTGTTCGAATATCCGCAGAGCTACCATGTCTCCATGGTGCTCGACACGATCGACGAGGCGCGTCCGTCCAAGCTTGTCTGGTCTTCCGTGTCGGGCCGCGACGACGAAACCGCGGGTCCCTTCGCCGACGAGATCGCCGAACTGTTGAAGAAGCATGGCGGTGGCTCGATGAAGCTCGGGCTCGACCGCTGCAGCCACCTGCAGGCGCTGGCGCTGGAAAAGCGCGGCTGCGAGGTCCGCGACTGCCAGGGCGAAATCCTGGCGGTGCGCGCGGTGAAGACGCCTGAGGAGGTGAAATGCCTGCAGGTGTCGATGGCCGGCGCCGAGGCGGCGGTCTATGCGGTGCGCGAGGCGATCAAGCCCGGTGTTTCCGAAAACGAGCTGTTCGCCATCATGTATGGCGAGGTCATCCGCCAGGGCGGCGAGTTCATCGAGACCCGGCTGCTGACCTCGGGCCAGCGCACCAATCCCTGGTTCAACGAAGCCAGCGGCCGCAAGATCAGACCCGGCGAGTTGCTGGCGCTCGATACCGACACGATCGGCTGCTATGGCTATTACTCGGACTTCTCGCGTACCTTCCGCTGCGGGCCGGGCAAGCCGACCCCCTATCAGAGGTCGCTCTACCGCATGGCGCACGACCAGGTTCAGCACAACATTTCGATCGTCAAACCCGGCATGGCCTTCCGCGAGATCGCTGAGAAGGCGTGGAAAATCCCGGACCGTTTCGTCGACCAGCGCTACACCTCGGTCATGCACGGTGTCGGCATGCATGGCGAGACACCGTTCATCGCGCATGCCATGGATTACGAGACCTATGGCCGCGACGGCCATATCGTGCCAGGCATGGTGGTGAGCGTGGAAAGCTATATTGGCGAGAAAGGCGGCCGCGAGGGCGTCAAGCTGGAGGACGAGATCCTGATCACCGACACCGGCACCGAGCTTCTGTCGCGCTTTCCCTACGAGGACGAATTTTTGGAGAAAGAGGTTTGATGCTGGTTGCTCACCTCAGCGACGTATCGCAGCTGAAGAACGAGCGCCTCAGTTGGCGCCCCCCTCTGTCCTGCCGGACATCTCCCCCTCTAGGGGGGAGATCGGCAGCTTCGCTTGCAGCGCTTTTTCCTGCAACGCTGGTGATTGGCGAAAGCATTCGCAACCGCCAATCTCCCCCCTCGAGGGGGAGATGCCCGGCAGGGCAGAGGGGGGCACTGTCCCTCCAGCGTTTGGAAATATCTTGGGGCAAAAGCGCATCCGCATGAAAGCCCCTGTCTCGATCAAGCGCGGCACGGTGGCCGCCATCTTCATCGACCTGCAGGAAGAGCACCGGCAGGACCCGCGCTATCTCGTCGAGGGCTATGAAAAAATCCTCGCCAACGTGCAGCGCCTGCAGGCCGCGGCGCGGCAAAACCATGTGCCGCTCCATCACTGGGCCTATATTGTCGATCTCGACAGCCAGGACCGGCCCTTTCATCCGGTCGGCGAAGACGGCAAGTCGGCCTTTTCCGACAAGAGCGACCCGCTGACCGAAATCTGCCGCGAGGTGGCGCCGGCGGATGGCGAGGCGCTGCTGATCAAGGCGGAGGCCAGCGCCTTCCGCTCCGGTCCGGCGGGCGACCGACTCAAGGCTTCCGGCGTCGAATGGCTGGTCGTAGCTGGCGTGTGGACCGAGGCCTGCATCGACGCGTCGGTCAAGGACGCGGTGACGAGGGGCTTTCGCGTGCTGCTGGTCAAGGATGCCTGCGGCAGCGGCAGCGCGGCCATGCACCAGACCGGCATCCTCAACCTTGCCAACCGGCTCTATGGCGGTGCCGTCACCGACACCGACGGCGCCTGCCGGCTGCTGGCCGGCGAGACAGTCACCGTCTGGCAGGTCGAGGGCTCGGTACCGCTGCGCTTCACCTTCGAAAACGCCGCCCGCCTCTATGCCGAGCTTTGACGTGCCCCTCGGACCGAGATGACCAGCCGCGGCAAATACGGACCTTGGCTCGACCCGGCGCTCTGGGCCTATATCGACAGCGTCAACGCCTGGTACCCGCCCGAGATCGCCGGCCTGCCGGTCGACAAGCAGCGCGCGGTCTATGCCAGGATGTGCCGGGCTTTCCACCAGGGCCGTCCGCCCGGGGTCAAGGCCAGCGACAGCCTGGTCGCCGCTTCGAAGCATGGCATCCCGGTCCGCCGCTACCGGCTCGCCGGCGCGGCGCCGCGTGCGACGGTGCTCTATTTCCACGGCGGCGGTTTCATCCTCGGCGGGCTCGAAAGCCATGACGACATCTGCGCCGAAATCTGCGCCGGCACCGGCTTCGACGTGCTGTCGATCGACTACCGGCTCGCACCCGAGCACCTTCACCCCGCCGCCTTCGACGATGCGCTGGCGGCTTTCGAATGGGCGGCTGCAAGCAGCGACCTGCCGCTCGTGCTCTGCGGCGAAAGTGCCGGCGGCAACCTGGCGGCGGCGGTGGCACAGGCCACGCGTCACCATCCGCGCGCCGCGATCGGGCAGGTGCTGATCTATCCCGATCTCGGCGGCAACGAGACGATGGGCTCCTATGTCGAACACGCTGACGCGCCGCTGCTGTCGACAAGCGATGCCGCCTTCTACCGCGACGTCAGGTCAGCCAGGAAGCAATCGCCCGACGATCCGACCTTCTCGCCATTGCGCGACCGCGATTTTTCCGGCCTGCCGCCTACGGTGATCATCACGGCCGAATGCGACCCACTGTCGTCGGATGGCGAGGCCTATCGCGACCATATCCTGGAGGCCGGCGGCAAGGCCTGGTGGCATGAGGAACCCCGCCTCGTGCACAGTTTCCTGCGCGCCCGCACGACCGTGCCGGCTGCGGCGGAAGCCTTTGCGCGCATCATCGCGGCGGTTGCCGCGCTGGGCCGGGGGGAGTGGCCCTACTGAGGCCGCTTTCACTGACGGCTTTATGAGGACAGCGCCTGGGCTGCTTCCTGGGGGGAGGCTTTCAGCCACAGCGCCTTTTCGCCGAGCGTGGCGACCATGGCGGCATGCGCCGCGCGCTCCGCCTCGGTCAGACGCGGCAGCAGTGGCGCCGGGCGCTCGGCGACGATAATCTCGATCTGGCGGACATTGTCGCCGCCCCGCGCCGGTGCGCTTGCGCTGTCGAGGATCAGCGCCGCCTGCTTGCCGCCGATCAGCTCGATATAGACCTCGGCCAGCAATTCGGAATCGAGCAGGGCGCCGTGCTTGGTGCGCTTCGTGTTGTCGATGCCGTAGCGCCGGCACAGCGCGTCGAGCGAATTGGGACCCATCGGGTGCTTGCGGCGCGCCAGGGCCAGCGTGTCGACGACAAGCCCGTTATCGACCGGCGGGTGGCCGAGCCGGCCGAATTCGACATTGAGGAAGCCGATATCGAACGTGGCGTTGTGGGCAACCAGCTTGGCGCCTTCCGTGAACTTCAGCCATTCCTCGGCGATTTCGGCGAAGCTCGGCTTGCCCGCGAGGTCGGCCGCGCTGATGCCGTGCACGGACTGCGCCTCGGCGTGGATCGCACGGCCTTGCGGGTTGATATAGTGATGGAAGGTCCTGCCGGTCGGAAAACGATTGACCAGCTCGACGCCGCCAAGCTCGATCACGCGGTCGTCGCGCGAATCGAGGCCGGTGGTTTCCGTATCGAAAATAATCTCACGCATCGAATCAGGTCGCTCCTGGCAGCAGAATCGTCAGACCGGAACAAAATGGCAATGGGCAATGCCTCTTTTTCCTTCTCCCCTTGCGGGAGAAGGTGGCCGCGAAGCGGCCGGATGAGGGGTGCTCCAGCTTGGCGCCGACGGCACTCCGTCACCCACCCCTCAACCGTCTCGGCGCTACGCGCCGATCCACCTTCTCCCACAAGGGGAGAAGGAAGAAGCTAGCGGCCAGAACCCCCGGTGAGTTCGGCGATAATCGAGGCGACCGCAGCGCGCGCGGCGTCCAGCCCCTCACCGGTATCGATGACGAAATCGGCCAGCCGGCGCTTTTCGGCATCCGGCACCTGCTTGGCCAGGATCGACGCCAGTTTTTCCTCGCTCATGCCCGGCCGCGCCAGCACGCGCTGGCGCTGGACTTCGGCCGGCGCGGTGACGACGACGACCTTGTCGACCCGGCCACGGCCGCCGGTTTCGAACAGCAGCGGGATGTCGAGAACCGCGATCGATTCGCCCGCGTTACGATGCTTGGCCAGGAAGGCATCGGCATCGGCGCGGACCAGCGGATGGATGATGGCCTCGAGCCTTTTCAAGGCCGCCGCATCGCCGAACACACGGCCGCCGAGTTTTGCGCGGTCGACGCTTCCGCCAACGGTGGTGCCGGGAAAGGCGGCCTCGACCAAGGGGGCCGCCTTGCCGGCATAGAGGCGGTGCACCGTCTCGTCGGAATCATGCACCGGCACGCCGGCCTCGGCGAACATCTTGGCCGTCGTTGACTTGCCCATGCCAATCGAGCCGGTGAGGCCGAGCACGATCATGGTTTCGACGCCGGAGACTTGGGCATAAGATCGGCAACGATGAGCGCGCGGAGTTCAGCGGTAACCTTCGGCCTGACGCCGAACCAGCGCTCGAAGCCGGGCACCGCCTGGTTGAGCAGCATGCCGAGCCCGTCGACCGTCTTCAGCCCCCGTGCCCGCGCGGCGGCGAGCAGCGGGGTTTCGAGCGGCACATAGACGATGTCGTTGACCACGGCATGGTCGGGCAGCAGCGTGGGGTCGGCGGGCAGACCCTCATTGCCCTGCATGCCCAACGCGGTGGTGTTGACCAGCAGGCCGGCGTCGCCAAGCAGTTCGGCGGTGGCGGCCAGTTCGTGCGCCGAAACGCCGGCGCCAAAGCGGTCGCGCAATTCGATCGCCCGGGCGAGCGTGCGGTTGACGATACGGATGTCGCCGACGCCGCGCTCCTTCAACGCGTGGACAACGGCACGGGAAGCGCCGCCGGCACCCAGCACCACGGCCGGGCCATTGGCCGCCCAGCCCGCGGCGTAATCGTCGAGATTGGCGGCAAAGCCATGGCCGTCGGTATTGCCGCCCCACAAAGTGCCGTCCTCGAGCCATAGCGTGTTGACGGCGCCGATCTCGTCCGCCGCATGGTCGCGGCGCGAGACCCGGGCAAAGGCCGCCTCCTTGTGCGGGATGGTGACGTTGCCGCCGCGATAGCCATTGGCCTGCATGCTCGCCAGGAAATCGGCGAAGTCCGGCGGCGCCACGTCAATCGCCTGGTAGCTGCCGTCAATGCCGTGCTTGGCCAGCCAGTGGCCGTGGATCATCGGCGAGCGCGAATGTTTTATCGGGTGGCCGGTGACGAAGGCCTTCTTCATTGCCTCAGCCATCGATGGCTCCCAAGGTACGGAGCTCCGCCAGCAACGGCAGCAGTGGCAGGCCGACAATGGTAAAATGGTCGCCTTCGATTTTTTCGAACAGCTGGACGCCTTCGCCTTCGATTTGGTACGCGCCGACGCTCGACAATGCCTTGGCGCCCACCCTGGCGAGATGCCGGCCGATGAAGGCGGGGTCGAGCGTGCGCATGGTCATCGAGGCGATGCCGACATGGCGCCACAGCACCTTGCCGTCGCGCACCAGCACTGCGGCGCTGTTGAGCTGATGGGTCCTGCCCGACAGCGCCAGGAGATGGCGGCGCGCGCCCTCCATGTCGGCGGGCTTGTGGAACACCTCGTCGCCCAAGGACAGCGTCTGGTCGCAGCCGAGCACCAGCGCGCCGGGCCGGCGCTCGCTGACTTCGGTGGCCTTGGCTTCGGCGAGCACCAGGGCGACGTCCTCGGGCGAGGCGCCGCTGTCCTGCAAAGGGGCTTCCAGCACCCGCTCGTCCAGCGTCGCGGGAACCGCCTCGATGTCGACGCCGGCATCGGCCAGCATCGCCTTGCGGAACGGGCTGCCCGAAGCGAGGATGATTTTTTCTGTCATGCTGATTCACCGGGGTTGGTGTTCCGTAGCGCACCCCTCATCCGTCCGAGCTGCGCTCGGCCACCTTCTCCCGCAAGGGGAGAAGGGAAGTCCTGCGCGGGCGCCGCTGCAAATCGCCACCTGGCGGTATTTGCGGGTACGGTGGCGCCGCGTTCTTCCTTCTCCCCTTGTGGGAGAAGGTGGCCTCGCGAAGCGAGGTCGGATGAGGGGTGCGCTACGGGATGCTCACTTCTCTTGTCTGCCCTAGCGCGTCTTCCCCCGCAGGGCAACGATCGCCGCCGCCGTCTCCTCGATCGAGCGGCGGCTGACGTCGATCATCGGCCAGCCATGGCGGGTGCAGATCTGGCGGGCATAGGCGAGCTCCTCGTTGATGGCGGCGCGGTCGACATAGTCGGTCGGCACGTAGCTGCTCGAATTGCCGAGGATTCGGTTCTGGCGCACATGCGATATGCGCTCGGCGGTGGCGATCAATCCGACGATCAGTGGCGTCCTGGCGTTGACCAGGCTTTCGGGCACCGGCACGCCGAGCACGATCGGGATGTTGGCGGTCTTGATGCCGCGGTTGGCGAGATAGATGCTGGTCGGCGTCTTCGAGGTGCGCGAAATGCCGATCAGCACGACATCGGCGTCATCCATGTTTGCCGGCAGCTGGCCGTCATCATGGTCCATGGTGAAATTGAGCGCATCGATGCGCCGGAAATATTCGGCGTCGAGAACATGCTGGGCGCCGACGCGGCGGCCGGCCGGCGTCCCGAGATAGGACTGGAAGACGGTGAGCACGGGCTCCAGCACCGACACGCAAGGCAGGCCCATGGCCGCGCAGCGTTCGTCGATGCCGTGCGCCAGCTTCTGGTCGACCACCGTGTAGAGGATGATGCCCGGCTCCTCCTCTATGTCCTCGAACACCTTGGCTATCTGCTTTTCGGTGCGGATGAGCGGGTAGATGTGTTCGATGGCGCGCGCATCCTTGTACTGCGCCGAAGCGGCGCGGCCGGCGGCGAGCAGCGTTTCCCCGGTGGCGTCGGAAATCAGATGCAGGTGGAAGAAGCTTTGGGGTTTGTTCACAGGGATCACCTGGGGCTGTGGGCGGATGTGGATAAGATCGAACGGGCAGGCATGCCGGCGAAAGGCGACTGTATCAGATGCCGGTTTGTCCACAATTCGATGCGCTGTCAGCTTCGCCGGACGGTTGGGGACAAGTCCGTGGACGAAGCGCTTTGCCTTTCGTTCGTCCACAGGGCAGGTCTCGAGGGCGGTCGATCTAGCGCATTGACTCCCCTGCGAGATTCCTGATTGTCCCCAGAACCCTGCAAACCGCGATCGGCAGTGCGCGACAATATGCTTGCTGGCGTTTTGGCGGCCAAAGCGGGACAGGTGACAACCACCACAACCAACAGACTCTTAGAATCAGAAGACTCTTTTAAAATAAGATATTTGATTAAGAGGAAGCCGGGAGAGGCGAGCGCCCAATGCCTGCAAGACGGATCATGCTGGATGTCCTGAAGGGCAAGACGGTGTTTCCTCCTCCGCTCTGGATGATGCGCCAGGCAGGGCGCTATCTGCCGGAATATCGTGAGACGCGAAGGCGTGCCGGTTCGTTCCTTGATCTCTGCTACGACCCCGACCTTGCCGTCGAAGTGACGCTGCAGCCGATCGAGCGTTTCGGCTTCGACGCTTCGATCGTGTTCTCGGACATCCTTGTCGTTCCCCATGCGCTTGGCCGCGACGTGCGCTTCGAGGAAGGGCGCGGACCGCTGCTGACACCAATTTCAGCGGCGGAGATCGCGGCGCTGGGAAGCGACATGTTTCACGTGAATCTCGAACCGGTCTACGAGACGCTTCGCCGGCTGCGGGCGAAATTGCCCGACGAGACGACGCTGATCGGCTTTTGCGGCGCGCCTTGGACGGTGGCGACCTATATGATCGCCGGCCACGGTACGCCGGACCAGGCGCCGGCGCGGCTGTTCGCCTACCGCGAGCCGGCGGCGTTTCGACAGCTGCTGAAAGTGCTCGCCGATCATTCTGCTTCCTACCTGATCCGCCAGATCGAGGCCGGCGCGGATGTCGTGCAGATCTTCGATTCCTGGTCGGGGGTGCTCGACGATGCTACATTCGAACAGTTCTGCGTCGAGCCGGTCGCAGAGGTCGTCAGGCAAGTTCGGGCCGTCCACCCCGACGTGCCGATCATCGGTTTTCCCAAGGGCGCCGGAGCCCGCTACCAGAGTTATCGCGAGAAGACCGGGGTGACGGGGCTCGGCATCGACTGGACGGTGCCGCTCGAGGCAGCGAAGGCATTGCAGCGGCAAGGAGCCGTCCAGGGCAATCTCGACCCGTTGCGGCTGGTCGCCGGCGGCCAGGCATTGACCGACGGCGTCGGGGCGATCCTTCGGGCGTTGGGGGACGGGCCGCTGATCTTCAATCTCGGCCATGGCATCACGCCCGACACGCCGGTGGCGCATGTCGAGGCGATGGTGAAACAGGTGCGGAGCGCGGCACGCTGATGACTGACAGAGGCAACACCAATAGCACCGGCCAGGCGATGAAGCGCATGGTCATCGGCATCGCTGTCCTGATCGTTCTCACCGCGCTTTTGTTTTTCTTCGCACCGGAAAGCTTCTACCCCTGGGCAAAGGCGATCCATATCCTCGCCGTCATCTCCTGGATGGCCGGAATGCTTTATCTGCCGCGCCTGTTTGTCTATCACGTCGACGCGGAGAAGGGCTCCGTTCAATCCGAGACGTTCAAGGTGATGGAGCGGCGTCTGCTGCGCGGCATCATCAATCCGGCGATGATCCTCACCTGGGTGTTCGGGCTGTGGCTGGCCTGGAAGATCTTTGCGTTCCAGGGCGGCTGGCTGCATGCCAAGATCGGCCTGGTGCTGATTTTGTCTGGCATTCACGGCTATCTGGCCGGCGCGGTGCGCAAATTCGCCGAGGACCGCAACGAAAAACCGGCAAGACACTGGCGGATCGTCAACGAGATCCCCACATTGCTGATGATCGCAATCGTGATCCTGGTCGTCGTGAAGCCGTTCTGAGGCTTCATCGGACCCCTCAAAAGGCGGCTTGCTCTTTCAGCCGACCGACGATACAAGACGGGTCTTCCTTCCCGTCATGCGCCGCCCGTCATTGCTTTCGGCCGCGCCCGGCATTTGTCGCATCCCGCCGATCTTTTCCCCAAAGCCTACCCAGAGTCCGTCTAATGCAAGAAATGAAACTCACCGAGTTCAAGAACAAGAAGCCGCCAGAGCTGATCGCTTATGCCGAATCGCTCGAGGTCGAGAACGCCAGCGTCATGCGCAAGCAGGAGCTGATGTTCGCGATCCTGAAGAAGCTCGCCGCCCAGGACATCGAAATCATCGGTGACGGTGTGGTCGAGGTGCTGCAGGACGGTTTCGGCTTCCTGCGCTCCGCCAATGCCAACTACCTGCCGGGTCCCGACGACATCTACATCTCGCCGTCGCAGATCCGGCGCTTTTCGCTGAAGACCGGTGATACGGTCGAAGGACCGATCCGCAGCCCGAAGGAGGGCGAGCGCTATTTCGCGCTACTCAAGGTCAACACGATCAATTTCGACGACCCCGAAAAGATCCGCCACAAGATCCACTTCGACAATCTGACGCCGCTCTATCCGACCTCGCGGCTGAAGATGGAGGTCGACAATCCGCCCAGCAAGGACATATCGCCTCGCGTGATCGACCTGGTGGCGCCGATCGGCAAGGGCCAGCGCGCGCTGATCAACGCACAGCCGCGTACCGGCAAGACGGTGCTTTTGCAGAACATCGCGCACTCGATCACCGCCAATCATCCGGAATGCTATCTGATCGTGCTTCTGATCGACGAGCGTCCGGAAGAAGTGACCGACATGCAGCGCTCGGTGAAGGGCGAAGTGATCTCCTCGACCTTCGACGAACCGGCGGTGCGCCACGTCCAGGTCGCCGAAATGGTCATCGAGAAGGCCAAGCGCCTGGTCGAGCACGGCCGTGACGTGGTGATCCTGCTGGATTCCATCACGCGCCTCGGCCGCGCCTACAACACCGTCGTGCCGTCCTCCGGCAAGGTGCTGACCGGCGGTGTCGACGCCAACGCGCTGCAGCGCCCGAAGCGCTTCTTCGGCGCCGCCCGCAACATCGAGGAAGGCGGCTCGCTCACCATCATCGCCACGGCGCTGATCGACACCGGCAGCCGCATGGACGAAGTCATCTTCGAAGAGTTCAAGGGCACCGGCAACTGCGAAATCCAGCTCGACCGCAAGGTGGCCGACAAGCGCATCTATCCGGCGATCGACATCCTCAAGTCGGGTACCCGCAAGGAAGACCTGCTGGTGTCGCGCCAGGACCTGCAGAAGATCTTCGTGCTGCGCCGTATCCTGGCGCCGATGGGAACCACCGACGCGATCGAGTTCCTGATCGACAAGCTGAAGCAGACCAAGACCAACGGCGATTTCTTCGATTCGATGAATACTTGAGTTCGGAGGGGCATCTCGCCCCTCCTCTCTTCGTGATGGTTCTGCGCCGTGTGGCGCCCTGCTCCACCATCAAAGGACGGTTCAGGTTCGCCGCAACAACCCTTCCAGCTCATCGGGATCCGTAACCATCGGCAGGCAGACCTGGCCGGTGCACAGCCAGGCGCCGCGCCGGTTGGTCGGCGGCAGAATTCCGCCAGGTAGCAAGGGTCGATTCGCCGCCGTACCGATCGGCACGACAATATCGACGCGGCGAGGATCCGGGTTTCGATTGACGACCGGAACGAGTTTTTGATCTTCCGGCTCGTCGACGACGACCAGTTTCAGCGGTTCGATGGCAAGCGCGCAGGCATTGACGATGCCCGCCTGGCCATAGGCCTGGTGCGCGGCTCGGCCGGCGGCGTGCTCGGCGGTTTTCCACGCCTTCTCCTGTAGATCGAGATTGCCGGTGACCGAGGCTAGCCGCAGCTGCGCCTCAATGATCTGGCTGGTGGCTGACGGAACGGCCTCATCGACATCGCCCCTGATGCGGATCGGCACATCGGTGCTGTCCGAGGCGGTCAGATAGTAGCCGGTGCCTTGCGCGTCGGCGTGCCAATGGTCGAGCTGTTCGAGGAACCGGCTGGCCTTGTCGACATAGCTCCAATCGCCCGTTGCTTCGAACAGTGAGGTCGCGGCGTTGGTCATGGCGGCATAGTCGCTCGATAGAGCGGGAAACAATTTCCGGATACCAAGCATGGAATGCGGCAAGCGATTGTCGCGGCTGGCGGCGCTGATATGGGCAAACGCCTTTGCCGCGGCCTCGATCCAATCCGGCCGTGCCAGCGAGCGGCCGGCCTCGGCGAGTGCCGCGATCATCAGGCCGTTCCAGTCGGCAAGGGTCTTTGCGTCCAGGCCAGGCCTGACGCGCTCCTCCCGGACGGCGAGAAGCCTTGCCTTGAGCGGCACCAGCTGTTCGCGGTCGGTCACCCCAAGCGCTTGCTGGGAGAGGGTTTGATGGACAACCGGCTTGCCCTCCCAGCCGGGTGGGCTGGAAAGCGTGACGTAGTTGAAAAACAACGCTGAATCATCGCCAAGGACAGATTCGATCTCCTCCCTGCTCCAGGTGTAGAACAGGCCCTCCTCGCCCTCGCTGTCGGCGTCGAGGCTGGCGGCAAAGGCGCCGCCATCGACGCGCATTTCGCGCAGCAGCCAGTCGACCGTGTCTTCGATTCGTACCCGGAACAAATCATTGCCGGTCGCCGCAAGCGCCCAATTGCAGAAGCGGATGACCTGGGCGTTGTCGTAGAGCATCTTCTCGAAATGCGGCACCAGCCATTCGGCGTCCGTCGAGTAGCGGCTGAGCCCGCCACCGATGTGATCGTAGATGCCGCCGCTCAGCATATGTTCGAGGCCGATGAGCACGTCGTCGCGATGCGCGGCGTTGCCGTCGCGCAGCCAGGACAGCCACAGCGTTTGCATGAACGGCGCGTTCGGGAATTTCGGCGCGCCGGCGAGGCCGCCGCGATCGCGGTCGATCATGCCACTGACGCGGCCGGCGAGATCGGACAGCGTATCGCGATCGAGAAGCGCCTTGGAATGCGCGGCGGAGAGCCGCGCCTCGACGTGGGAGGTCAGGCCGTCGGCGCTCTGGTGCAGGCTCGCCCTCTTTTCGCGCCAGGCCTTGTCGACCGCTTCCATCACCTGGATGAACCCCGGCCGGCCATAGCGCGGCTCGCGCGGGAAATAGGTGCCGCCCCAGAACGGCTTGCCATCGGGCGTCAGGAACATGGTCAGCGGCCAGCCGCCTTGCTCGCCCATCGAGGACAGTGCGGCCATATAGATCTGGTCGATGTCGGGGCGCTCCTCGCGGTCGACCTTGATATTGACGAACAGACGGTTCATGACGGCGGCGACGTCGTTGTTCTCGAAGCTTTCATGGGCCATGACATGGCACCAATGGCAGGCGGCGTAGCCGATGGAGAGCAGGATAGGCCTGTCCAGCGCCTTTGCCTCTTCCAGCGATGCCGGTGACCATCCCCGCCAATGTACGGGATTGCCGCTGTGCTGCCGCAGATAGGGGCTGGCCTCGTCGGCAAGCAGGTTTTGCGCGGGCAATGTCACAATGGCCGACTTTCGAGGCACTCGGGATGGGTGATGACACGATAGCTAGGGCGGTTCGGTAGAGCGGGCAAATGATTTCAGGCGATTCGATTGTGGCGTTGTCGAGCGGCCGGCTTCCGGCCGGGGTCGCCGTGCTGCGGATCTCCGGCCCACGGACTCGATTCGTTATCGAAACGATTGCTGGCGGCATGGTTAAGGAGCGCACGGCGGTGCTGCGCAGGTTCAAGGCGACGGATGGAGCGGTTCTCGATACCGGGTTAGTTGTCTTCTTCCCCGGGCCGGCCAGTTTCACCGGTGAGGACGTCGCCGAGTTCCATGTTCATGGCGGCCGCGCCGTGGTGGCCAGAATGTTGGAGACAATCGCTGGATTTGACGGCGTCAGGCACGCGGAATCCGGAGAATTCACGCGCCGCGCCTTTCTCAACGGCAAGGTCGACCTGGTCGAGACGGAGGCGCTGGCGGATCTCGTCAACGCCGAGACCGAAGCGCAACGGCGCTTCGCCGTCCAGAATGCCGAGGGCGCGCAGAGTGAGCTTTACCTCGGCTGGCGTCGGCGCCTGATCCATTGTCGGGCGATGATCGAGGCCGAGATCGACTTTGCCGATGAGGACGATGTGCCGGGTTCCGTTTCGGATACGGTCTGGTCCGACGTGCGGTCGATGATATCAGAGATTGACGATCACATAGGCGGATTCCATGCCGCCGAAGTCATCCGCGACGGCTTCGAAGTCGTCATTCTCGGCGCGCCCAATGCCGGCAAGTCCAGCCTGTTCAACGCCTTGGCGCGCCGCGATGCGGCTATTGTAACGGATGAACCCGGCACCACCCGCGACCTGCTGGATGTCGTGCTGGATCTCCAAGGTCTGCGTGTCAGACTGACCGACACGGCGGGGTTGCGGGAAGCGCCCGGCAAAATCGAGGCGATCGGCATCGAGAAGGCGAAAGCCAAGGCGGGTCGCGCCGATCTTTTGCTGTTGCTCGAGGACGCCGCGGACCCCAGGGACGCCGGTCCGCTTCCTGTTACGATATCGGCATTGCGCGTCGGCACCAAGCTCGACTTGCTTAATGGGGGAGCGGCCGACGATGCGGCCGGGCGCTACGAGTTCGGCATATCGGTGGTCGAAGGGACGGGTGTGGATGAATTGTTGGCCGAGATTGGGCACCGCGCCGCTCAGGCGGCGGGCGGTGCCGGCGATGTGCTGCCGTCACGGCTGCGCCATGTCGAGTTGCTCGGGGCAGCGAACCGACATCTGCATCGCGCCGCCGATCACGGGACACCACAGGAGCTACGCGCCGAAGAGTTGCGCCTGGCAGCGGATTGCCTGGGGCACATCGTGGGTGCGGTGGACGTCGAAGACTTGCTCGACGTGATTTTTTCCCAGTTCTGCATTGGGAAATGACTCACGTGAAACACGCATGGTCGCTGGCAGGGACTCCGATTGACTCACGTGAAACATCTTGGGGCGTGATTCACGTGAAACGCGGACAGAAGCAGGGTTTCCCTGTTTCACGTGAAACGTCGTGCGGAAGTTTTCTTGACAGTCCCGTCTCGCGGGGACATGTGTCGCTGATCTCTTTTGAGTCCGGGACTTATGTAAGATGACCGATCACTATGATGTGGTTGTGGTGGGCGGCGGCCATGCAGGTTGCGAGGCGGCCAGTGCCGCGGCGCGCGCCGGCGCCAGCACCGCGCTGGTGACGCTGCGTTTCGACACGATCGGTGTAATGTCGTGCAACCCTGCCATCGGCGGGCTCGGCAAAGGGCATCTCGTACGCGAAATCGACGCCATGGACGGGCTGATGGGCCGCGTGGCGGACGCCGCCGGCATCCAGTTTCGTCTGCTCAACCGCCGCAAGGGTCCGGCGGTGCGTGGACCGCGCACACAGGCCGACAGAAAACTCTATCGCCTTGCCGTGCAGGAAGCGATTCGGCAGCAGAACGATCTTGAGGTTGTCGAGGGCGAAGTTCTCGACTTTGAGATTTCCGATGGGAAGATAGCAGCGGTTCTCCTGGCGGACGGCCGCCGGCTTGCCTGCGGCGCCGTGGTGCTGACCACAGGAACCTTCCTGCGCGGGCTCATTCACATTGGCGAAAAGAAGATTGTCGCCGGCCGCATGAACGAGAAGGCCAGCATGGGATTGTCGGCGACAATGGACCGCGCCGGTTTCAGACTCGGGCGGCTCAAGACAGGCACGCCGCCGCGCCTGGACGGGCGAACGATCGACTGGGCTTCGCTGGAAAGCCAGGCGGCGGACGAGAACCCGGTGCCGTTCTCTCTGATGACCGACCGCATCGCGACGCCCCAGATCGATTGCGGCATTACGCGCACGACCACGGCCACGCATGAGGTGATTCGCGCCAATCTTGGCCGTTCGGCGATGTATTCCGGCTCGATCGAGGGCGTTGGGCCGCGTTATTGCCCGTCGATCGAGGACAAGATCGTCAAGTTCGGCGACCGCGACGGGCACCAAATCTTTCTCGAACCGGAAGGGCTCGACGACCACACCGTCTATCCCAACGGTATTTCGACCTCGTTGCCGGAAGATGTTCAACTCGACATCCTGAAGACCATTCCGGGGCTGGAGCGCGCCGTCATGCTGCAGCCGGGCTATGCCATCGAATATGATCATGTCGATCCGCGCGAACTGCATCAGACGCTGGAGACCAAGCGCGTTGCCGGACTTTTTCTCGCCGGGCAGATCAACGGCACGACCGGCTATGAAGAGGCCGCCGGGCAGGGCCTGCTCGCCGGCCTCAACGCAGCGCGCCGCGCCGCGGGCGGCGAACAGGTCGTGCTCAGCCGCACCCAGGCCTATATCGGCGTGATGGTCGACGATTTGACCAGTCGCGGCATCAGCGAGCCCTACCGGATGTTCACCTCGCGGGCCGAGTTCCGGCTGTCGCTGCGCGCCGACAACGCCGATGAGCGGCTGACACCGTTGGCGCAGGCGCTGGGGATCGCTTCGGCGCGGCGGCTGCAGCGCTATGGCGATGTCGCGCGGCGGCTCGATCAGGCGCGCCAACTGGCGCTTTCGCTGACCATGACGCCGAACGAGGCGGCACGGCACGGCCTGGAGATCAATCGCGACGGCGTGCGCCGGTCCGGCTTTGAATTGCTGGCTTATCCCGGTGTCGATATTGCCTGGCTAAGCCGGGTCGAGCCTAGATTTGGCGACATCGACGCCAGGACCGCGGAGCGCCTCGAAACGGAAGCGAAATATTCGGTCTATCTTGACCGCCAGAGCACGGATGTCGCGCAGATTCGGCATGAGGAGAGCCGGCTGATCCCGGACGCCATTGATTTCGCCGGCGTGCCCGGCCTGTCCAATGAATTGAGGCAGAAGATGCAGGCGCGGCGGCCGCGCTCCGTTGCGGATGCACAGCGCATGGAGGGCATGACGCCCGCGGCGCTGGCGATCATTGTCGCGCATGTCCGTCATTGGGAAACCGCGCAGAGGGGGGAAACCGCACAGAAGGGGGAAACCGCTGAAAAGGCCGAGCAGAGGGACCTTGCGTGAGGTCTTTCTCCCGCGACAGCCTGCAGGCGGCCGCCGGCCCGGTTTCACGTGAAACATTCGATCGCCTGGTGGCGTTCGAAGAGATGTTCCAGAAATGGAACCGCAGCATCAATCTCGTCGCGCAATCGACCTCCGGTGATGTCTGGCAACGCCACATCCTGGACAGTGCGCAGCTTGCACGGATAGAGCCCGAAGCCACGCGTTGGGTCGATATTGGTTCCGGCGGCGGATTTCCCGGGCTTGTCATGGCCTTTCTGCTCGCCGAGCGCCCGGGGGCCAGCATCGATCTGGTCGAAAGCAACCGCAAGAAGGCCTCGTTCCTACAGACCGTCATCGGCCAGTTCGGCTTGCCGGCGCGGGTCGTGGCGCGCCGCATCGAGGACAGCCATGTGTTTGTTTCGACGCCGCAAATCGTCACGGCGCGGGCGCTGGCCCCGCTTTCGGTCCTGCTGGACCTGACCGCGCCATGGCTGACCTCGGGGGCGCGCGCGCTGTTCCACAAAGGCCGGGATTACCGCGCCGAAGTGCAAGAAAGCGTTAACCGGTGGACTTTCGATCTGGTAGAACATCCAAGCGTGACCGACGCCAGCGGCGTCATCCTCGAATTGTCCCATGTGCGACCCGTCTGAACCGAGACCGGTCTGATTATTCGGCGACCCAAAGATGAATTTCTGGCATAAACCCATGATGAAGAACGGCCCTCGAATCATCACCGTAGCCAACCAGAAGGGCGGTGTCGGCAAGACCACCACCGCCATCAACCTGGCCACCGCGCTGGCGGCAATCGGCGAAAAAGTGCTGATCGTCGACCTCGATCCGCAAGGCAATGCCAGCACCGGCCTCGGCATCGACCGCAAGGATCGGACGGTCTCCTCCTATGATGTGCTGACGGGCGAACTGGAGCTGGAAGCCGCCGCCATTCCGACCGCGGTGCCCGGCCTGTCGATCGTGCCCTCGACGCTCGACCTGCTCGGCATCGAGATGGAGATCGCTTCGGCGCCGGACCGGGTGCTCAAACTGCGCAATGCACTGCGCGCGGCGACCGAGCGCGGGGCGCCCTTCGGCTACGTGCTGATCGATTGCCCGCCCTCGCTCAATCTTTTGACTTTGAATTCAATGGCGGCAGCCGATTCCGTTCTCGTGCCGCTGCAATGCGAGTTCTTCGCACTGGAGGGTCTCAGCCAGCTGCTTGAGACGGTCGAGCAGGTGCGTCGCTCGATCAATCCGGATCTCACCATCCAGGGCATCGTGCTGACCATGTATGACGGCCGCAACAACCTCGCCAACCAGGTGGTGCAGGATGTGCGCGAGCATATGGGCGACAAGGTCTACGAGACCATCATTCCGCGCAATGTGCGGGTGTCGGAGGCGCCATCCTATGGCAAGCCGGCGATCCTCTACGACCTGAAATGCTCCGGCAGCCAGGCCTATCTGCAACTGGCCTCCGAAGTGATCCGCCGCGAGCGTAAATTGCGCGCTGCTTGATTAGATTGGCCGCATAATCAACAGCCGATTCGATACCGAAACGATCTTGAAATAGACGTGGAATAAAGATGAGCGAAGATCTATCGAGGAAAAGACTGGGACGCGGACTGGCGGCACTGATCGGCGAGATCGATCGTCCGGCCGCACCGGAAAAGCCCGGCATGAGCGCCGACGGCAAGGTGCCGATCGAGTTTCTCAGCCCAAACCCGAGAAATCCGCGCCGGCATTTTGGCGATGCCGAACTGACCGACCTCGCCCAGTCGATCCGCGAGCATGGCGTGGTGCAGCCGGTCGTGGCGCGGCCGTCGCCGACGCAGGCGGGCCGCTACGAGCTCATCGCCGGCGAGCGGCGCTGGCGTGCGGCGCAGCGTGCCGGGCTGACCGAGATCCCGGTCATCATCCGCGAAGTCAACGACCGCACGGCGCTCGAACTGGCGATCATCGAGAACGTCCAGCGCGCCGACCTCAATCCGGTCGAAGAGGCGCAGGGTTACCAGCAACTCATCGACGACCATGGCTACACCCAGGCCGATCTCGGCCAGGTGATCGGCAAGAGCCGCAGCCATGTCGCCAACACTTTGAGATTGCTGAAGCTGCCCGACGTGATCCGCGACATGCTGGTCGACGGCGCGCTGTCGGCCGGGCATGCCCGCACGCTGGTCACGGCGGAGGATCCGGCCGGCCTTGCCAAGCGCATTGTCGAGGAGGGCCTTTCCGTGCGCCAGGCCGAGGCGCTGGCGCAGATGCCGGCCGGCACCAGTTCCAACGGCACCAAGTCAGCCGCGCCGGCCATCGAAAAGGACGCCGACACGCTGGCCCTGGAAAAGCTGCTGACCGATACGACCGGCATGATCGTCACGGTCGACCACAAGGGCAAGGGTGGTGTGCTGCGGGTTGCGTATCGAAGCCTGGAACAGCTGGACGAGCTGTGCAGGCGGTTGAAGCAGGATTAGAGCGGCCCGGCGATTCATAGGCTGGTATTTAGCCGGCGAATGTTTCGCGCAATCTTCCCTTCTCCCCTTGTGGGAGAAGGTGTCGCCGAAGGCGACGGATGAGGGGTGCTCCAGGGAAAACCAGCGTCTCACTCCGCTGGAACACCCCTCATCCGTCTCGGCGCTTCGCGAGGCCACCTTCTCCCACAAGGGGAGAAGGAAGAGGCGCCTACCTTTGCGCCAGCCGCGCGCTTTCCACGGCGATCCCCAGCAGCGCCTGCCTTGCCAGCGCCACCGACAGGTCCGGCCGGCGCCGCGTCTGCAGCACGGCTGACTGCAGGCGGGTCAGCGCGCGGCCGAGCGCTTCGCTGTTCCAGCGCTCCAGTGTCCTCTCCACCAGCTTGCGGCGCGCGAAAAAGACCGGCGGCCGCGCGGCGGCAACGACGGAAGCGGCGTTGCGGCCGCCGGAGTCCATCTGGCCGCGCATGACCTGTATCTGCTGTATCTGCCGCATCGCCGAGGACAGCACCAGGAAGGGCTGGCCGCCGCCCTGGCAGTGCCGCGTGAAGGCGGTGTCGAAGTCGCCGATCTTGCCTTCGAGCAGCGCGTCGACGGCATCGTCATAAGAGGCGCCGGACACGTCGCCCGACATGGCTCTCACCTCTTCCAGCCCGATTTCCTTCTGGCCGTGGGCGTAGAGGATGAGTTTTTCGATCTCGCCGCGCGAGGCCAGCCGGTCGCCGCCGAGGTTGCGGCGCAGCGCCTGTCGGGCCTCCAGCGTCATCGACATCCCGGCCTTGCGCAGCTCGTCGTCGATGACCGCGTCGATGTCCCTGGCCTCGTCGGCATAGCAAGGCAGCGCCATGGCGTTGTCGGCGCCCTCGACCACGGCGCGTAATCCAACGCCTTTCTTCAAGTCGCCGGCCTCGATCAGGATGATGGCGTCCCGTACCGGCTCCGCCGTCAGCGCCTTGATGTCGTCGGCCAGTGCCTTCTGGCCGCTGGCGTTGCGCACCCAGAGCAGCCGCCGGTCGGAAAACATCGGCACGGTGCGGGCTTCGTCGAGCAGCCGGCCCTCGTCGCGGTCGACCTCCGAACCCTCGAGCCTGACCACGGAGAACGGATCGTCGAGCGGCAGACCGGTCTTTCCGGCAAAGGCCTTCGCCCGCTCCGAGACAAGGCCGCGATCGGGGCCATAAAGCAGGACGATCGAGATGCGCGGATCAGGCCGCGCGAGCCAGGAATCGACCTCGAAAGCTTTCTTCTGTGCCATGGAGGGTGGTTAGCATGATGCGCGGGTGGAGTGAACGTTTTCCGGTTCGAGTTCCTCTCTCGGAGGGATCCGATCGCGGACAGGGGAAAAGCGTCGGGTTTGCCAACCCTGGCGCCCTTCCTCTCCCTCTGGAGGGGGGAGAGGTGGCGCTGCGAAGCAGCGACGGAGTGGGGGAAGCCGGTCCTCAAATCCGCCGCCGCTGGCATTTATCACAGAGCCTCAATCAGGGCGAGACGTCGTCCCGGCTCGAGATAACAACGCCCGAGCAAGGTCGACCCCCGCTCCGTCGAGCTTCGCTCGCCACCTCTCCCCCGATCGACGGGGGAGAGGAAGGCGCCAAGGTTGGCGAACTCCACTTTTCCTCGCTTTGCGGAGGCGCAAAAGGAGGCGAGGAACCAAGTCATGCCCCCAATCACCTTATCTGGCGACAAACACCGCGCAACCTTGCGCCAAATTGCGTGCCGCTGCTCAACATCGACAAGAAATTTCGCGGACATATCTTCATCTTGAGCGCGGGAGGCTGGGATCGGCCGGCGCGGCCGGAACCAATACCCGGAAGACTTGCCTGGCGAATTCGCACTGGTCTGGGCGCGCGAATGTGCAAATATCCGCACCCAGGCAACATTGGAGGAGTTTTGGTCATGGCCGATGCTGGGATGTTGCGTTTTCACGTTCCGGAGCCGGAAGTGCGGCCGGGCGGCACGCCTGATTTCTCCAACGTGACCATCGCCCAGGCCGGCTCGGTGCCGCGTCCCGACATCGATGTCGATCCGCGCACCATCCGCGACATGGCTTTCTCGATCATCCGCGTGCTGAACCGCAATGGCGAAGCCGTCGGGCCTTGGGCCGGGCTGCTTTCCAGCGAGGAATTGCTGGAGGGCCTGCGCAACATGATGACGCTGCGCACCTTCGATGCGCGCATGCAGATGGCGCAGAGGCAAGGCAAGACCTCTTTCTACATGCAGCATCTGGGCGAAGAAGCGGTGAGCTGCGCCTTTCGCAAGGCGCTTGCCCCGGGCGACATGAACTTCCCGACCTATCGGCAGGCCGGCCTGCTGATCGCCGACGGCTATCCGATGGTCACCATGATGAACCAGATCTATTCCAACGAGGCCGATCCGCTGAAAGGCCGGCAGCTGCCGATCATGTATTCGTCGAAAGAGCACGGCTTCTTCTCGATCTCCGGCAATCTGGCGACGCAGTATATCCAGGCGGTCGGCTGGGCGATGGCCTCGGCGATCTCGAACGATTCGCGCATCGCCGCCGCCTGGATCGGCGACGGCTCGACGGCCGAATCCGATTTCCATTCGGCGCTGGTGTTCGCTTCCACCTACAAGGCGCCCGTAGTGCTCAACGTCGTCAACAACCAGTGGGCGATCTCGACTTTTCAGGGCATTGCGCGCGGCGGCTCGGGCACCTTCGCAGCACGCGGCCTCGGCTTCGGCATTCCGTCGCTGCGCGTCGACGGCAATGACTATCTGGCGGTCCATGCGGTGGCCAAATGGGCGGCCGAGCGAGCCCGCAACAATCTCGGGCCGACGCTGGTCGAATATGTCACCTACCGCGCCGGCGCCCATTCGAGTTCGGACGATCCCTCCGCCTACCGGCCAAAGACCGAATCCGATGCCTGGCCGCTCGGCGATCCGGTCGTGCGGCTGAAGAACCATCTGATCAAGCTCGGCGTCTGGTCGGACGAGCGGCACGCGCAGGCCGAGGCGGAAATCCTCGACACGGTGATCGCGTCGCAGAAGGAGGCGGAAAGCCACGGTACGCTGCATGCCGGCGGCAAGCCGTCGACGCGCGACATGTTCGAGGGCCTCTATGCCGAGATGCCGCCGCATCTCAGGCGCCAGCGCCAGCAGGCGGGAGTCTGAGCCATGCCAAGGCGGACCATGATCGAAGCCATCCGGGATGCCATGGACGTTTCGATGGAGCGCGACGGCAAAGTCGTCGTGTTCGGCGAGGATGTCGGCTTCTTCGGCGGCGTTTTTCGCGTCACCCATGGCCTGCAGGCCAAATACGGCAAGAGCCGCTGCTTCGACGCGCCGATCAACGAATCCGGCATTGTCGGCTCGGCCATCGGCATGGCCGCCTATGGGTTGAAGCCGTGCGTGGAGATTCAGTTTGCCGACTACATGTATCCGGCCTACGACCAGCTGACGCAGGAAGCCGCAAGGCTGCGCTACCGGTCGAACGGTGATTTCACCTGCCCGATCGTGGTGCGCATGCCGACCGGCGGCGGCATCTTCGGCGGCCAGACACACAGCCAGAGCCCGGAAGCGCTGTTCACCCATGTGTCGGGCCTGAAGACGGTGGTGCCATCCAACCCGCATGACGCCAAGGGCCTGCTGATCGCCGCTATCGAGGATCCCGACCCGGTGATCTTCTTGGAGCCGAAGCGGCTCTATAATGGCCCGTTCGACGGCCATCACGACCGGCCGGTGACGCCGTGGTCGAAGCACGAACTCGGCGAGGTCGCCGACGGCCACTATACCGTGCCGCTCGGCAAGGCGGCGATCCGCAGGGCGGGTTCCGCCGTCACGGTGCTCGCCTACGGCACCATGGTCTATGTCGCCCAGGCCGCGGCCGAGGAGACCGGCATCGATGCCGAGATCATCGACCTCAGGACGCTGCTGCCGCTCGACCTCGACACGATCGTGGCCTCGGTGAAGAAGACCGGGCGCTGCGTCGTCGTGCACGAGGCGACGCTGACGTCGGGCTTCGGCGCCGAACTGTCGGCGCTGGTGCAGGAAAACTGCTTCTACCATCTGGAAGCGCCGGTGGTCCGCGTCGCCGGCTGGGACACGCCCTATCCGCACGCGCAGGAGTGGGACTATTTCCCCGGCCCGGCCCGTGTCGGCCGCGCGCTTATCGAAACATTGGAAGCTTAGAGAGGCCTGAAATGGGCGAACACATCATCAAGCTGCCCGATGTCGGCGAGGGCGTCGCCGAAGCCGAACTCGTCGAATGGCATGTGAAGATCGGCGACATCGTGCGCGAGGACACGTTGCTGGCCGCCGTGATGACCGACAAGGCGACGGTGGAAATCCCGTCGCCCGTCGATGGCGAGATCCTGTGGCTGGGCGCCGAGATCGGCGACACGGTGGCGATCGGGTCGCCCATCGTGCGGCTGAAAGTGGCGGGCGAGGGCAATGTGAAGGCCGCCGGGCAAGGGACGGCACCGGCCGCCGAAGCCGAAGCACTCGCCAAGCCGGCGAGCCCAAAGCCCGAAACCGCACCGGCCCCCAAGGCAAAGCCCGCCGAGGCACCGGCGAAACCCGCACCGTCGCCGGCTGCCGCCAAGACCATCGCACGGCCCTCGGCCTCCGGCGCACCACGCCCGGAAGGCGAAAAACCGCTGGCCTCGCCAGCTGTCCGCTTGCGCGCCAAGGAGGCCGGCATCGATCTCAGGCAAGTGGCAGGCAGCGGCCCGGCCGGCCGCATCGGCCACGAAGACATCGAGGCTTTCCTGGCGCGCGGGCCGCAAGTGGCCAAGGCATCGGGCCTCGCCCGCAACGATGCCATCGAGGACATCAAACTGGTCGGCCTGCGGCGCAAGATCGCCGAGAAGATGACGCTGTCCAAGTCGCGCATCCCGCACATCACCTATGTCGAGGAGATCGACGTGACGGCGCTGGAGGAATTGCGCGCCGCGCTCAACAAGGAAAAGCGCGCCGCCAAGGGAGGCGCGGAGAGGCCGAAGCTGACGCTGCTGCCGTTCCTGATGCGGGCGATGGTCAAGGCGATCGCGGACCAGCCCCAGCTCAATTCGCTGTTCGACGACGAGGCCGGCATCATCCACCAGCATGGCGGCATCCATATCGGCATCGCCGCGCAGACGCCGTCGGGGCTGGTGGTGCCTGTCGTCAAGCACGCCGAGGCGCGCGACATCTGGGAGTGCGGCGCCGAGGTCGCCAGGCTGGCCGAGGCGGCCAAGTCGGGCACGGCGACGCGTGACGAGCTGTCCGGCTCGACCATCACCATCACCTCGCTCGGCGCCATGGGCGGCGTCGCCACGACGCCGGTCATCAACCACCCGGAAGTGGCGATCATCGGCGTCAACAAGATGATGGTGCGGCCGGTGTGGGACGGCACGCAGTTCATCCCGCGCAAGATGATGAACCTGTCGTCGAGCTTCGACCATCGCGTCATCGACGGCTGGGACGCCGCGGTGTTCATCCAGCGGATAAAAGCGCTGCTGGAGACGCCGGCGCTGATTTTCGTGGATTAGAGGGGATGATGGGGTCGGTCTCGAACGGAAATCAATGCGCGGCGGGCGGATGTAAGCTCCCCCTTCTCCCCTTGTTGTGGGAGAAGGTGTCGCCGCAGGCGACGGATGAGGGGTGTTCCAGGGAACGCCGACGTTTCACTCCGCTGGAACACCCCTCATCCGTCTCGTCGCTGGCGCGCCGATCCACCGCCCTGGGGCGAGCCACTGGTCTCGCCCCGTCCTTCGGACCCCACAAGGGGAGAAGGCAAAAGCGCGCGGCGGCCTTCGTCCAAGGGAAGCCGACGCCATGAAAGAAATCTCCTGCAAGCTGCTCGTCATCGGCGCCGGGCCCGGGGGGTATGTCTGCGCCATTCGTGCCGGGCAGCTCGGCGTCGATACGGTTATCGTCGAGGCGGGCAAGCCCGGCGGCACCTGCCTCAATGTCGGCTGCATCCCCTCAAAAGCGCTGATCCATGCGGCGGAGGAATTCGAGAAGGTGTCTGATATGGCCGGCGGCAAGAGCCCGCTCGGCATCTCGGTCACGGCACCGGTGCTCGATCTGGCCAGGACCATCGCCTGGAAGGACGGGATCGTCAGCCGGCTCAACAGTGGCGTCGCCGGCCTGCTCAAGAAGGCCGGGGTGAAGACCGTGCATGGCTGGGCGAGGTTTCGCGACGGCAAGACCGTCGAGGTCGAGACCGAGACCGGAAGCCAGGTGATCCGCGCGGAAACGATCGTGATCGCGACGGGCTCGGCACCGGTCGAACTCCTGCCCTTCGGCGGACCGGTGATTTCTTCCACTGAAGCCCTGGCGTTGAGCGAAGTGCCGAAGAGGCTTGCGGTCGTCGGCGGCGGCTATATCGGCCTGGAGCTCGGCATGGCGTTCGCCAAGATGGGCGCCAAGGTGACCGTGGTCGAGGCCTTGCCGCGCGTGCTGGCGCAATATGATGCCGAACTGACACGGCCGGTGGTCAAGCGGCTCGCCGCACTTGGCGTCGAGGTGATGACAGGCGCCAAGGCCAAGGGACTGTCGACGAAAGGCGATGCGCTGCTGGTCGAGACATCCGACGGCAAGAGCGGCAAGGTCGCGGCGGACAAGATCCTGGTGACGGTCGGCCGCAAGCCGGTGACCGAGGGTTGGGGGCTCGAGCAGATCGATCTCGACAGGGCCGGAAAGTTCATCAGGATCGACGACCAGTGCCGGACCTCGATGCGCGGCGTCTTCGCCATCGGCGACGTCACCGGTGAGCCGATGCTGGCGCACCGGGCGATGGCGCAAGGCGAAATGGTCGCCGAGATCGTCGCCGGCCACAAGCGCAGCTGGGACAAGCGCTCGATCCCCGCCGTTTGCTTCACCGATCCCGAGCTGGTGACGGCGGGTCTGTCGCCTGAAGAGGCCAAGGCGCTCGGCGAGATCAAGATCGGCCTGTTCCCCTTCGCCGCCAATGGTCGCGCCATGACTAAGCTCGGCGAGGATGGCTTCGTTCGCGTCGTGGCGCGTGCGGACAATCATCTGGTGCTCGGCATCCAGGCGGTCGGTCAGGGCGTGTCGGAGCTGTCGGCGGCGTTTGGGCTGGCGCTGGAGATGGGGGCAAGGCTGGAGGACATCGCAGGCACGATCCATTCGCATCCGACGCAAGGCGAAGGGTTCCAGGAAGCCGCGCTGAAGGCGCTGGGGCACGCGCTGCATATTTGAGGAGGCGCGCCGATGCAGAACGGAAATGCCGGCGGGACAGCGCCCCCCTCTGCCCTGCCGGGCATCTCCCCCTCAAGTGGGGAGATCGGCAGTTCGGCGCCGCCAGTTACTTCGCCACCGAAATTGGCGAAGGCCGCAGTGAAGTCCAATCTCCCCCCTCGAGGGGGAGATGTCCGGCAGGACAGAGGGGGGCGCTGTCCCGCCAGCGTGTCCGGAAGGGCTCACCCCGCCAGCCGGCTTACCATCTCATGTTGGGCATAGGCGCGGCCGAAGCGGTTGGCGAGGAAGGCTTCGAGCGCGATTTCCTCCTGCTTGACGAAGCCGGTCGCCGGCAGCGAGCCATCGGCCAGCATGTCGAGCACGGCGCAGATGCCGGAGGCGGTGGTGATCTGGATGGCGCTGCGCACCGTCTGGCCGACTCGCCTGGAATAGATCTTGTTGGCGTAGGTCTCCTGCAGCAGGCGGCCGTTCTTGCGGCCGGAAACGGTGACGAAGACGATGACGACGTCCTGCAGCGTCGCCGGCAGGGCGCTTTCGAAAATGTCCTTCAGCACATCGCGGCGGTGGCGCAGGCCAAGGTCGTTGAGCAGCGCCTTCATGATCGCGGCATGGCCGGGGTAGCGGATCGTGCGGTAGTTCAGCGTGCGCACCTTGCCCTTCAGCGTCTCGGCCAAGGTGCCCAACCCGCCCGAGGTGTTGAACGCCTCGTAGGTGACGCCGTCGAGCGAGAATTCCTCGCGCTCTTCCAGCGGCGGCACTTCGACCAGCTCACCCTCGACGATCGCCTCGCAGGGCTCGCAATATTCGTTGATGACGCCGTCGGTGCTCCAGGTCAGATTGTAGTTCAGCGCGTTGGACGGGTATTGCGGCAGCGCGCCGACGCGCATGCGCACGCTTTCCAGCGTGTCGAAGCGGCTGGCGAGATCGTTGGCGACGATCGAGATGAAGCCCGGCGCCAGTCCGCATTGCGGGATGAAGGCGCTCTTGGCGGAACGTGCCAGCTCCTTGACCCGCCTGGTCGAGACGACATCCTCGGTGAGATCGAGATAATGCACGCCCGCGCTGGCCGCTGCTTCGGCGATGCGCGTGGTGAGATGGAAGGGGGCGGCGCTCAGCACCGCGAACTTGCCGGCGAGTGCGGCTTCAAGCGCACCGACCGCCGCGATGTCGAGTACGAGCGTCTCGACGCCATCGGGCACTTCGGCGGCAATGAGTTGCGCGGCCGAGCGGTCGACGAGGGTGACATGGTAGTCACCCGTTGCGGCGAGCATTTCGGCGATGGTCGAGCCGATCTTGCCGGCCCCGACGATAACGATGTTGTTCATGGTCAAATACCCCTGCCATCTGCGTTCGCCGGAATCATCGCAGCTTGCCTGTCGAAAGGAAGCGTGAGATCTTGCAAACCGCACCCTATCTTTAGTTAATTTGCCGAAGAGTCTCGTCGAAATGCTCAGTGATGCCGAACAGGCCCTGCTTTCCCTGCTGCGCGCCAACGCGCGCGCCTCGACGGCCGAACTGGCGCGGCAGCTCGGCGTCTCGCGCACCACGGTGCAAAGCCGGATCGAGCGGCTGGAGCAGCGCGGCATTATTAGAGGCTATGGCGTCAGGCTGGCGCCGGACTATGAGCAGGGGCTGGTCAGGGCGCATGTGCTGCTCACCGTCACGCCCAAGCTGGCGGATAGGGTGGTGCGCAGCCTGCAGGCGTTGCCGCCGGTCAGGACGCTGCACTCCGTCAGCGGCAATTTCGACATGATCGTCATCGTCGACGCGCCGTCGATCCGCGACCTCGACACGCTGCTCGACCAGATCGGCGCCATGGACGGGGTCGAACGAACCGCGTCGTCGATCATCCTGTCGACACGGATCGACAGGTGAGTTGATACAGCCTATCTCCCCCCTTGCGGGGGAGATGGCCGGCAGGCCAGAGGGGGGTGTGAAGGATCGCCAGCCTCGGCCGGTGTGGCGGTGTGGTAGTGTGCTGAGAGTTCTGCAAATTCGCTGAGAGAGGGCGGTCATGGCAGGCTGGTGATGTTCAACGTCACCTGATTCCCGCGAAGGAACGCCACCATGACCAAGATTGAGAGTAAGACCGCCAG